>NZ_LRIB01000027.1:0-397717 GCF_001758715.1 Janthinobacterium sp. HH104 | reverse complement strand
GCGGGCCGCACCACGGCGCCCATGCCGCCGCAGGCTGGCCGCTGGCGCCGCCTGCGCGGGGCCGTGGCGCTGGGCGCGCGCACGCAATACGTGGTGACGGTGGGGCTGGTGCCGTTGACGATGCTGCTGTTCTCGCAAGTATCGTTGGTCAGCCCCGTGGCCAATGCGCTGGCTATCCCCATCATCAGCCTGGTCGTCACGCCTTTGTCCTTGGCTGGCAGCCTGCTGCCAGCGCCCCTGTCCGATGGGGTGCTGCTGCTGGCGCATGCCATCGTGCAGATGCTGGCGCAGGTGCTCGAGTGGCTGGGTGCGCGCCGCTTTGCCGTGTGGACGGCGCCCGCGCCGCCAATGTGGAGTTTTTGCTGGGCATTGTTTGGCACGGCATGGCTGCTGGCGCCACGTGGCTGGCCACACCGGTGGGCGGGCATGCTGGGCTGGCTGCCGCTGCTGACGGCCTTGCCGTCCAGCCCGCCACCTGGCCAGATGTGGATCACGGCCTTTGACGTGGGACAAGGCATGGCTGTGCTGGTGGAAACGCATGGCCACCGTCTGCTGTACGACACGGGACCCGCCTACAGCCTCGATTCCGATGGCGCCAGCAGGGTCATCGTGCCGTATTTGCGCGCACGCGGCATCGCCGAACTTGACGGCGTCATCATTTCCCACAGCGACCTCGATCACGCGGGCGGCGCCATGTCCCTGCTCGAGAACGTGCAGGTGGGCTGGCTGGCCTCGTCGCTGTTCGATGGCCATCCGGCCGTCGAGTTCCAGCGGGAATCGCACCGGCCTTATCTGCACTGCACGGCGGGCCAGAGCTGGACCTGGGAAGGCGTGCACTTCGCCATGCTGCACCCATTGCCCGCCAGCCATACGGACATTGCCCTGAAGCCGAACGCCCGCAGCTGCACCGTGAAAATCACGGCAGGCAAGCACGCGATCCTGCTGGCCGGCGACATCGAAGCGGCGCAGGAGGCGCAATTGCTGGCCCGTTCTGCCGAGGGGGAACTGGCAGCCGACGTGTTGCTCGCACCCCATCAGGGATTATGTCACCCACTAAAAGATCGCTTATTGGGCGAGGCCCGTATGGCCGGTCACGCTTGCTTCGCAAGAACTACAGTGTCGCGTGTTGTATTTTTCGGTATGACATCCACTCCCACACGGCAATCGAGCTAAAATAGTACCCGATTAGGCATCGATGATGAGCATCCACATGCTATCAAATCTGCACAACAGTGGCGCCACTTTGCAGGTCGGCTTGTTTTGTTGCAATAATACCACCCTAGAGCGACACTTCCTCAAGGAGGTGTATGACGGTAGCAACATCGGCGGGCGCTACGACGCCGATCATTGTTACCTCAAGTAGCCCGTGGGGCGTCGACGGATTCCAATAATCCACGCGCCCGGAACTCAATTTGCTAATGGTTTCAGCTTCCAGCTGCTGCGGCGTCTTGTGCGACCGACCAGCTAACTTCGCTCGACGTTGCTGCGTTGACCCGACCACTAAACGACTGATGCGAACTGCTTTCCCGACTTCGTAGATATACATATGCCGCAGTTCTATAGATGTACAAAATATTTTACATTCATTTGCTTCGCATACTTACTCTTAACTTACTGTTCTAGCCACGCAGGTTGTATCTGCCGAGGCAGCAGTGCTGCTGGAGAAAATAGAAATGGTTATTGCAGTTGAGGTAGTAGAGTACGTCTTCGGTGGTATTGCGTGGTTATAATCGACGAATTAATATCAATGTATTCACGTTGCACAGGATATTCATTGTTGTTAATTTAGCCATAATTTCAAACTGTGTCGCTTTTCGTAGATTCAAAAATCGTAAAGATCATTGATGAGTAAACGTAGGCTACTGCGCGATGTGGAATTTTAAAAATATCAATTAAACTGGAGGAGTACGTGATAGACCAGCCTAAGGGGCCTGCACAAGAGGGACTTTTTTCAAATGCTCTATTTGATGTGGAGCATGCATTGGGAATGTATGCGTTCAACTCATGCACAATTTTCGCGGAAGATATCTATGATAAGAACATACTTGCTCCCTTAATGAGGGTCATTGAGTCGTGTCATATTTACATCATTGGGTATACTCCAGCAATAAGGTTTCTCGATGCTCGACAGGATAGCAATCAACTAGAAATGGACTTCTCCGTTGCAAATTTATCTCACACTATATCGATCAATCTTCCCCAAGGATTGTTGCTAAGGCAACGAGATGGATTTAGCATTCTTGAGGACGAATCTGGAAAGACGTTCTGGCCCAATGAGGATTTCTTAAAGCACAAAATTGAAGAAAAGGTAGGTATGCTGAAGTTCAATGTTAAGTATATCGGACAAGCATATGGAAAAGATGGTTCGCGAAATGCGATCGATCGGCTTTTGAAGCATGAGACGCTTCAAAAGATAGCTATTAAAGGTGTGCCCGAGGGATACAGGTTAACCATACTGATGCTGGCAATCCAGCCAAATAATCAGCTATTTACTGTTATGAATCCATTTGCGAAGAAGAAAGATGACGATGGAAAGAGAATCAGGGATGGAATTAGTAAGCTTTTTAATACAACGGAGCAGGAGAGAATTTCGCTGTATGAAGCTGCGCTTATTCGCTATTTCTATCCGGAATTTAATAAGGAATTCAAAGATAGTTTCCCCTCAACCAACTTGAAAATCCTGCAGGACTGCTATGAAAAAGATTTTGGCGGCGTGGTGGCCGAAATATGCATCGACGGACTCGCTTTTAGACTTTGCTCTGAAAAAGTGGAGCCGACGCCGCATCACATAGCGCGTCACAGTCTGCACAAAGTAGAAGAGCGAAAAATGTTCTTCGGTTTCTAGTAACAATAATATCGAAAAAAAAGACCTAATTAGGATGAAATCCTGTTAGGTTATAGGTTCGCAAAATTCATGCAAAAACGTGTATAGGAAAATCAATGACTTTTACATTGATTTTGAGAATGCCAAGATGATTTTTCAAAAATTCCTGCAAAAAAACCTAAGCTGAGAGTAAAACTCCGGGCGACGAGCTGCCAGCACGGCCCACCATTGCTTAAAGCCTTGCGGGTGCGGATCATCGACGTGGGGCTGCTCCATAGTAGCAAGTCAACCAATGCTGGCGTCTCCTCGAAACGTCGTCGGGGGAAACCAGAATCGTCGTCCTCGGTAGTAATCATGCGGGGACCTTCTATATTTCCTGAATATGTGCTTGCACTCATCCCCAAACCTCCTTGCGCTCGGCTCCAAGTACCGGACCCAGTTTAGCCAAACGTGACCATACTTTTGTCGGCGACTCATTGGATATCATGGCCGCCTCTTCGACCGCCATAACAACAATTTGCACCGGTGCCTCATCCAGAAAATGAAGCATCTGCGCCTCGTATCCGCGAGGAACCTCACCCGTGGAAAGAGCATGCTGGAGGGTTTCAACGCTCATCTCTTTTTTATAGCTGACGCTGCTGGTTTTGGCGGCCATCCATAGGCCATTCTTGCGCTTCCGGGCCGCTAACGACGGAACGTCGAAACTCAATCCGACGATGCCCATGATCTTGGTCAAGCGCTGAAAACTAAGATCCTTAATTGTCCCTGCTTCCAAGCGTTGTATGGTCTGGCGCGATAGATTTGCCAGATTAGCCAGGTGCTGTTGAGTCAGGCCAACCGCTTTGCGCCGCAGATAAATCTCTTGTCCGATCATGTGTATGCTCACAATTTCACCTCTTGAATGCACAATATATTGTACATCTTGCTGAAATATATGGCAGTCCTGCTATTCACACCATTGCGAAGCGTTCATTCTGGCACAAACCGAAAACTGATCCGCCTAGCTAAGTGGTTCTTTGTCAAGAAGAGCCAGTCGATGTTTGTCGTTACCCTCGATCCGCGCTTTGCCTGCAGGACCGCGCACCGTCTGCCGCCGGTAGGTCAAGTCACGAAAAGACTGGTGGCCGTCGAGCGGTCGCTGGCTGGCCAAGTGTGGCATAGTTTTTAATTCATCGTGCCATTTACAAGATGAGCAACGTCGGTGAGTGAAGTGAGTATCCCACTGATGGCCATGTTTTTCATGTTCTGCTTGGTGTGGTCATCTTCGTAGGTTAACTTCGTTGAGCCGCTTTACTTTGGTCATTTTATGCATGGCTATTGTGAAGCCATACGTGCCAAGTTGTCCGATGATTTTTCTGTCAGGTCTTGACACGGCCATCAGGCGCACTTTGATAGTTCTGCCCGATGTACTTTCTGAAAGGGCGAATAGCATCCACCGTATCACCGATGATGTACACCATGGCTTGGGCTGCGACTTTGGAATTGAATTCCACAACAGTCGCCTTATCAACCTCGTGCCTGCCTGATGGGAACCGTTCGGAGTCGCAAATGATGTAAGCGACCCGTGGAGTAATCGGATAATAGAGATCGGCATACTCAGGTGGGGTAAATTTTTTATCAGAAACACAGGAATGCACGTTGACGATAGGTTGGTCGGACGTGATAAAAGGCACGCTAGTATCATTTATCAGCAATGCATGCCTCGCGTTCTGGCGCCCAATGTACAGGCTAAAACCCATGTTCATTCCATACATATAACTCAGGAACCACCACGTATGCTGCATAGCATTGGCGACTTCAATCTCAAGAGCACTTTGTCTAGACAGGACCCGCATTACACCATCTCGGAAAGTTTTTGTGCGGCAAATCTGGTGTCCGAAGAATGTCATGAACTCGAGCATATGCCGCTGATTTTGCAGCACATCAAGTTTCTCTTCAGCTAACGCGGCTAACACGGGAAGTGCCATTTTTTCATGGGCAGCATGGAGATTTTCCAATTGATTGCATTTCAACGCCTGGAGATATTGCTCAATTTGCAGATTCTGAGTGCCAGACTTGCCATAGATGAACTCAACCTGCTGTATCCTTAGAAAGTCATGAAGATATGACATGTGGTGTTGCTGCAAATGATCGGGGCTATTTCGTGAGAATCCTTTGATCACCTCAATATGCTTACTATTAAGCACGGTAATTTTATAGAAATAGTCGTCAACGGCAATGCCACGTACACTGTCGTGCGCAAACTTTCCCGTTTTCGTGGTGTAGAAAACGTTCATCGTACCGCGGCCCCATCGGGCTAGATACTTCGCCCACACGTAATGTTGTCGTTTCTTGGCTTCGAGGTCTTTTCGCAACATGGTATCCATTCCGTTGGGCGTCGGCTTTTGGATTCATTTTACCAAGCTTCCTACCAGCCTAGGCGCCGGATCTGCTGTCGGTGACTATGTGCGTAAAATACGTGTTACATTTGCAGTACTTAATGTTTCTTTCCATTAACTTTATTTTCTATGTGGCATCGATCTATCGAAGAATGATGTGCGAATTTGTCCTGTGGTTGTTCAAGTTCCTTGCGTAGCTTGCTAATCGTGCATCCGGTCGACTTGAATAGAGTCAAAATTTTCGTTTAACGGAACAAAATTCACCTCACCATATTCGGATCCTAGGGCAAAATAGACCAAGAAATTTATGACTTATTTCACTCCGTAACTCTTCGAAGGGGCGGAGATCTGAACTTTTAGCCAATACGAGGTAGCCCAATGGAACATCCACTTCCTCCTGTTATGAGGTTAGATGCATTAAAGAGCGAGGTCCTAGACAAAGGGCCGTCGGCTGCTCTGCCATGTCACTTGTCCGATCACTGGTTAAACTGCGTGGCCGAAAGTTTAGAACAGGTGTTAGAAGTACAAACTAGTGAATCTGGGCAATATTTAGCAGGACCGTTAGCGCTGGTCGCTCACCTATTGCTCGGTCGTTCCTCACTGAGTGAATTTGAGGTCAGTGACACTCTTCTATATAAGTATCTTCGTACCTACTACGTAGAAGTGTCCATTGAAATTCTCAATCGCCGCACAAATGTTCGAATTAAATCAGCCACGTTACAGACAATTTTTACTGATCGAAAATTGACTTCAGTCCTTGTCCAGTGAGTCCGTCGGCTTGGGCCTGCTGGCATTTATAGATTTAATATTAATAGCGGAACAATACCGAGGTGCGAGTGGCTCCGTTGGCGGTCATAAAGGCTTTTGATTTGATCATGGATTATGGCTCGTGCATCGGCTCGGAAGGTGGAGAGTTGATGGTGCACTAGCCTGGGTATTAGTATTTTTTAGAAAGTGCGACACATTGAGTCTCATCAAATAAAAGGCTTGCAATTAATGATGTTTTGATATAGATACCATATATTAAGTGCACTTGAGGACCCCATTTGTCCATAGCGTTGATATGCACTTGGATTAAACATCAAAGGTTCGTACGCAGGGTTTGCTATCGTCCATCGTTGCTCGCATGATCCTCCTTGGCTCGCTTCTGCCAAACAGGCCACTATCATTGCGATTACTGTTTGCATCCTTGAATGGGCACAGCAGCCGTAGCTAAGACCGCGGCTGCCACGGCAGCTTGGGCAGCACCTGCCAATGCAGCCGGCATTGATCCAAGTTGGAGCTGGTTATCTGTCGCGCCATGCGCTCGATAACTTTGTTACGCTGCACGCCTGTGCGGCAGGCTCAAAATTCGTCTTTCCCTCTCGTTACGATGCGGCGCGGTTTATGTCCAATGCGACTTTGAATCGGGTGACGCAACTCGTGGTTGAGGGAGCGCAAGCCAAAGAGTTGTCGCTGCAGCCGTTCACTGTCAACGATTTGCGCCGCACTGGGTCGACGCTGTTGAACGAGATCGGCTTCAACCGGGACTGGGTCGAGAAGTGCCTAGCGCATGAGAGACGTTCCTCGCGGTCGGTCTACAACAAGGCTGAGTATGGCGAGCAGCGGCGCCACATGCCGCAAGAGTGGGCCAACATGATTGATGCCTGGGGCGATGGAAAGGTTTATGTGCCGAAGCTGATGCCTGAGAACGTGGTCGTTCCGGTAATGAGCGCAATAGCCTCAAAATAGCGGAATGGTTGTCTCTTGACAACCATTCCGATCACCCGCCATACTGGAAACCATTGATGGTCCGTCCTTTACATCCGAAGAAAGAGGTCGTGGAAGCTCTGAAGTACGCCGGAGAGTAGGAGTGGCGTATAGAGGTTGGTGGCAACCACGCTTTGGGGGGGCATTTATTGCTCGTACAACGACGAGCAGTGCCGCTGCAGAGAGTTTTGCATCACCTCGATATGGAATACGCCCAAGAACCCCGATAATCACGCTCAAGCCTTGCGGCGCGTGGTGGATAATTGCACCACGCATCGTAAGCAGTATGAGACCGATGACGGAGCAAAGGAGTAGCACGATGGAATACACCTTCACTTTGAAATACCAGCTTGCCGATGATGATCACGGTTCGGATGTGCTGGTCGAACGCTTGGGCGAAGCTGGCTGCGACGATGCTTTGGTAGGCCTCGGGCAACCAGGGCGGTTGGCGCTGGAGTTCACCCGCGAGGCGACGGATGCGGACGAGGCTGTGCGTAGCGCGCTGGCAGATGTGCGCCGTGCCACGCCGTCGGCACGGCTGATCGAAGTGACACCAGATCTGGTAGGGCTGACCGACGTGGCAAACATCGTAGGGGTGTCGCGGCAGAACATGCGCAAGTTGATGTTGGCTCACCCGGGTAGTTTTCCTGCGCCAGTGCATGAAGGGAGTGCGTCGATCTGGCACTTGGCGGACGTGCTGACCTGGTTGCAGGCCAAGGGCAACTATGCATTGGACAAAGACGTTTTTGACGTGGCGCGGGTGGCCTTGCAGGTCAATGTGGCTAAAGAGGGGCGGCGCTTGCCACATTCTGCGTCCAAAGCGCTGGAAGCCTTGGTAGGATGACGCAGGTACGACAAGCCGATCATGAGTGACGACAATACTGGCACAACGCCGATAAAAATCGACAAACTTCGGGCATCAAAGGCAGGCCATGCCTTTCATGAAGCTTGGGCGGCGCGCACCGCCCTTGAACTCCTGCCACCGCTGACCGACCTTACAGCGATTACGCTTGAGGGTTTCGACGAGCAGGACGAGCAGAGTTTGGAAATCGGCGCGGTCGAGATTGCTGATCTTGTTCGGTATTATGGCGCCACGGATGTCGCACGGGCGCATCGAGTCGCGGTTGTCCAGTTCAAGTACTCGATCGCGAGCGCCTCAAAGGCAGTTCGAGCTGCTGACCTGGCTTCAACTCTCTGCAAGTTTGCCGTAACCGATGCTGAGCTGCGGGCGACCCATGGCGATGACCATGTTCTTGCCGTAGTCCGCTATGAATTCGCGACAAACAGACCTATCCACGAGAACTTGGGGAAAGCGATTTCTGCGTTCATCGCAGGCACGCAAGAATCCGGTGATATTGCTAGCCAAACAGGCCAGATCGCAGAAGCCATGAAAGGCTATCCTCATCCATTTGCTGACCTGCTGCGACGACTGGACTTGGTGGGCAGTAAGGGGAGCTTGACAGAGGCTGAGCGTGCAATTTCAACAACTCTTGCCGCATGGAGCGAACCAGGGGACCCTGATGCGGAGAAACGCCTGCTAAAGTTGCGGAACCTTATCAGGATCAAGGCCGGTCCCGGTAGCGAGACGGACAAACGAGTTGATCGGGTAGCGGTCCTGGCTGAGTTGGAAGTGGAGCACGAAGATCGGCTGTATCCCACGCCTGACGCGTTTCCCGAAGTTGAAATCGTCATTCAGCGCGAAGTCTTTGACGACATTGCAATTCTCGCCCGTGAAACGGGCCTTCCTCTCGTGGTCCATGCTGCGGGCGGGATGGGAAAGACGGTTTTGATGCAAGGCCTCGCCGACCGATTCCAAGCCGATGGTCCCGTGGTGCTCTTCGATGGTTTCGGCGCTGGTCGCTGGCGGGATCCTGCCGACGGCCGACATCTCCCGGAAAGAACGCTTGTCCACCTTGCCAACCTTATGGCCGGGCAAGGCCTGTGCGACATTCTATTGCCGGTAGTTGATGTGACGAGCTTGCTGAGAGCGTTCCGCAGACGGCTCGCCCAGTCGGTGGAGACAGCTAGGCAAACTCGCAGCGATGCATGTGTTTCGCTGGTACTCGACGCGATCGACCACGCTGGGCTTGCCGCGCGGGATACCGCGACATCATCGTTCGCACACCTTCTCATGCGTAGCATCAGCGTAGATCCGATCGATGGCGTACGCATCGTCGCATCGTGCCGAACCGAACGACTTGCGCTGGCAACCGGTGGTGCTTCGCACCGTCCTTACACCATCCCACTATTCACTAACTCCGAAGTACGCTCCCTTGTTGAGCGGCGCGTGCCGAATGTGTCGGCTCACGAGATCGCCGCTTTGCAGACTCGGTCAGGCCTTAACCCACGCTGTCTGGACAACCTGATTACCACTGGGCGACCGTTTGATCCCGTGTCTTTCCCAGACACACCAGCAGAGCCGCAAGATTTGCTAAACGTGCTGATTCGCAAGCGCCTTACCGAAGCGCGCGAAACTGCACGCGCTCGCGGCGCAAGCGATGCAGACATTGATCTCTTGCTCACAGGCATTGCCTTGCTGGCGCCCCCGGTCCCTATTGCAGAGCTGGCTGCCGCACACGGCTTGATCGCGGAGCAGGTTGAAAGTTTCGCTGCCGACCTCGCCCCTTTGCTTGAGCGAACGCCCCACGGTCTGATGTTTCGAGATGAACCGACCGAGACCCTGATCCGATCGAGCTATGGCGCGAGCCAAGTTGACCGAGACCGCGTAATCGCCACACTCCAAGAACGCCAACTCACTTCAAACTATGCAGCTCGGGCACTGCCTGCGTTGCTCACCTCCCTGTGCGATGTCGATCAGCTCATTCAACTGGCCTATGATCTGCGTGTGCCACGAGGCGCTTCACAGGTAAGCGCACGCGATATCCGTCTATCGCGGATCACCGCCGCGATAGCTTTGGCGGGAGAGCTGAGCCGGCGCGACGACCTTCTGCGCCTGCTGTTGGAAGCGTCACTCGTTGCCGCGGGACATGAGCGATCTGACCGCTTCCTTTACGAACACCCTGACCTCACCGCAATAGCGGGTGACCCCGAAGCCTTGCGGCGGCTTTCCGCGACCAATGCTGGCTGGCCTGGGGGGAAACACGCCGCGCTTGCACTCGCGAACGCCTTCGCAGGCGACCGAGACGAGGCCCGCCGCCACGCACGGCGATCAATCGATTGGCACAATTGGGCCGCGTATAGTAAACGCAGAGAGCGTTTTAGCGGATCGAGTGCATCAAGGCAGTGGGACGATATTGGCTTCGCCTATGTCGAGATGTTGGCGGGTAATGACGTGCGCGTTGCAGAGTTTTTCGCTCGTCAAGACGACGGTGTGGCTTTCGCCAAGTTTATGGATTTGTTCGATCTTCTGGATCGACACCAGCGTTCGGCGCATCCGCCCAAAACCCGCATCGGAATGCGGTTGTTGCGTTGCCGTCTGCCATCTCGCGCGCTCTACGCTGCCGCGTTTTCATTCGTTGGTCGTGACCCAACCTACGCCAGAGGACTTGTCGCGGCACTTGCTGCAGCACCTTCTGCGAATGGCAAAAGCGAAGGCTTGGCGATGGCTAGTGTGCTGGCATCGGCACTGGCCATAGAGCTCGGCATGGAGAAAGAGGCAGTAAGCATCCTCGCTGGAACTGCACTTACACCGCCAAGCGTTTATGACTATTCCAGTCACTATCCGAGCGACCGCGCGATCCATGTGACCGTACTGGCTGCCGGTGTTCGAGCCGCTTTGAGCCGGAAGCGCGCCGCCCTAATTGACATAGCACCAGCGGAATTAATCGAGTTGGTGCCTGCAAGTGCTCGATCGCGGGGCGCTGCGACCTTCAGTCGGGTGCTTAACCAGAAGCTAGTGGCTCCGAAATTCGATGGAACTCGGCACCGACGGAAGCGGCGGTGTGGTCTCGACGAGGAAAAACGCTCAGACTACTCGCGTGCGCTGGGCGGCCGGATTCTTCCGATGCTGAACTATGCTCAGGATGTCGCCGACATCATTCGTCCGCCGATTGGAACGACACGAGATGAGATGGTTGTTGCAGCGTTCGAACGACTTATCTGTGATGTCGAGCAATCGTCCAACTATCCGTATCGTGATGGGATGGCGTATCTCGCACGGAACGGTTTTCGAGTGATTTTTGATCTTGCCGATGCGTTAGGTGCGTTCAATGCCTCGCTTGCGAAACGCATGGTCGACTGGATCGCGAGTGCGCCAGGCCTATTCACCCCGGAGCTGACCAATTCGGTTGCTCGACTATCGCGCATCTCCCCGTGCCATGATGCTGCGCTCCTTCTTGCCGGTCATGTCGAGCGTAAGATCCAGCTCGATACCGATGTCGGATCTAGAATTTCATCCTACGGTGATCTCGCTCGCGCAGTCTGGCGAGTAAGCACTGAAGAGGCTGCGGCCTATTTTCGTCGTGCGCTTGATCTTGCCGAGGCAATTGGATCGGATGATTTTGATCGTACCAACCACTTGTTGGAGCTGACCGGCCGCTATTCGGGTCCTGAACTGCAGCCGGCGTCGGCGCACACCATGGCGCGTATCCTTGAGCTGAATCAGAACGAGGATGGCAAATTCCCTTGGACTGAATACGCGAAAACGATGGTACCGACTGCTGGTCGAGCGACGTTGGCTACGCTGGCACGACTGGACGATCGTGACGCGGCTCGGCTCGGACTGTCACTCGGTCCGGCGTTAACTATCCTCGTTCGTGATTCGAAGCTTTCGGTGGAAGCTGCCGTCGCGCTATTCGGCTTGGCTGCTCCAGTCGAAACGTGGACGTGGCACATATCAGACTTCGCGTCAGAAGTCATTCGCCGTCTACCTCAAAAGCGATGGGAATGGTTCTTCGATCTCCTTCTGACCGAGATCGATCGTGAGGATCAACTGTCTCCCGCACGAGAGACCATCCAGCGGCTACATGACCTATGTGAGCAGGGTCTTCCTGCCGCTTCTCATGCGCTATTACGAATCGAGGGCCTGCTTGCGCGCCTCGGCCCCCAATCAGAATCGCGAACAGTCATGCCTCCGTCAGCTGCGGCGGAGCCGCCGCCCGTCTTTCCAGTGGACCTCACGGACGCTGATGACATTGATCGTCAGATCCTTAATGAAGAAATTGACCAGTCAGGGCGGCGTTGGCCAGTTCGAACACTAATCGATTTGGCTAAGCAAGCGAACTCTCCCACCGAGCGCCTTGGGTTCGTCCGCGCAGTCGTTGAAACAACGGCCGCCACGCTTGTTGACAAAATCCACGCATTGGACGGCTACCTAGAGGAGTGGGGGAGGTCGTCAGCGGCTATGCGTGATGCTTTGCCTGACTTGGGGCTGCGCCTGGCCACCAAGCATGCCTCCGAACTTGCCAGTTCAAGCAACGACGCGTGGGGCGGCTGGCGGGGGCTGGAGCTGAGTTTTCATGCCAAACGGGCCCCCCTTGTCGAGCATGTAGTTGCAGCGCTTCGGAGTACCGCAGACAGTCTTGGTGGTAATGCTTGGCTCGCGCTCGCCGCAAGACTGGCACCTGACGTCAGTGCCAGTGCTATCGCGGAAGGCCTCGAACGGTTTCTGGCGAACACAGATGAAAAGCTGCCGTCTGAAGTTGGTGACGGACCGTGGAACGTGCGTTTTAAAGTGCCGCCCGATGAGGCAACATTTGTAGCGGGATTAGTGTGGGCGAGGCTGGGCCACCCCGTCGCAGCAATGCGGTGGCGTGCCGCCCATGCTGTTCGGCGCTTGATGACGGCTGGACGATCGGATGTGATTGATAGGCTGATTGACCGCTTTGGGGCAGCTTCGAATTTGCCTTTCGGCGATGCGAAGCTGCCTTTCTACGTAATGCATGCGCAGCTCTGGTTGTTGATGGCGCTCGCCCGCGTAGCGAAAGACGCCGCTACCGTATTTATCCCCCATCGCGCATTTTTTGAACGGATCGTCTGTTCTACTGAGTTCCCGCACGTTGTCATGCGTGCGTTCGCGATAGACATACTTCGCGTGCTTGCGCCTGCACTCAGACCCGAAGAGCGCGAAGCTATGCTTGCTAAGCTTGACTCCGCAAACCAGTCGCCCTTCCCATCGGTGCCTGGAACCGACTATCGCGAGTTCCGGTACGCAGCCAGGCCAGACTCCTTGCCGCGAGCAGAAGATGGCTTTCGCCTCGACTACGACTTCAACAAATATCAGGTCGAGCGTTTGTGCCACGTCTTCGCTTGCCCAGGCTGGGAGGTGGAAGACCGCATCAATGCGTGGGTGCGGCGTTGGGACGCAACCGTGCGAGGAATGCACGATTGCCCGCGTAGCAGAAGCAATGACGAATCCTGGTCTTCGGGGTATGTTCCAGACCGAGATCGGTATGGAGGATATCTCGGATGGCATGCACTTATGCTTGTTGCCGGCGAGTTGCTGGCAACACAGGCAATTGTCGGTGAGGACTGGAACGGCGATGCTTGGGCCGCGTTCCTGAGGGAATACACACTATCAAGAAACGATGGCCTCTGGCTTGCCGATCTCACCGATCCGTTTCCGCTCGACCTTACCAAGGAGGTGGACATGCCTATGCCGGAGAGTGGCGAGAGAAGCACCGTCCGCGAGGACAGTAATCTGCTAACACCGTTGCTCGGTTTGCAGGACGGCAAGGTGGTAGCCGACTGGCTTCAGATTGCGGGACGTTGGTCGATCGGGAGAGACACAACTGTCACGCTTCAAAGCGTAGTGGCGAATGCGAGTGATGCGCGAGCGGTGGTCATGACGGTGCTGTCATCTGAAGCATTCTTCAGATGGTTGCCTGACGACGAAGATGAGATTGTCAGTCACTTCGGCGGCGGCCACACGGTTCAGCCATGGGTGGAGACGACGCCGAACACCGAGCACCAACTTGATCGGCATGATCCTTATGGCGCCGCCACGGCACTCGACAGGCCTTTTCCGTCACAGTGGACGAGAGACCTGTTGGGTACAAGTGCGGATGATCAGGTGAGCCGCCGCTGGTCAATTGACGGGAGAACAGCGTATCGTGCCGAAGCCTGGGGCGCCGAGGGTGGACGGGGTGACTATGCTTGGAGCGAGACTGGATACCGCTTGTTCATCAGTCGTGGCGAATTGCTTTCCCTGCTCAAGGTATCCGAGCGTAGCCTTGTCATCGTACTCACGCTCCAAAAATACCATAGAGGTAAGTCGAGCGGGCGTGTTGGAGACACCAGCTGCTTTAGTCATCGTTCGCTGGTGGTCGTCATTGATGAGCGAGGCCAAATTTGGTCGCCGCGAGGACTTTCTCGACAAGCCAAAGAAACTCTTGCAAAGATCGAGGCTGACCGACGGCGCGATTTGTATCCGCGGTTCCGTGCGATCGCCGGCCTGCCTGATGAAAGGCTATCTCGGCGCACCGATCCACCGTTTAGCGAGGACTAGTATCGATTAGTCATCGAACGTCTATGGCCCGGATTTTCCTGATCCCTACCTGGGTTACCTACAACGCGGGAGCATTTTCATTCTCCGACGGGAGGAAGGATTCGCTATGGTTCGAGATGGATCGGAATACCCTTTCAACTGCGGTGCAGACCTGATGTTTATATACATACTTCCGGAATTTCAGGGGGGCGGCATTGGTCAAAAGCTCGTGGAGCAAGTAAAGAAACACTTCAATTTTCGGGTACCGATTGAACTTACCTGCGAAACCTCGCGTCGACGAGAATTCTTTGAACGCTCCGATTTTATCGTCGCGAAATATCATCAGGACTATGATATGTATCATATGAAGTGGATTCCTGAGTAGCACCGATATTCAAGAATTTGACGTCCCTTGATGCCACCGTACTGGCAGGTATTTGAACAATACACGGGATGCTCATAGTCCAGTTTATCAAAGTAGCGGACGCGGAAAATTTTGTAATTTCATCAGCTATGATGAAGAAACCAAGATTGCATATGCGATGAATGGTATTTCATTCCGTGGCAGTTTTAGCAGAAGAGTGTCGGAGATTCGATGTTGTAGAGGACTTCGCAACTTGGTAGAGTTAAAAAAAATTCACCAGATACACTTTGAGGAATACAGCGGAGCAATGGCCTGGACCATAGTTCGCCTTAGCATGGATGTGCCATTGGATCAAGTTTAGTGGGACAAAATAATGGTGCTTTACTATCAATCCTTACAAGTATATCTGGACGTTAGGTAAGAAGAATAGACGAGGAAAAAGAATGTACGATGTAGTTGGATATCGTATCCTGTAGGTCTCTGATAGGCTATTGTTATGAAAAATTTTTAAGAAAAATATATGGATTTTATTGATAGTTTAACTGAGTTTAAGTTCATGTCCTCATTTTATTTGACCAGAGTGCTCATACTTGATGGGAATAAATCGGCCGAAAAGCAGACAGGTTTGGTTATTTACAATCGTCTTCGAGATGAATGCGCATACGGCAGCTTCAAAAAAGTAGAACTTAAACACGAATTTGTTGAAAGCCGCGAAAAACTACTTCAGCAATTGAAAATGTTAAAAAATGAAGTGGTTCCAAATATGGGTTTTATTCTTCATTTGGAATTTCATGGCGACAAAAATGGTCTTGAAGTTGGAAATGATTCTGAACGTGTCGAATGGTGTGAGTTGCAGTCGTTACTTGCCGAAATAAATTTGAAAACTCGGTGTAATCTGGGACTTGTCTTTGCAGGATGTAACGGTTTTGGTTCATTTAAAGTAGCTGATATCGCGGAGCCAGTTGCTTTTTATTTCCAATTGGCACATGCGGGCGTAATTAGTGCTGGCTTATTAGAAAATAGCTTAATAAAGTTTTATAATGCCATCATTTCGGATAGAAATTTACAATCTGCATCGGAAGCCGCTAAGCCATTTCAGATGAAATATGCTGAATCGATTTTTGTCAATTTGCAAGATTTAGTTTGTCGTAGTGCATCTCCTGCGGCTATAAAGAAAGACTACGTTGAAACTACGTTGAGTAAGCTGCTCGAGATTGAGAACATTCGTGATGCCATCTCCGTGGCAGAAGCCAGGAATATTATTAAAAAAAATTACGTGTCATATGAAAACTGGATTAGCAATAATATAAAAATGAATTTAAATTTCTTCTGCGGACGAGCACCTGCCTATACAGTAGGTCAATTGACTAAATGGATCTCGGATAGGGCAAAATCTGCGTGATTTTTTGCTTCGGCAAACATCTTTCTCCACAGACATATCTATGGTGTATTTTCCATTTTCACCAGTTGCGTACGTGCACTTCTGAGGGTAACGAGATATATAGTGTTGATGCTAGTGTTGATGCTTAGTGTCGCGATAATAACTATTCAATCAGTCGATCACGGATCGGTTAAGCAATACCCATGCATGGGCGATGGAGAACCAGATTGACATATATTGTCGTGAAGCCTAACATTAGAACATGATGATCTTTTCGGATCACCAAGTGCAAGTTGCTCCGCTTCCTTGCACGTGCCCAGCGCACGGGAATTTCCCTCGATGTCAAGAGCACTCCGCTCTTAGCCTTCCATTCTCGTTTGCACATTGCTGCCCATCTTGGCGGATGAGTGGTTGCGTGCTTCCATTGTTCAATCTGGCCACTTCTTGTAGCTATTTTTTTTAGGAGTTCAACATGAAAAAAGGATCCAACTATTGCGACAATGTCGCTAAAAAATTGATTACCCTCCTTGAACGGGGCACTGCTCCATGGTAAAAGCCTTGGATTCCATCTTCACTTAGCACAGCACCGTATAACATTGCTTCTGGGCGAAGGTAGCTGTAGCGACCTGCATTTGAAACGGGCCGTGCCAGCATTTCAGCCGATTCTCGGCCAGGAATAACTTGTAGTAAACGCGACCGGATCTGACCGTTACCTTTGCGGTCGGGCGAGTAGGCGAACCCCACGGCTGGCGGCGTGGTGTCGCTGGCAGGTCGATCATCGCGCACATAGGTCCATATTCATAGCGGCAATATCAACGATTGATCAACAGAGTTCAAAACGCGCCACTCGTCGAACCGCCGACTTGGCGGCTTGGTATCTGAATCTGTAGTGGGTGTTGAATGCTGTGGTTAGTGCCTGGTTGACTTTTTGATACTGCCTTTGCTCCTGCCAGCCTCTAGCGAAACGGCATCGTTCGTAATTTTTGTGTCCTTCGGGACAGGAATAAGGCGGTTGCTCTTAATTCTAGCCAGTGTCCGCGTTCACGGTGGGTACAACAATAATTACCAGCACGAGAGCCAAAGCCCCCTCATTGGCGAAGTAATTATTTAAAATTTCTTATTGACAATTTTACGTTATAATCAAAATTAGATATTTTATTGTCGAGTATTATGTGTTGCCGTGTTTTCAATACTTCCGAATCGCTATAAATCACACCTTGAATGAATCACGACCTTGGTAGCATCGAATCCTTAATCGATACTCATTTCGATCAAAACCTGCTGCTTAGACTTCCGTTTGGCGTCCTGTTCAATTTCATATCCGAGCTGGCGACGATCCAATTTATAGAAAACGGTCACCTCGACATCAGTTTCTTGAATCCTCTAACGTTCGTGTTCGAGCGCAATCTGGATTTGACCCCGTTGAGTCCGAAGGACTGCCGACAGCGCTTCGGCGAGGTCGAGGCACTCCATCCGGCTTTGTTAGATTTGATGATGTGCGCTAATCTAAACATTGTTTTTCCTTTCATACACAACGGGATCTATACTTGCCAGCGGTTCGATGCGTACACTTGGTTGGTCGATTATGCTTCAGACAGGGCGCGCCGCGTCGAGTTGGTCGATTCGGTTCTTTCGAACCTGAGCACGCCTATCATTCCGCGATTTACAGTACCTGGCACGCGCGAGCATTTGGTTGCCGTAATACGGCGCCTAGATCGTCGTGATGTACAGAATGTCATTAAGGGTGCACAGTATATTCAGCGAATATACGAGACGATGCATCATAACTATCGCGAAGCGGACCTGGTTCCGGACGCTGCCTTCATCGAATTAGGATTTTCGAGTGCCGCTGCGTTTCGGCAGATCAGACAAGCGTTCGGCGCGATTTGTTACGCGTATATGCAGACAGCGATGGCGGTAAATGATTACTGCGAACAACACAAGCTCAGCTATGAGATCAAATATGGGCTTGCCGAGGGGCTCAGCATGGCTGTGGTCGCAAAACAAACTATCAAAGAGACCGTGTCGTGCCTAACAGGCGCTAGCGATTCCGATTTCGACAAGTTTGGCGAGTTCTTTTTCGAAAGCGGGGAGAAACGATCGACTATCAGCAAGCGCTCCTTGCCGCCATTCTGGTCGCTGGGCGACGATTTGTATTTTTGTCCCTGCATGGCTTTCATGAGCATGTCAGTTCGAAACCTTTTGATGACGGTCCAGAATCATCCTCCGTTTGCAGAAAAATACAAATTTCACGGACCGATTTCGGACCTGTTCGAGCCGACGCTTTTGCGACGCGCAAAGCATCACTTCGAAGCGAACGGCTATGAAGTGGTACTCGAAAAGAAGATTCCCGGAACCGAAATTGACATGCTCGTGTATTGCGCGAAGTCCAACACGTTACTGACGATACAGGCTAAAGCGACACTGTATCCGGAAGGTGCAAGAATGGTCAGAAATCTGGACCGACGGATCGGCGAAGGCATACAACAACTTCGAAAATTTGACCGATTGGATCAGTCGGTCAAAGTTCGAATTATTAACGAGTGTTTCCCTGGAGTGGGTGATAGGCAGCCTCGGCAGATCAACGGTATCCTCACTAACGCGGGTTTCGGATCGTGTAAATCTTGGGATGCCATGGAACTGGAACAAATCATTGCGATTAATTGTAATATCTTACGCCACGTACTCCCGCTGTGCGCTGATCTGACGGAGTTGGTTGAGCAAACTGAAAAATACATCGAGAGATGCCTGGCGCTGGTGGACCACGAAGTTAAAGACAAGCGCTTTGAGATCGGTGATCAGACCATTTTGCAAAAAAACCTCGATTTCGACATTAAGCAGCTTTACCTTCAAAATCTCATGGGCGAATAATTCCGTTGCACATCGGGGCTAAAGATCGCGCCACGCTGGCCAGGGAACTTTCGGGGAGCTCACTGTTTTCGCATGTAGTAGAAGAGGTCTGGTTACTGTCGGCCGCGTCTGTCGGGCCTGAAGTCAAAGACGTACTGAAGTCCGCAGCCAACCATGGAATGAATCGTTGTGACTAAACGACAAGAAAATCGCGCTCTATAGGTACCCGTACTGGCCGGCGGCCAGCAAAATGAAATGGAGCATAGGATGAATCAAGCACCTTGTTTTGGACAGAGCGCAACAAGCGTGAAAGAGTGGCTGAAGGAGCATGTTCAAGTTGGAGCGAAAGTAGTCGTTCGTCATACTCAAGGCAGTCGCCTCCAGTATGTGTGTGCGACGGTCGTTCGTTTGGGGAAAGGTCGGTTTGAAGTTGATTCAATCGGTGAGAGAAGTTTAAGCCCCGCTGGTACCAGCTTCTACTATTCAGGAAAAAATTGCTGGCATCCCAAAGGGCAAACAAGGCTGATAGCTAGCACACAGCCCGTTCTTGACGCTACTCAGGGAGCCGGACTCTACGAATGTCCGTATGCGACCACAACCGTGTAGGAAACCGCAAGATGATGTCAACGACTAAACCGGAATCCCATTTGTTGAGCATCGTGGAGGTATCGCACGCTAATAGAATAAGGTGCCAGGCAGACGGATGCGGTCATTTAGTATTCAAACGTATACACGTCGTCCTTGATAATGGCAAATTCCATGTCTTGGGATCACGATGTTTTGCAAAGCTATATTGTGGGCTGGGTACAGCGGTACCGCCTTATTATGGTGGTGGCGATGCAAGACCACTTACAGACGACGAACGAGCCCTGTTGGTAGAAAACACCGCTCTATTCATTGAACAGCTTGAACGCGAACGTATCGAGAACGAACGTGCTGCGGCGGTTCTTGAAGCGGAACGACAGCAGAATGAGCGTATTGCTGCGGCTCTTGAAGCGGAACGACAGCAGAATGAGCGTATTGCTGCGGCTCTTGAAGCAGAACAAGAGCAGACTGAGCGCGAAATGATTGCTTCTCTACAAAAAGATACAACGCGGATCTATGATGTTGATCCCGCTTTCACGTCAAGTAAGTATCGGTATATTTGGAGTTCCAGTTGGTGGAAGTCTAGTGGTGCGCTTTTGGAAAATGTAAGAGCAGTTCTGCGTCGGTCAATGCATGTTGATGTAATTTATAGGGCCATCGTAGAAGCAGTTCGACAGCCGACGATCACACCAATCGAATTTGCATTTCGTCTTAAAGCTGCTGGGGTTCCTAGTGATGTGACATTGCAGTGTTTGTACGATCTAAAGTTGGTTGTGCGTGGAAAAACGGTATAAACCGTTTTAATTGATTGATCCTAATAGGGGCGGAAGCCATGTATTTGCATTCCGAAGACCCAAAACCTAAAGCGGTGTTCATTTGGGCAATGCCAGGCACGATTGAAACCGATGCAGAGTTTTTTGCTCGGTTAGAGAGTTTAGGCGAAGCGGCGGTTTGAGCAGAAGTCAAGAACAGTGCATCTGCTTACCGTCGCAGCGATAAGTGGCGTTGGTTGCACGAAAAAGAGCTTGCTCGGAAAGTCTCAACTGTTGAGTCAGTAAGGGACTCAGCTGAGGCCGCATAGAGCTTCGCACCATGGGCGATATGGTCCGTAGTGATCGCGATTGTGGCCCTAATTGTGGCCGTGTAAAAATAGGGAAAACGCCCAGCAGCATCCGAGCGTACTGCTGCCATTGAAAAAGCCTTGTCAGCAATTGCCTTGGCAAGAGGTAGGAGGCTTGACGAAAGACTACCACCAGCTTTTGAAGGTGAACACATCGGTTTTCAAACATATGAGCATGAGAGGGAAAAAGGCTCGCTCCTGCTTTCAGAGTCTAAGTTCAGGGATTTTTTCCTTAAGAGCGCCATGCGATTGAAACATGTGAAAAATTAACCTAACTTAACCTCGCCGCCTGGCTACGTGTTGTGATGCAACCAGCAATGTTTTGACCATTTGGTGCTGCGCGAATAACCATAAACAAATAACACATGAGCTATAATTAGCAATTGCTCGAATTCAACGTTCTAGCTTATTGAGCTGACTTTGTAGTCTTGAGGAAAACTCGCTAAGCTGATTCACCACTCTTCCAAAAAGGGAGTACCTACCTTTGGGCCGCCTATTTGCTGTGTTCAACGTCATTGCTGGTGGCGCCTCAATCATCGGCTTATATTTAACCGCGTTTACCGACTATAACTCATGGATTCTTGCAGTGCTCTTTGTAGCCACTGCGGTCTTTGTAGGCTATGTCCTGTTTGTCCCAGGTAATCGCATTGAGGAAAATGTGTCCGCGAAGCTTCAGAAATACCAATCGTCTGATGGAATTGGGACCGTAACAATGCTCCGCGATGAGTTTGTCGTCGCTGGCTACTCGTGGAAAGAAATTCCATTCCCTCATCCGTTCAAGGAGCCCCCCCAAGTGGAGCTCGTAAAGCTGTCCGGGTCTATTTATACTGCCCACTTGGTGGGAGAGGTTACGGTACACAAATTTGTAGTCATTTCGCATCCCAAGACGAGCTCCACATACGACGCACGGTACCGATGGATTGCCACGGGAACGCTGCTTTCAAGGGTCGAAGACAAAAAGGCGGCCTAATCTACCATTGAGCGACAGTACTGCGGCCTTCGGCCACTTTCAACCGGTCGCATGCGTTTGCCATCGGCTTTCTCTGCGTTTAAGCACCGTGCGCAGCGGCGAGTGGGCTGATTGCGAACGCGCCAAAGCGCCAATTATTAATTACGTCAGGCAGAGAAAACTTTGACTTTTCTTATCGACCAGCATACACAGACTCAAATTGCAGCGCTCATCGACCGAGCTGTGGAGCAGGTTCTTGGTGAAATTGCGAGCCACGGAAACGAAGAGGCCTTGACGTCCGCATTAGGACACGCGTTGATGCAACAGCGAATCCATGGGGCCAATCTGCGTGTGGACTTCAAGTACCGACAGCATAACAAGCACACAGAGGAAAGTCATTCCGGCGCAGACGGTGGCTTTCTTGTTCGAATTAAAACTCCGATTGGCACTGTGGAAAAAGCGTCTCTGTTCCAGGCTAAGTTGCTTGGAGGGGGCCAGGATGTACGTTCGCTCGCTATGTCCAAGAAGGACGCAATACGCTTGCAGAAGCAGTCGAAAGATATGTTGAGTCACACTGAAGAGGCTGTCGCCGTGTTCTACACACATAAGAACATCTACGTTGTTGACGCTGGAGATTATAGTGGCACTTTACCTTCCAAAACACCACTTTCGCAGGAGCATCGCTTAATTACGCTTGGTACGTATTTAGGACGATGGATGCCACGATGTACGAAGGGCGACATTGACCCAAACTTTGTGAAGCGAGCAAGGCATGTAGACGGTTTCAGGAACGGACTATCTTTGGATATCGTTTCGCAACGCCCATCTGTGCCTTGGGAACATGACCAAGCGGAACATGCGTGGCGGAATAAACGTTAGTCGGCTATGCGTCGATTTCGACCAATACTGACGAAATTTCAGGTCGTACGAGGGTTTGGGCCCCACTTAAATTAGATATTGTTGGGCGATTAGGAAAACGTCCGCTTCTGCAGAAGCGGGCATTCATCGAAACTCATTGTCAGCGGAAGCGTAATGTCGGGCCTTGAAATCTACGACGTAGTCAGAATTATGGAGCTACTCGCGATGTAGCAACGGTTATTGAGGTGAACAGCAATCCCCTTTGGCTATAAGCTTGAGTGAACTGGGACCAACCAACTGACTTTGGGGATTCGCACCTCAAGATGTTGAGCTGGAGGTTGTACGCTGATTTAGGAAGGAACATAATGAAAAAAAATGAAGAAAATAAAAATAAATTCGCGGCCTTCTTCGGATCGGCTGCCAATTTGCATCGCCAGAAACCGCCATATAGTGTCTACATCAGCCCAAGCAACGACACATTTAACGATTTCGGCTACAAACCCAGAGTACGCATTGTGATTGTAGGTAACGATTCCGATCAAATACTAGATTTGGAGGGACGTCTCGGCTTTCTTGACGGTTCGCCAGCCAATCACACGACGCTTGAAGCAATTTTGAATGAATCGAAAGGCCTCGATGTTCCTGCAACGACTGAAAGACATCGATTCTTCACGATCCTTCCGGACATGGAGGCCTACCGCCGCGTAGTGGAACGATTCGGTCCGAAGCTTGCTCAGGCAGCGCTTCTGGCCGCCAATGATTTAGTTGCCATGAAGGAATTGCGTCCTTCACTACGGCTGCATTCACATGCCGAGCGTACAGAGGTTTTCAGGCTTTCATTCATGCGTATGTCGGATACATATTTCGCATACCAGCGAGCTGGATCAGTTTTGCGCGGCCTTGTACATGAAGAGATTGGCGGTATTCATGGTGACATGACTATTAGATTTATGTTGGCTGGTCGCTCGAATCATCACGAAATTGCATTCCGCTTTGAACCTGATAGTGTGTTGCCGAAGCGGATTTCGGTGATCATTGGAAAAAATGGTGTTGGGAAAAGTCAGACGCTTGCCAGAGTCGCGCATGCAGCCCTAAAGCGCAGTCCTTCTTTAGTGGGAGCGGATGGCACCCCAATTCTCGTGAGCAGGTTGCTTGCATTTGCACCAACTGCGGACTCGCTTTCCCTCTTCCCGTCGCCTAAAAATGCGAATCATCGCGTCAGCTATTTTCGCCTCACAGTCGGAGCGACCAATAGGGGAAGCGTGGGCATTACGGCTTCTGTAGCCATTAGAGATTTGTTGCGTATGAAGCGCAGGATTAAAGGAGTGACTCGCTGGAAAATATTTCTTGATTCGCTCGATGTGTTCTCGGATGCACGTCGCATCTGCCTTGTTACAAACAGCAGCGATGTGAAGTTCATCAGTCTCGAAGATCTTGAGTATGCTCCTGAGAAACTTCATTTGGAACGTCTGGCTGCAGTTGACTGGAAAAAGGACCCGGTTCGTGTCATCGATGGTCGTGCATATAAATTAAGTACCGGGGAGCTGTCGTTCATCAAGTTTGCCGCTCAGGCCAGCGCATTGGTAGAGAACGGATCATTGCTGCTGTTCGACGAACCTGAAACACATCTGCATCCCAATTTCATCAGTAGATTCATGTCGCTGCTGGACTACCTGCTACAGCAGACCGGGTCAGTTGCTGTAGTTGCCACCCACTCAGTTTACTTTGTCCGGGAGGTATTTCGAGAGCAAGTGACAGTGTTGCGGACAGATGAAACAGGAAGCGTCCTCGCGGAGCGACCTCGAATGCGCACGTTTGGGGGGGATGTTGGAGCAATATCCTTCTTCGTGTTCGGTGAGGACGGTCCCTCAAGCTTTGCGGCACAATTGACTGATCGATTGGTCAAAAGCGGTCAGTCGTGGTCAGACATTGAGCGGCAATATGGTGATGAGTTGTCACCTGAGTTTCTGATGCAGTTGCGTCGTCGAATGGAGCTTGGCAAAAGTGAATAAGCTTCCACTGCCAGTAAATGATGATTTGGCAACTCTCAGCAATGTCGCCCGGCATCGCCAAATGAAAGGATATCCAGCGATCTGGGCAGAACAGTCCACCTTGGTTGCAGCATATTTGCAGTACACAGCCAGTCAGGGCAACCCACACGTCTTAATGCCGGCACCGATCTCCATGACGGTAGGCAATTTAATGCGCGACTACTATAAGTCGTCCAAGGCGGTCGTGTTGGCTTACATTAATCAGATTCGGGATGCTCGGGCCGATAAGGTGTGTGCCATGTGTGGCTCCTTTGGAAGTGAGACACTGGATCACCTACTTCCTCAAGCAAACTACCCCGAGTTTGCAATATTAAGTGCAAATCTTGTTCCAGCATGTCCCTGTAACGTACAAAGAAATAATACGGTTAAGGGAGTATCGCAGAGCCAGAGAGTGCTTCATCCATATTTCGATTCTGTTCTCGGCCAGCGCCTAGTCGCGGCGGACATTGAAGACCCGTTCAGTCAGGCTCCCAAAATGAAACTGAAGATTCTCTTAAATCCGATGGATCCGGATTTTGATGCCGTGCGTTTTCATGTTGATGAGGTGCTCATGAAAACCGCGATCATCGAACATTTCGAAACCGCTTGGGCGAACTTGTGGCGGAGACCATCGTTACTAATTCCCAAGCTACATGGCATCGCAATGATCTCACAACCAAAGCTTGTGTATGCCATCGCGCGAGAGCGCGGGCGGTTGGACCGACGACATCGCAGCCTCAATAACTGGGACTCGGTATTTTTGAGCGGATTGCTCAACGTACCCGCCCTGACCTCGTTGATGCAGCGTATTAACGATGGACCACCTGAGCTCCTGTGACGAATACATATTTTGACTAACTGAGTTATCGACGTTTTTGCCAATTTTTTGACTATGTAAGACATAGACGCAACCGCTAATCGGCTGCGGTGACATATGTCGAATGCGTAACATCTATGTCTGCTTCGGGGCGGACACGGGAGGGCGGTGATTGCCTGCTCTCGCCACAAGCAGATTTTCATTACTGCCACTTTCGCTCTCGCGCTAAATTTGACGAATTGATAAAATGGTACTTTCCTGTATCTATACGAGACTATTGTGGCGTACACCCATTTATCCTCCATACAACGTGCCTTTCGAGAGACCGCCAGGGGGAGTGTGGGGACTGTGGATTCAGCTTGGATGGCAGACCGTACCACCTCAAACAAGAGTCTTGATTGGGACGCCTTGCTGCGTTCGCGCCGAATCTTGCTGATCTCTGAAGCGGGAACAGGGAAAACATTTGAATGCGAGTCGAAGGCAACATCGTTGTTCGCTGCGGGCGAAGCAGCGTTTTTCTTACGCTTGGAAACCGTTGCGTCCGTTGGCGTCACCGGGGCGCTGTTTGGAAGAAATAAGCGCCGCTTCGATACTTGGTATGCTGCGGCATCCGGTATGGGCTACTTTTTTCTGGACTCGGTGGATGAACTGGAATTGGCACATGGGAATTTTAAAGATGCGCTTGAACGCCTTGCGGCCGATCTGGACGGTGCGCTCGGGCGTGCAACAATCGTTGTAACGTCCCGTCCAGTTGCCATTGATCGGGTGGCATTTCGCGAACTGCTTCCCGTTAGCGAAATCATTAGCCAAAAGCTTGATGGCAAGGACCTAGTGCGTTTAGCACTCCACGGACCAGAAAAGAGTGAAGAGCTTCCGGATTTTCGGGAAGTTGAACTGCTTCAGTTTAGCGACGCGCAAATAATGCAGTTCTCGCGAAGCCGTGGTATCGAATCACCTCAAGATCTACTTGCTGCGATCCAGGCAAAACATGCGCACGACTTTGCGCGCCGTCCTCAAGACCTCATTGAGCTTTGCGATGACTGGCGGGATCATCAATCCATCCGTCCGCACTTTGAGCAGGTGAAAACGCACGTTTTGGATCAACTCGCCGCGCGACCGAACAGAAAGGAAAAGGCGGATATTACAGCAGAGAAAGCGCGCACTGGTGCGCAGCGTCTTGCGCTGGCGGCTGTGCTATCGCGGCGGCTCACGATTCGCTATAGCGCCGGTGCAGATCTGCATGACTCGGGGGAGGCACCGATAGACCCGCGTCCTTTTCTGATCGATTGGACCGTCCGGGAAATCTCCGCTTTGCTGGAGCGTCCACTGTTTGCAGCCGCAGGATATGGACGTGTTCGCTTTCGACACCGCTCGGTACTGGAATATCTGGCGGCTTGCGAAGTCCATCAGCTGGTCGAAAGCGGCAAACTTTCACTGAGCGCCGGCTATCGACTACTGTTTGGGCTGACCGATGCAAACGAACGGGTATTGAAACCGTCCATGCGTCCTGTAGCCGGCTGGCTAGCGCTACTTCGCCAAGATGTGTTCGATGAAATTCTCAAGGTCGAGTCCAGCACTTTGTTAATCTACGGCGATCCAGAATCGCTGATGGACCACCAGCGTCAGCGCGCGCTGCTTGGCTTCGTAGCTATGTATGGAAAAGGACGATGGCGCGGTGTTCGCGTGCCCGATATCCAGATAGAACGTCTTGCTCAACCGTCTCTCGCCCAGACAGTGCTCGACGTGTGGCGCGACGGCGTCGAGAACCCGGAAGTTAGAAATCTGCTGATACAACTCGTTTCGGTCGGAAAATTCAGGAAGTGTGCCGACCTCATGGCCAGCCTCGCCTCGACGGTGGACTCCAGTCCGCAAGAACGGTTTGATGCAACTGCAGCCCTAGCCGGATTGGCGGATCCGCGCACACCAACATTGATTGAGGAGGCCCTCGCCGCTGGCCCGAACTGGACCGCCGAGCTAGCGGGATGGATCGCAATCTTACTCTATCCTGAACACGTCACTGACGCTCAGCTGCTGGAGATCGCGGCCCGTCTGCCTTCGCGAACGCCGAGATTGGGTGGGTATGCGGCTCGGATGGCATCGCGCATCGACACGGCGACTTTCAGCAGTACACGTCTCGAGGCACTTCTGTCGGGGCTTTTAGTTCAAGCAGAGAGGACCATCGTGGTAGTGGACGACGAACTCCGTGACAGCGAGACCTCCATGGAACTGTCGCCTCTGCTTGCAGCCGCTAGCATACGTCTGCTGAAGGTCAAAGTCGTCAGTCATGAAGTATTACGCGCGTCTATTATGGTCATTCGCCTTGTCGATGACATAGGGAACAGTTCTTACCGCGACGAATTGTGTCAGCTTCTTAACGAGCTTCCGTACGGTACTCGCCGGGCAATATGTGCAATCGACCTACACTGCTTGGAACGGCTAAAACTGGATGCAGACACAAGTCACTGGCTCGGGAAGTTGCTCTGGCAAGGCCCCATTGCGTATTTGGAAAGTGACCTTCCATGGATTATCGAGGCACTTGGCGATGGACAAACGCCACATGCGCATCGACAGGCGCTACTTGAGCTTGCCGTATTTCTGGCGACACAAGATGGTGAGACGTCAAAAACAGCAGAGATGCGGGCTGCGGTAGCAGAATCATCGTCTCTACTCGCTCAGCTTGTTGAAACGGTCGCATCCAAGAAGCCCAGCAAACAGTTCCTGAAAATGGTGGAGGACGAGCGGAAGAGGAAGGAAACGCAACTAAAGAAATCAGCGGACGAGGCGGCAGCCTGGATGCAATTCTGGTGCGAGCTCGCCAACCAGCCTTCCGTGGCATTGGCCCTGGGGCGTCAGGAAAGCACGATTTGGAATCTCGGCATTCTACTTCGCAAGACGGGCGACACCATGCTTTGGAATCGAGCCTTTCTGGAAAAGCATTTTGGTCGTACCGCGACCAACGCCCTTCGTGTTGCACTGATGTCGTACTGGCGTACCATGGTGCCGTCTGTAGGAAGCGAACGTAAGGCTGACGAAAAAAACACTTATCTCGTGGTCTGGACGCTGGGGTTGTTGGGTATTTATGCAGAGGCTGAGGATCCGGCATGGAGCCAGCATCTGAGCGACCGCGACGCGATCCTCACAGCGCGATATGCACTGATCGAACTGAATGGATTTCCTTCCTGGCTGCGTGATGTCGCAAGCAATTTTCCGTCACAGATTGACACCGTGATTGGCGTTGAGCTCAATGAGGATCTTGATGCGCTGGGTAGCGATGTAGTACCACATAGCAGCTTGCTCCAAGCGCTCCGCTATGGTCCTTCGAACGTTGCGCTATTGCTGCAACCGCGACTGCTCAAATGGCTGAACGGCTCGGCAAAGGTTCTAATGCAGGGACCATACAACGCTTCATCGGAAAATGGGCTTAACCAGGTACTGCAAATCCTTCTGAAGCATGGCGACGCGGTAGCACGGAATAACGTGGAAAGCATCGTCACTCAACAAATTGTCAGTTGTGGAAGTGCATATCTCAGCTTATGGATGCCGATCCTTTGCGCATTAAATCCAAACATTGGTACAACCCATTTATTGCGGCTGTTGAAGGGGCTCCCGGTCGATAAAGAGGGTGAAGCCGTCGAGTTGATCGCCAGTCTTGTCGATTCACGCCGAGCGCATGATCTTAACAACTTCAGTGCGTTGACGGACATCGATAGTCTGATGGAATTGACAGCTGAAGTCTATCGTCATGTCCATCCTGACATAGACGCTGTCCATGTCGGCTCCTACTCACGCGGAAGCCGCGATTACGCCGAGGAGGCGCGGAGGTACATTTTTGAAGCTTTTATGCGGCGATCAGGGCCCGAAGCGCTGCGTGCGAAGCTTGCCTTGGCGGAATT
This sequence comes from Janthinobacterium sp. HH104, assembly GCF_001758715.1. Classification (NCBI taxonomy): domain Bacteria; kingdom Pseudomonadati; phylum Pseudomonadota; class Betaproteobacteria; order Burkholderiales; family Oxalobacteraceae; genus Janthinobacterium; species Janthinobacterium sp. HH104. The sequence continues at coordinate 368,535 of NZ_LRIB01000027.1, read as the reverse complement.
TCCCAGCTTCGACTATCTCCGCGACCGAATTCGTGAGGTCGCCAGAGAAAGACTTGCGGCTGAGGTTGAGCAGGGTGTTTCGGAAGTCCCTGAGATCGCGAGCCTGTTTAACGGAAAAGACCTTCCGCCTAAAACCGGCAGTGCAATGGCGCAAGTGCTCGTTGATCGACTTGATGATTTGCAGGCGCTCATGCTTGCCGATACTAGTCCACGTGCGGCGTGGGCAGCGGTTCAAGATGAAAACACGCTCCGACCCGCGATCGCTCGGGAATTCCTTCACATGGCAAATGGCGCATATACCGTTGATCAAGAAGCGGTAACGGCCGACGGGAAGGAGACGGACATTCGCTTTCGAACGCCTCCGGATTTGCAGGCAACTATCGAGTTGAAAATTGGCGAGAAAGACCGTTCGGCAAAAGAATTGTGCGATACCATCGAAATGCAACTTGTAAAAAAGTATATGGCGCATTCGCAAGCACAGACGGGATGCCTGCTGGTCACCATAGCCGATCCTAAACGGCGTTGGAAACATCCTGACACGGGTCGCTTAATTGATCACGTTCAATTGCAGGAGCTGCTCAACGTGGCCGCTCAGACCGCACAGCAGCGCCTAGGTGGGGCTGCCCGTGTGCTTGCGCGCGTACTTGACCTGACTCCCCGACTTGGTATCGAAGGTGCATTAGCTCGGACGCAGGACGGCAAAGTAAAAAATCGGTGAATCGAGGTCACTTGAGAAAATGCCGACGGATCTTCGTATCTGCTCTCGCGCCTAGATGTTGAGATGTCCGATGCCGGCACCAGTGCCAGCTGCGCCGCGCAAATTCAGTGGACCAGCACTTGGCCATCGGACATCGTAGTAACGCGATCCAGTTCGCCGGCGATCGATGGAGGGGCGCTGAGATCGATCCAAGTTCGTTACGTGGCCTTTAGTCCGCAACGTGTCGTTTGCTGCACACTAGCGGCAGGAATCGGCCCAGGCTTTGTAAAAACGCGAAGAAAATCCGATAATAAAAAAGTCAGGCTCACAGAACGGCCGCTACGCGATTTTCTTGGGGCTGGGAAGGGTAACCCAACCCCATGAAAATTTGAAGTTCTTGCATTTTTACACAGCCTGGGCCAGAAGCGGACGGACGGCACACAACTATGAACCACCGCTGTCGGCTGATTGCAATCGTTCAGTTTTTCTTCGTCAATGGCTGTGAATGTCCATGTTGAATGGCGGTATGAGCGCGTATGTCGAACTTTGTTGTTCAACCTCACCTTCGTTTGCGCGAATTTACTGGGGGCAACTAATCTTGATGCCTGTGCTGATTTAACGTCAATGCCAACACTTCAATGTATCGAGGCTTTTTACCGGCTGTTCAATTTAGCATTGGGTATTCGGTCGCCCCCCGCCTATGAATGAAAAATGGCAGCACACCAACCGATCGTTGTGTTCAGAATTATTTGACCCCAGCAGACCTGACTATTTACTTTTCACTTTGACCAGGATCTGTATAAGCATCTCTGGCACCGCTCCTTCGGCCTTGAGTGTTGCTGTCCGGTACGCGAGTTGGTTCTTCGCGAGACTGATACCTGCGGCAGCCTCGACGTTATCGCATGCAGTGATCCATTCGAGCCAGTTCGCCGATAGGAACGCTTCAAGATGATCCTCAAAGATCGCTATCTCGTCGCCAACGAAAGCAGATGGAAAATCTTCTTCAGCGAGGTCGAAGTACTTCAATAACACTCGATTCGCTGCCACATGGCCCACTCTCTCGGCATCAATCTTGTTCTGCGCCTTCCCATTTGCCTTCGCACGGGCTTCAAACCCGCCATCCGCATCGAAGAGCGCATAGACAGGGATACCGATCGACGTCAGGATCGCATGTGCGAGTGGGATCGATGTTTTTCCTCCTACGGGGACGACAGAGATGCCAGCAGCCTCAAGCGAGCCGAGAGATGTTTTATCACCAATGCCGTAGAACACTGATGACTCTGTCGTGCCTTCCACGAGGAAAGCGCGATGCGCGAAAAGCGCCACGGAAAGCTGATTCGCAATGATGCCATCGAGCTGACGCTCAACTGTATCGGCGCTCAGTACTCCATTCAGCCTGGCCTTCACGTCATTGAGTGTAGCGCTGTGGACAGTGACTACAGGAGTTTCGTCCGACGACCTAGTTAGCCGCCTGACTTGGTTGAAATGTCGCGCCTCAAGGAAGTAGGGACTATGGGTCGCGTAAGTAACTTGTATGCGCTTGCCTGCGTCTTCAGCGAGCGACCGGAGCACTTTCGCGAACGTATGTGCCTGGATCGGATGCTGATATAGTTCCGGCTCTTCGATCGCCAAACAAATGATACCCTCTGCCGATGCTGCACCTGACTGCGCCAAAAGCTGAAGCGCCGAGATCAGAAGTGTGCGCTGAAAGCCATGCCCTTGGCGCTCCACGGCGGTCTCGGTTGTACCATCGCGTACGGCTATTTGGAACGTGGTTCGAGGGGCCTTGAGTTCCACTTCTGTTGGTGAAACCGTGATAGCCCGACCAGGGGAGTAAGATGCGACGACTCCGTTTAATTTCTCCGACATTGCCTCAAGCTGTAACTTGAACTTTTCGTCGTAGACTTCTTGTTGCTTAGCACGTGATTCTTCTACGATCTTCGCGATTTCCTCATCGGCAGCAGCACGATCGACTGAACGTTCAAGGATTCGACCGATAATGCTCGACTTCCCGTCAATCGACTCTTCGCTAGCCCGAAGGTCGGCAGTCACCAGGACGAAATCGAAAAGGCCACTCATCTTGCCACCGCTGTTGAAACCAAAGAAGTTGGTTTGTAGGGACTCTGGCGCTTCGACAAGCTGGTCGGTGTGATCGGCTTCCCAGGTCGTCATAGCTTGGTTTGCAGCCTCGACACTGCTCCAAGCTGGGAGACCAAGCGATGAATTTGAGCTTCGCAGGTCGTTGTAAGAGGCTTTTTTGTCGGCCGCTGATGTCTTAGCGCGGATAGTGTTGAACGGCGCGTAGTTCTTTGAGTTCGCAGATAGGCTTTCAGCTCCGTCTGGGCCGCGACGCTTCCAAGCTGTGAAGGTACTGACCCCTGCTGGAGCGTACTTGCCAAGTTCAGCCCGATCCTTTTCGGTGAGCTCAGCGAATGTGACTTGAACCTCAATATTTTCGTCAATTGCGTCGAACGAACAGTCCTTCTCAGTCAACGAACCAAGCTTGCCGTTAAAGTACCAATCGAGCGCACGAAGTACAGTTGACTTGCCGGCCCCGTTCGGGCCAATGAATGTTGTGACAGAATCGAAGGGGATCATCACGTCTTTCAACGTGCGGAAGTTCTTGATACGAACGGATTGAATCTTCATTTCAGGTTCGAGCTCCTTGTGTCTTTTGCCAGACGATGCGACCAAGGATAGCATCTTGCTCATCCGAAAAATACATGGATTCTCACGCCTGCAAATCTGATGTATATGATGAATAGCCAGACTGCGGTCGGACTGACTTAATAAGTAGTGTGCGGAGGGATTTGGTGACGAGTTACAACTAATTTGCAGCGCAAAACCGAGTGTCAGGCGACGGGAGCCCGTTGGCTTCAAGCAGGTGGCGGAACTTCAGCAAGGTTGTTGCTCCCGGAGCCGACTCTCGACCTAGATCGATGCCGAAAAATGCGCGAATCGATTGGCTGTCGTAGATCGTATCTTCGGTGCTTTCGTCAGACAAACCAAAGCATTGCTTGGCCACATACATGCGCAGCATGCGCGCCAGTCCGATCGGTGGCCGGCCGACGTCTTCGACCTTCGGATAGAACGGCTCGATCAGATTGTGCAGCCTGTCCGCCGCGTCACACTGTCGATCTCGGCCAGGAAGTGGTCGCGCCGCGTCAGCTTCTTCTTGGCGGCGTATTCAAGGTCGGAAAAGCACTTTTGCATGATCGATGCCGAACAGTCAGGATGCCGTTATTGTTTCAGGTAGGTCCGCCGCAGGGAACGGCGTTTGATATATAAATCAGTGACTCGCTAAATCCTTAACCGGCAGCAAACCGCTTCGTGTTTCGGTTGTATGCATGACTTCTCCTCGCCTTGGATACCGTCAGCGGCACCCAAGTAAGGGATTTTCCAGTTTGAACGCTCTACGATTCTGGGTGCCGAGTCGTAGGAGGAAAAGAAAAAATTCGTGGTTCTGATTCTCTCTTCACAATTTGCTTACGCAAATCTGCAATAATTTGATCTCGCACTCTAAGCGCTTCGCTTAGTTCCTCAATTTTTGCGTCGAGACGGTAATTGATTCGCGCTAACGAGGCAACCTGCCGCTGCGCGTCTTCCACCATTTTGAGGTATGAAGTTTGTCGAGTTGATTCTTGATCTATTTTTACTTTCTCATTTGACCGGCCGTCAGTAGTTGCGGTCTTCAAATTTCGAATTTGCGCGAGTACCGGTTCGTGAAATCGATATAGGGTTGCCCTATCAACTCCCGCTTCACTAGCCACTGATGCAGCTGAGATCTTTGTTCCAGGATTGTGATTACGGGATATCCCAGTCAGCAGGCGATGAAGGGCAGCCTCCAGTTTTTCGCGAGTATCCTTGATAGACTGCTGTTTTTGTGATGCTAGAGCTTCGATAGTTCGGGTAGACATTTTGCTCATTTTTCACTTTCTCCATCGAGGCGTTTGAGAACTTTCTCAGCTAAGCCGAGGATCTCGAGGGTTCTCGCCTTACCCCCCGGCCCGATATCGTCGAGGGCAAGCGCCTCTTGCTGTTGGTCACGAATGCCGGCCCAGACGGGACGATGTTCGGGGCCAATGATTCCATAGTGGCAATCCACGCAAAGCTGAGCCTCAAAGACACAAAGGCCACCGCACCCCATCCCCTTGGCATTACCCACACACCACGAATGTCCTGTTCCGTTTAAGGTTAATGTCCCAGCATACTCTGCAATTAGCGCTTCCTTATTTGCGGATGTACGGACATTTGAGCGCCAATCGTTGAGCCAGTGGGTACCGTTCGCGAGCGGAAACTCTGACGTTAGATATGTTCGTAAAACTCCATTTTGTCGAGAGATTTTTTCGTGTGAGACCATTTCAAGGAGTTCGGTGTCTGCTCGGTATTCGTCGGCCGCCCCGTCAACGTAATACATGGTCATGTCGAGACTCCAGTGCCCAAAATGATCGCGAAGTGTTAGAAGGTCACCTAATTCGGCGCGTGCTACGAACCGAGCATAGGTCCTGCGGAATTGATGTGCGTGGAGCGGATACGGCTGTATATTATCATCCTTAATATTGTGATCTATGCAAAATTTTTTTAGATCAATGTTCAATTGCTGCCCGGAGAGCACGGATATCGAATTTGAAAATTTTGTCGAAACCGAGAGAAATAACTTGTGCTTCTGATGTTGAATGGTATGGGCTCGCTTACTTAGACGCTTCAGCGATTCTGCGTCTAGGTTGCGACGATTACTGTCTCGCAACATGGATTCAAGTTCCGCTTGTTCGTCAAGCATTTTTTTGCGCAGCTGTTCGGTTAAGCGCGATAGCACCTCCACAGCGCTAATCACGATTTGAGGGACAAGCCATTTCTTTGGACGTACGCCGGTTTTGTAAATCGTCCCGAGAAGCCATACGATATCAGTTGTATCGTCCGCACTTCGGGTCTGACTGATGCAGTCGACCTCAAGTGACATCATCTCACTATCACGGATCCCAGAGAACATGTCGATCACAATGTAGCAAGCAGTACGAAGATGAATGACTTGTTTTTTTAAGTCATACATTCCAACGAATCCCTCCATGCGAGCCGCCTCTGTTCTCGCATCTGTTTGTACTTGGCGATGACACTCAGACTTTGCCGTTGCTGCCCGCTCAGTGGTCTGGACCGCATCAAGTATTCGCGATGAGCGGTTGGTCACGTATTCGATTGCACACTGAGCCAACTTGTTGGCTACTGAATCCGGGATGAATTCAGTGGTTGGTGTTCGATTTCCCCCCGATCTTTTTTTCCCACTTAAAGATAATGCAGTCTCGTGTGGCCAAGGGTGAGAATAAAGCCCATCCCGTATTTTTTCGCGTTGGAGGTATAAGTATTCGACGATGTGTAGACGGTAATGGAGCGTTGAATCTGCGACAAACGAGCCATTTACGCTGCTTAGTCGGGCGACAGGGACGTAGTCCATTGTCTTGTCTTGTAGTTCGCTGAACTGTGATAAGCCTTTTGAAACCATCCAACGCAGTAGTGGCTGAAGAAGTTCGAACTTTGCGATTAACGTGTTCATGGATGGCCGCTTCTTTCCTTCAATCGGATCCGCGAACAGTGACCAAATGAAATCTTTTGTTGACTCTAAAAGTAGCCCATGTTTTGGCGACGTAAGCTGCTGGCCGTCTGGAAGCCCTATACACCAATTTATGATTTTATCGGAACTACTCAAGTTTTCCTGAGGAATATACGGGTAAAAATCCCAATACTCATCGCCATAACGACTGACAACGAGGACTTGGCCGTTGTCTCCATTTAGCATTGACACCGGAACGCGAGACTTCTCCTGATAGTTGAGGTTTTTAAGTGAAGCAAAGTTCAGCAGGCCTGACTTCATTATGTGAATCCTTTCCATGCAGGATGGGGATTAGTTTGTGCTTTATTTCTAGCCTCTAGTACTTTCTCTGATGGGAACTGCGGCGCAATTTCGTCGTCAATGCGCCGTAAAATTGGCGCGTATGTTTTAAGCCAGTGATCGGGTCTTAGCTTCGAGCGTTCAGAGAGTAAGCGGAAATAAAAACTAAACAGTCTCCACAAGTCATCTTCGAAGACGAGCATGTTCGGGCATCGGAAGCAGGTAAAGAATTTCTTACAGACAGATTCCTCTTCGCGAAATGGATTGCGGCAATGAGCTACTCCTGTGCTATATCCGCTGGTCAATAGGCCTTTTATTTCGGTAATTGGAATGCTTCCGTCTGCTGCCAAAACTGTCTTTCCATGCGATTCGAGGCGCACAAACTTAGCGACCATTCCTTCAGCCACGAAGGAGTGGTTACGTGTCGCATCACTCGTTAGATTGACATATGAGCGAGCGGTCGTCTCAACGCTGGCATGTCCTAGTGCTTGTGAAACCTTGCGGATGTCATGCGTTCGGCGGTATAGCTCGGTGGCGAACGTTGGACGGAAGCGTCCAAAGCTTAACGCCAACGGTTTTCCTTGATCGTCGAGAAGCGAATGTCGTTTAGAAAAATCTCTGATTCCTGTTTTCGCTTCCAGGCGAGTGAGCCTGATAAGTTTATCTTTACGTTTTCCGCGAGAAACAGACCATAAAAAAACGAATGAACTATGGCGCTCTTCAATTTTCATGGAAATTGGGGAAGTGAACGCGCACAATGCACGAAAGTGATCACCTACGCTCGTCGGTATGGCATGGGTTCCATTTACCGTTTCAGGAGTTATCTGAGATTTTCTGACCGAAGTGGCGAAAGTGGTCCATCCGCGTCGTTTTTGGGTGAACAAGAGTTCTCGATCCTTTAACGGATGGTCTCTTAGACTGTCCCGCCGGAGTTCAAGAAGGGGTTGTAAATTTTCACCTGTGGCAGAGGCCAGGACCAATAAGTACACTACAAGAATTTGTAGCGAGGGAAGAGAATGCACGTTGCTTTCATTGATATGCTTGAGGTCGTTGTTTAATGCCTGTAATATTCGACGATGTTCTTGGTTTGAATAGGGCTGTCTTTTTAAAGATAATTGGTTCGCGTTCGGAAACGGATTTTTGGGAAAAGTTAGGAAAGGGCTGACAGCATCAGGATCAAATCGTTTTCGATTGAAGAGGATGGTCTTGATGGCTGAGTAAGCTGTCCGCTTCATACCGGTTGAAAGTTTTTTTCCAGTATTCTTCTGGTTGCTCGCGACGGTTTGAAGTTCGAGCCATGTGAGATAAGCATCAATGCAACGTCGATCAATTTGATCGAGTCTTGTTATGGCCTCTCCAGAGAGCCGAAAGTCATCTAGAAAATTCCAAAACTTGCGTATCGAGTTAAGGTAACTCTGTAATGATGCCCCTTCAGATACATGTCTCATACTCCAAAATGCATCTCGAATGCTACCCGCAATTTCATCGCGTTGGTAGTTTCTCATTTCTTGAAAATCGAAGTATATAAGGCCGAAATTCGGGCAGTCGATCGTAAATGTCCACATTGGTGGCATGTCGGTCGGTTTTAGTTCATCAACCGCAGATTTTATTTTTCGATCGACTCGCGGCCGGCTAATTTTCATTACGCAGCTCCCTTAATACTTCAATTTGATAGTCGTCGACTTCAGTATTTTGCAAAAGATCTGCAGCGTGAATGTAGATTTCCGTGGTTGTTATTGAACTGTGGCCCATACGATCGCGCACCCAAAGTAAAGCCTTCGTTTGGCCGACTTTTTCGGCCATGCGCAGCAATTCATAAGTTCCGTAGGTGTGACGAAGCATATGTGGGTGGCATTCGATTTGAATTTTTTTGCTGACCTTTGCAAATGCGTTATTCATATAACGAATTGAAAACTCTTCCCCATACTCAGACAAGAAAACTCGTGAACTTTCCCTTCCGTGTCGTCGCATGTGTTCGGCATTGCGTTTCGGCCAAACGCTACAGAGAAAATTCCAAAGCGCGACAGCTAAATCATATGGGAGCATTACGGTTCTTGTTTTCATGCCCTTGGTTGGAGTGATGCTTGATTGAAGGATCATTGGCATCTGTCTGGACGGATCGTGGCCGCATGGGTTCGGTAATACGTTAAGGTTGAGGCCGATGATTTCCTCACGCCGCATGCCTGTCAGCAACGCGAGATAGCCCATCAGCTTCAGTCCATGAGGTGTAATCGCTTCCAAAAATGAAATTGCTTTAGGTAGGTGTAGGAACTGGGGAACCGGTCTGTAGCTTTGCATCGTGAGAGAATTTGCGGCAAATCGATGCCCAGAAACGTCTATATGAGCTAGTACGCCTCTGTTCTTTGCGATTCTGATCTCCTCGGTTCTAAAAGGGGTTTGTTGAGTGAGATTTGATCGTACCGCCCATCCATAAAAACCATTCACGCAATTTAGTCGTTGATTTACGGTGCTGCGCGAGCAGCCTCGATCAATCATTCCATCACGCCACGCGGCCACTTGTGGGTGAGTCACTAGCTGCCAATCTATGGCGTTGGCCTCGAGAAACGAGAAAAATTCGTAGATATGGTTGGCGTATGTATGCCAGGTTCTTACGGATCTCGTTCGTCCGTTAACAGCGGCGATAAACCGCAGGTAAGAGTTGGGAGCGGACACCAATTCCATCTCTTCATCGCACAGGAAGGGGACCGACGGGCGAGGCAGCCCATGCCAAATAAATTGTGAGTCAGTGAAGAACAGCTGCACGTCATCTCTCCTGCAACGAATCCGAAATTTTCGGTAAAGAGCGGATACCGCATCGCAAAAAGCGCAGAGTCTGTGAGCACTCAAGGTTGAAGATGCGCAAATTTTATTTTACAAAACCGTGTCCGGCTTACGCAACACTTTTTTGGGGGAGATATCATGGCAGCGGTACGTCATCGACGCCGGCATTTTTGAGTGCCGTCCATCCGGCCCTGGCGATTTTCCAGGTGGGACACAGGAATCGCTATAAACATCCGAAGCCGCAAGTGTATGCGCGCTATGGCGACATGGGCATTGCCCGGCTGCGCACGGATGTGACGGGGGCGGTGGTGCTGGAGTTCGGGGGCAATATCGACGTGACGCGGTATCGGGCCAGCCGGCCGCGGTACTGGCATGGGCGCTAGCGGACGCTGCTGCATTAATGGTATATATCGGTCATGGCTTGGCAGGCTAGGCAGCCCGGGAGCTGCCTGGATTATTCTGAAAGGATAAAGATGGGCTGGTTTAGTTGGAAGAAAAAGGCGGCCGTGCCGGTGCCCAGCTTCGAGGCGCGGTTCCGTTCGCAAAGCAAGCAGTCGAAGACGCTGTCATATGATTTGCAGGGACGGCAAGCAGACGCCGTTCGCCTGCAGCATCCGTATTTGTATCATGTAACGGACGTGCCAACCGCCGAGGCCATAGTGAAGCAGCGGCAGCTGCAAGGCGCTTTTGCCTACGTGACGCTGTCGCAGGGATTGCAGGGGGCACTTTCGCAGGCGGAAAGAACCGGCTGCGTGCCGGTTTTTCGCTTTCAGGGGCAGGTCAGTGTCGGGCCGGCGCCGCTGGCGAAAGCGAAGGAGGTGGCTTACCACCATGTGGGTTCCGACGGCTATGTGGAAACCTTTATCGCGCATGGCACGGTGACGCCGCTGGAGCTCATCGCGATATCGTTTCGTGGCACGGCGCCGATTTATGATGTGGCGTGGGTCTTGAAAACCCCTGTTTCTGTTCGCATCAAGCCATAGCCGCCATTCATCGGCGCAGCGTCAGCTGTGCCGCTCATCCGGTATCTCCAGCCCCCGCTGCCGCACATATTCGAGAAACAGCCGCGCTCCCTTGGCCATCCTCGACGTGCCGTATACCGCATGGATGCTGGGATCGAGTTCCTTTGACGACGTCAGCCGGTACGCCGTGCAGACCCGGCGCAGGGTGCCGGCGGCCACGGCGGGTTCGGCCAGCCAGCTGGCCAGGCGCACGATGCCGGCGCCTTCCAGGGCAGCTTGAAAAGTGGCGATGCCGGAGGTGAAGCGGAAACGCGGTTGCACCTGGTAGCGTACGTTGCGCTCGCCGGAAACGAAATGCCAGTCGCGCAGGATGCGAGGGGCCGAGTGCATGATGATGTCGTGGCCGGCCAGCTCTTCGGGCTCCTCGGGCGCGCCCATGCGTTCTATATAGTCGGGCGAGGCGTACATGTAGCGGCGGTAGTTCCACAGTGGATAGCCGATCAGCTCGCTCGACTGGGGAAAGGCGCCGCGGATGGCAAAGTCGAGCTTTTCCTGGATGGGGTCGATCGATTTGTCCGAGAAATGGATGTCCACCGAGACGTTCGGGTAGTCGCGCGAAAATTGCGCCACCACTTTCGGCAAAAAGCCCAGCGACAAAATTTCCGGCGCGGAGAGGCGTACCCAGCCTTGCGGCGAGTTGCTCAGCTCGGCCAATTGGTCTTCCGCCTCGGCCTGCGTTTCCAGCAAGTGCTTGGCCGACGCGTAATATGTTTCGCCGGCCGTCGTCAGGGTGAACTGCTTTTGCGTGCGCAGGATCAGCTCGGCGCCGATGGCTTCCTCGAGGAACTGGATGGCGCGCGTGACGGCCGACGGCGAGCGCCCCAGCATGCGCGCCGCGTGGATGAAACTGCGCTTTTCGACCACGGTGCAGAAGGCGCGGATCTCCCACATCAGTTTCATCGACATCGTGACTCCCGGCAAAAGAGGCCAGTAGACCGCATGGGGCGCATTCCGTCAAGCGTTACGCCTGATTGCGTTTTCCGCAATTTGAAGTTGCATCGGAAAAAATCCACGGCGCCTATACTGCCGCTGTCGATCATTCCATATTGCCTATCATGCTGACCATCTCGCTGCTGTGTTTATTTGCCTTCTTTGCCGGCCTCATCGACGCCGCCGTAGGTGGGGGCGGGTTGATACAGCTGCCGGCCCTGTTCAACCTGATGCCGAACATGGCCTCGACGTCCTTGCTGGGCACGAATAAACTGGCCTCCGCCTGCGGCACCACGTTTGCCGCCCGCTCGTTTGTCGGCAAGGTGCATATCCCGTGGCTGCTGGTGCTGCCGGCCGTGGCCAGCGCCTTTGTCATGTCCTTCATCGGCGCGGCGGCCGTGTCCTACGTGCCGCAGCAAGTGGTGCGCCCGATGGTGCTGGTGCTGATCATCATCATGGCCATCTACACCTTCATCAAGAAGGATTTTGGCACGACCCGCGAAGCGCGTCCCATCGGTCCGCGCGAACGCATCCTCGCCATCGTCATCGGCGGCGCCATCGGCTTTTATGACGGCCTGTTCGGGCCAGGTACGGGCAGCTTTTTGATTTTCCTGTTCATCCGCGTCTTCGGCTTCGATTTCATCCTTGCCTCGGCTTGCTCGAAGCTGGTGAATATCGCCACCAACGTGGCCGCGCTGGCCTTCTTCATTCCCGCCGGCCACGTGGTGTATGCGGTGGCCGCACCGATGGCCGTATGCAATATCCTGGGCGCCTTGACGGGCACCTGGATCGCCGTGCGCCGCGGCGCCGCCTTCGTGCGCATCCTCTTCCTCGTGTTGCTGGTGCTGCTGATCGTCAAGTTGTCCTACGACATCTTCTTCAAGTAAGTATTGATAGATAACAAGAGCGACAACAAGCCATGAAAACCATCCAGGGCGTGCTGTGGGACAACGATGGCGTGCTGGTCGATACCGAACAGCTGTTTTACGAAAGCAACCGCGACTTGCTCTTGCCTTACGGCATAGACCTGACGCCAAAGCAATTCTTTGACTGGTTCCTGGACAATAACTACGGCGCCTGGCATGTGCTGCTGGGGCAGGGCCACGAGATCGAGCTGGTCGAGCGCCTGCGGGCCGAGCGCACGGTGCTGTTTGCCGAACGCTTGCGCCAGGCGCACCGGCTGGCCATGCCCGGCATCGGGCAAGTACTGGCGGCGCTGCGTCCGCACGTGGCCATGGGCGTGGTCACCAGCGCCTACGAACAGCATTTTCGGATCAGCCATGCGGCCACGGGCTTGTTGCACCACTTCGACTTCGTGCTGACGCGTGAAATGTATGGCGAGAGCAAGCCGGCGCCCGACGGCTACGAGCTGGGCTTGCAGCGACTGGGCCTGGCCGCCGCCGACTGCGTGGCCGTGGAAGACTCGCCGCGCGGCTTGCGCGCCGCCAATGCGGCCGGGCTGGAATGCATCATCGTGCGCAATCACATGAACCGCGACCACGCGTTTGACGAGGCTTTTTGCGTGGTGGATTCAAACGCCGAGCTGGGCGAAGTGCTGGCTTCGTTCGTGCCCGGCATGGCGCCAGTGCGCCCGCAATTAGAGGTCTTCCTCTGATCCGTCTTGCCGGCATGCCATTACAATTGCCTATCGCATTCACCGGCACCGTCCCACGATGACCCTCCCGCAACTGCACTTTGCCCACGCCAACAGCTATCCTGCCGGCACCTACCGCAAGCTGTTCGGCTTGCTGGGCCGCCACTACACCGTGCAGGCGCTCGACATGCATGCGCACGACCCCGCATATCCCGTCAGCACGGGCTGGCCCGAACTGGTGCGCGAGTATATCGACGACCTTGAGCGCCGCTACAGCGGCCCCGTGATCCTCGTCGGCCACTCGCTCGGCGGCATGCTCAGCGTGATGGTGGCCAAGCAGCGTCCCGACCTCGTGCGCTGCGTGGTCTTGCTCGATTCGCCCGTGGTGGCGGGCTGGCGCGCCTTGCTGGTGCGGCTGGCGCGCAACACGGCGCTGGGCGAGCGCTTCTCTCCATCGCGTTTTTCCGCCAGGCGGCGCAAGCTGTGGCCCGATGCGCAAGCCGCGTATGAGCACTTCGCGGCCAAGGACATGTTCGCCATCTGGGCGCCGCAGGTATTGCGCGACTACATCGACAGCGGTCTGGTTCCTCATCCGGAAGGGGTGCAGCTGCGCTTTACGCGGGAAGTGGAAACGCAGGTGTATCGCAGCTTGCCGCACCATATCGGCGGCCTCGTCAAGGACGGTTTTCCAGTACCCATCGGTTTTATCGGCGGCACGGAATCGGTGGAATGCCGCCAGGCGGGCTTGACGGCTACGCGCAAGCTGGTCGGCAAGTTTTTCCGCCAGGTGCCGGGCGGCCATCTGTTTCCCATGGAAAACCCCGAGCTGACGGCGCAAGTGGTGCGCGAGATGATCACGGCATTGCTGGCGAAACAATAGAATATCGCCGAGGATTTTCAGGGGATGGGGGCCAACAGCGGCGGATTTTCGCGTAAAATCCTGCCATCCGGGCTGCACCTGCACCAGATGTGCGGCCCCAGCCATTCCGATATTCTAGAAAGATACCCCTGCGATGACGATTAAAAGCGATAAATGGATACGCCGCATGGCGGAAACAACGGGCATGATCGAGCCGTTCGAACCGGGCCAGGTCAAGGAACGCGACGGCAACCGCATCGTGTCCTACGGCACGTCCAGCTATGGCTATGACATCCGCTGCGCCGACGAGTTCAAGTTGTTCACCAACATCAACACGACCATCGTCGACCCCAAGGATTTTGACGCGAACAATTTCGTCGACGTGTCGGGCAAGGGCTATTGCATCATCCCGCCGAACTCGTTTGCGCTGGCCCGTACCGTGGAATATTTCCGCATTCCCCGCAACGTGCTGACGATTTGCCTGGGCAAGAGTACCTATGCCCGTTGCGGCATCATCGTCAACGTCACCCCGTTCGAGCCGGAATGGGAAGGCTATGTGACCCTGGAGTTTTCCAACACGACACCGCTGCCGGCGAAAATCTACGCCAACGAAGGCGTCGCGCAAGTGCTGTTCTTCGAGTCCGATGAAGTGTGCGAAACGTCGTACAAGGACCGTGGCGGCAAATACCAGGGCCAGGTCGGCGTGACATTGCCGAAGACCTGATTGCGGCACAGGGCGGGGTGACCGTCTTCTTTACCTGCCTTTACCTGCCTTTACACCGGCCGCACTAGTTCCGCACCCCATGCCTGCCGTTAACCTTGGTATCGAAACACTGAGGAGGCAGTATGGTAGCGGCAATCGGTTCGGGCGGCGCAGTCGGCGCGGCCGGTAGCGCCAGTGCGGGCAGCGGCTCGCAGATCGCGGCGCTGCAAAAGCAGATCACGGCGGCGCAAAAGCAGTTGACGGAATCGCAGAAGGGCGAGCAGACGGAGGCGTCGCAAAAGCTGCAGCAGCAGCTGGCGCAGCAAATCCAGGCCTTGCAGGCGCAGATTGCTCAGTTGCAAGCAACAGCCGCGCAACAGGCGGCGCAACAAGACTCTCAGACGGCCAGCAGCGCCGAAACGGCGGCCAGTCCAGCTAAATCCGCCTCGTCGACCCTGGGCAGCATCATCGATACGCAGGCGTAACAACACATCTACACGTAAAACGCCAGGCTCGCCGACAGGTCAGCCTGGCGTTTTGACGGGCAGCAGCATTTCCACGCACAAGCCGCCACCGCTGCGCAAGCTGGCCCCTATGCGGCCGCCATGGGCGCTGATGACGTGCTGGGCGATGGCCAGGCCCAAGCCGTGGCCATCCGTGCTGTGCTGGGTATTGCTGGCACGGAAGAACGGTTCGAAGATGCGGGCCAGATCGGCGCTGGCCACGCCGGGTCCCCGGTCCAGCACGGCGATGCGCAGCCAGCCGGTCTGGCGCGACAGATCCACTTCCACCGTGCCGCCATCGGGGCTGTGCTTGATGGCATTGCGCACGACGTTTTCCACGGCGCGCGCCAGCAATTCGGGCTGGCCCGTGACGCTGGCGTCGGCCATGGCCGCGTCGCCCGCCAGCGCGATGTCCAGCTGGCGCGCCCGCGCTTCATAGCGGGCGTCGTCCACGATGTCGTGCACGAGGTCGGCGATGCCGACGTCTTCGCTGTGCGTGTGCCCGGCCCCGGCTTCCAGCCGCGACAGGGTCAGCAACTCACCGATCAGTTTATCCATGCGTTCGCTTTCGCGTTCGATGCGCTGCATCGAGGCAGCCATCTTTTCCGGCTGCTGGTGCGCCAGGCCGATGGCGGCCTGCAAGCGGGCCAGCGGCGAGCGCAGTTCGTGCGATACGTCATGCAGCAGGCGCGTCTGGCTATCTATGAGGTTGCGCAAGCGGCCCGTCATGCGGTCGAAATCGCGGCCCAGGTCCGTCAATTCATCGCCGCGCTTGCCGTTGGCCTGAAAGCGCGGCGCCAGGTTGCCCTGCGAGGCGGCCTCGAACGCCTGCCGCAAGTCGCGGATGGGGCGCGCAAAATACCAGGCCAGCAGGAAAGAGAACAGCAGGCTGGCGGCGATGGCGGCGGCCAGGGGAATAAAGGTGCGGTAGGGCGTGTCCATGCGCGGGGGCGGGCCGCGGCTGAATTCGCCGCGTAGCGGCGGCGCGCCCGCTGCGTTGGGCTGCGGACCGGGTCCCATGGCGCGCGGGCCGCTCATGGCGACGGCGTTCAGCGTGTCGCGCGCGGCGCCCGCCTCGGCATTGCGGAAGCGTTCGGACGAGGGCAGGAACAGCAGGTAGCGCTTGCCGTCGCTGCCGGCCGCGTCGCGCACGACGGGATGGGCCTGGCCCTCTCCCTGTCCCAGCATGGCGCGCGCCTTGGCCAGCATGGTGGCATGCACTGTGCGGCCCATCAATTCTTGTCCTTTGGCATCGACGGCAAATACGCGCATGCGTTCGAGCTTGCCGAGGAATTGCCGCAAGGCCTGGCTGCCACCCGCTTCCAGGGTGGCGCTGGCGGCCTCGATGATCATTTGCGCGGGCGGACTGGTGTCGATGTCGAGGGCCCGCTCCTGCTGCGCGGCCCGGTTTTTCAGCCAGAAGGTGCCGCCGATGCCGATGGTGGCCGTCACTTGCGCCAGCATGATGCACAGAAAAAACTTCCAGAACAAACGGCCCACGCTTACTCCTTGATCAGCTGGTAGCCGAGGCGGTACACGGTCTGCAGGCAGGAACGGCCGTCGGCCAGGCTGCCGAGCTTGCGGCGCAGGCTGCTCAAGTGCACGTCGATATTGCGGTCGAAGCGGGCCATGGGCCGTCCCAGACCCAGTTCCGACAATTGATTCTTGCTCACGGGCTTGCCCGCATGGCGCACCAGCACTTCCAGCAAATTGAATTCCGTGCTCGTCAGTTCCAGGTGCGCGCCGGCCCAGGCAACGCGGCGCTGTTCGGGCCACATCGTCAGTTGCCCCACGGTCAGCGGCGCCAGGCCCGACGCATCGTGCGGCGCCGCTTGGGCGCGGCGCAGGATGGCGCGGATGCGCGCCGTCAGCTCGCGCGGCGTGCACGGTTTTGTCACGTAATCGTCGGCGCCCAGCTCCAGGCCAACGATGCGGTCCGTATCGTCGCCGCGCGCCGTCAGCATCAAGATGGGCAGGTTGCTGCCGGCGCGGATGCGGCGCAGGGTTTCCAGGCCATTCATGCGCGGCATCATGACGTCGAGGATGGCGATCGCGTACAGGCCCGTCAGCGCTTCGGCCGCGCCGCTTTCGCCGTCATGCACGGCGCGCGCGTCGAAACCTTCCTGCGTCAGGTATTCCTGGAACATGCCGACCAGTTCCACATCGTCATCGATTAACAAAACCTTGCTCATGCCTGTGCTTTTTTCGGGTGAATATCGTCCGATGATAGCAGCCAACAGAGGTTGCTCACGGCGGTTTTACCCGCTTTTACACACGTCCGCTTACATTTTCTGCCCTTCCTTTACGCGCTTTTACGCGGCCCTGACGTTGCTTTACACGCCAGACGCCGACAATCAGGGCTGACCGTTACGAAAGGAAATCCCGATGAAATACCTGAGCATCATGCTATCCCTGTTGCTGTTGTCCGCCTGCAGCATGCCCTTGCTGGCGCTGGCCCAGCCAGGGCCGCCGCCCGGCTCGCCGCCGTTTCGGCATGGCATCGAGTTGAACGAAGCGCAGCAGGACAAGATTTTCGCCGCCACCTATGCCCAGGCGCGTTTCGAGCAGCAATTGCTGGCCGTGCTGACGCCGGAACAGCGCCAGCAGGCGCGGCAGCGGCACGACTGCCGCCAGGGCCCGCGCCACCTTGAGCGCGCCGAGTAAGTGGCCGGCGCGAGCACAGGGAGAGCCAGCATGCGCATCCAGGCGCTCTCGCGACGGACCACGCAGGTGTTGTACCTGTGCGCCAGCCTGAGCCCCGCCCTGGCGGGCTTACCCCAGTTGATGGAATATATATGGAATTACATGATCACGGTCTGGCATCCGACCTCGAAATGATGCGCCGGCAGGCGGCTGAACGGCGGCAAGTGCTGCGCTGGCTGCTGGCCGGCGCCGCCACCCTGCCTTTGATCAGTTGCGGCGGCAGCTCGGACGCCAGCGATACGACGGCAGGCAGCAATGCCGGCACCGTCACAATACCGACTGCGGGCGCCTGCACGGTGATCCCCGAAGAAACGGGCGGGCCCTATCCGGCCGATGGCACGAACACGCATGGCGGCAGCATCGTCAACGTGCTGAACCAGTCAGGCGTCGTGCGCGGCGATATCCGCGCCAGTTTCAATGGCGCCACCGGTGTGGCGGCGGGCGTGCCACTGACCATCGAATTGCAGCTGCTCAACGCCAGCGGCGGCTGCGCCAGCCTGGCCGGCTACGCCGTGTATCTGTGGCATTGCGACCGCGACGGTCTGTATTCGCTGTATTCGAGCGGCGTCACGGCGCAAAATTACCTGCGCGGCGTGCAGGAAACGGACAGTACTGGCAACCTCAGCTTTACGACCATCTTTCCCGGCTGTTACGCGGGACGCATGCCGCACGGGCATCTTGAGATCTACCCGAGCCTGGCCAGGGCGGCCTCTGCCTCGAACCGCATCAAGACCTCGCAATTCACGTTCCCGATGGCAACCTTGAACGAGGCCTACGCGGCCAGAGGCTACACGGCCAGCGTGCGCAACCTGGCGCAGATCAGCTATGCGAGCGACAACGTTTTCAGCGACGGCACCCGCCTGCAGATGGCCACGGTGACGGGCAATGCCACCGATGGCTATGTCGCCACCCTGGTGATCGCCGTGAACGGTTAAGTCACCGTCATGAAACCCAGGTCGCGCCGGCTGAAGTTGCCGATGTTCGGGAACACCTCGGCCAGCTGGCTGTCGGCCACGCCGAACCATTTGCCCAGGGTGGCGCCGTACTGGTCGACGGACGTGGTCGGCAGCAGGGCGCCGGAACCGACGTCGAGCGCATGGCCGACGCCCGTGACGGGGAAGGCGCCATAGATGTCGCGGCCCTTCACGGCACCGCCCACGACAAAGTGGTGGGCGCCCCAGCCGTGATCCGTGCCATCGCCGTTGCTGCTGAAGGTGCGGCCGAAGTCCGACGCCGTAAACGTCGTCACCTGGCGCCGCAGATCCACGCCCTGCAGGGCTGCCAGGGTTGTGTCGAAGTACGCGAGCGCATGGGCCAGGCGCGCCATCAGGTCGCCATGCAGCACTTTTTGCCGGTCATGCGTGTCGAAGCTGCCCAAGGTAACATAAAACACTTGCCGTTTTGCCCCCAGGGCGCCGCGCCCGCCGATGATGCGCGCCACCGTCTGCAATTGCACGGCCAGCGGATTGACGCCGGACGCGCCCGTGTTCGGATTGATGTAGGGCGGCGGATTGGGCACGCCGCCCGTGCCAGCCGCCAGCATGGCGCCGCTCAGTACGCTCTGGCTGGAAATGGCGCGCTGCACGACGGCCACGTGTTCCTGTTCGATCAGGTCGCTGCCCGCCTCGTTGATGATGGCTTGCAGCGCGCCCGCGCCGCCCGTGCTGCCATACAGGCTGCCGCTCATGCCACGGATGGGCACGGCGCCTGCCTGGCCCACCTGGAACTGGCGCACCTGGCGTCCGCTGAGGAAGACGGTATTGCCCGCAGCGGAAATGGCCGTGAACATGGCATTTGTATTCAGCGAGCCGGCCACGTCGGCCACCCGGCCGCCCCAACCCACGGTGGCGCCTTCCGGCGAACCCGACTGCCATGTCGATTGCTGGTCGTTGTGCGAAAACAGCTTGGGTGGCAAGGCCACGCTGCCTGCCTTGTACTGCGCCAGGGTGGCCGGCTGGATCAGCGTGCCTACATTGGCCACGATGGCGGCGCGGCCATTGTCGAACAGGCCTTTCAACGGCGCCAGCTGGGGATGCAGGGCGAAGGCGCGGCCCGTTTGCGCGGTGGCGGGCACGATGGGCAAGACGCCGCCCGTCTGGCCCACATCGGGCAGATGGATGGAATCGCCGCCGCCCGTGTTGCGCAGGCGCGTGTATTCAGCCCACGAGGTGGGATCGGTGGCCAGCACCGTGTTGAAGGCGTCGTTGCCGCCTGCCATGAACAGGCAGACCATGGCCTTGTAGTCGCCGGCCGATTGCGCGGCGGCATTGCCCATGGCGGCCAGGTTCAGGGCGAAGGGGGCGGCCGTGGTGCCGGCCAGGCTCAGCATGGAGCCGAGGAAGCGGCGGCGGGAAAATGGGGTGTTTTGCATGTGATCGCTCTTACTTTTGTACCAGGTAGGCCGGCGAGGCCATGGTCAGGAAAATGGCCAGCTTGACGCGGTTGGCCTGGGCCGTGGCAACTTGCGTGGCATTGCTGGCCGTGGCCGCAGGGATGCTGATGCCATTGACGGCGGTCAGGATTTGCCCGCGCAGCCTGGCGGGCATGCTGCCATGCATCAGGAGCAGGTTGATGCGGTCGAGCAGGGCGCCCGGGTCGGCGGCCAGCGCCAGTTCGCGCGTATAGTCGGGCTTGATGGCGCGGCCGTCGCCCACCCCGCTGTTGATGGCTTCCTGCATGAAGTTCAGATAGCCGGTCACCGATGGCTCTGCCGTGATCTGCAGTTCCGGCGCCACCAGGCCCGCGCTGGCCAGGGCGGAGTTGGGCGGCGTATAGCCGGGGCGGAAAAAACTGAACACGGAGGGCGGATTCAAGGGACTCTGGCCCAGGCCGCTCAAGGGGTCGTCGAGGTAATACAGGTTGTAGCGGCCACTGGCCGGCTTGGCATCGAAGGCGCGCATCCAGCCAGCCAGGCGCAGCAGCGGCTCGCGCAGCTTGCCCGTGCGCAGGGTGGTGCCGCCTGGGGCCAGTGCCTCCGGATCGAGCAGCACGGCGCGGATGATGGCTTGCATGTCGCCGCGCACGCCGCTGCCATTGTTGGCAAACACGGCTGCCACACGGCCCACGTAAGCGGCGCTGGGATTGCTGCTGACCAGGCGCTGGATCAGCTGGCGGGCAAAGAACGGCCCCGTATTCGGATGGTTGAACAGGGTGTCGAGCGCCAGTTTCAGGTCGGCCTGGCCGCTGCTGGCGCCGGAAATGCTCTGGCCGAGGAAGCGCTTGTCGCCGCTGGAATGAAAGGCCGCGTAGTTCTGCATCGGCTTCCAGTCACGGTCGGGGTCGGTCGTGCTGGCATAGAAGCGCGCGTCGCTCTGGTCCGGACCGGCCCAGCTCCAGCCCGTAAAGACGCGGGCCAGGCCCGCCACGTCATCGTGCGTGTAGGTGTCGATAGGCTTGCCACCGGACAATTTCAGGCTGCCATCCGCATTCAACTGGTATAGGCCGATGGTAAACAGCTGCATCACTTCGCGGGCGAAGTTTTCATCGGGCGTGCGCGTCGCCGATTCCTTCTGGTTGCGCAGGTGGGACAGGTACAGTCCCATCATCGGATGCAGGGCCACGCCTTCGAGCAGGTTGCGGAAATTGCCAAAAGCATGCTGGCCCAGCATGTCGTAGTAACTGGCCACGCCACGCACTCTTGGGCGCACGGACTCGTTCTGCATGGAAATGACGAAGATTTCGGACAGGGCAAAGGCCATGCGCTGGCGCAATTGATCCTCGCCGCGTATGCCCTGCTGCCAGAATGTTTCATACACCCCCGTAAAGCCGACCGCTTGCCCGCCGGCGGCCTGCGTCGCCAGCATGGCGTCGATATATTTCCGGTGCAAGGTTTGCGGCTTGGAAAACTGCGCGCGGAACCACGCTTCGCTGTCGCTGGCAGCCAGCGCGTCGATGGCGGCCATATTGGGCCCGAACGTGGCGCGGCCCAGGAAACGCGACGCTTCCTGGCGGGTGAAGGTGACGGCCGTCCGGCTGGCTGGGGGCGTGGTCAGGGGGGGAGGCGGGATGGTATCGCCCGCCGAGCTGTCGGAGGCGTCGTTCGCTGGCGGCACGACCGAGACGT
This sequence comes from Janthinobacterium sp. HH104, assembly GCF_001758715.1. NCBI lineage: Bacteria > Pseudomonadati > Pseudomonadota > Betaproteobacteria > Burkholderiales > Oxalobacteraceae > Janthinobacterium > Janthinobacterium sp. HH104. The sequence continues at coordinate 346,796 of NZ_LRIB01000027.1, read as the reverse complement.
CCGGGTTCTGGATGGAGCCGGTTTTGCTGTCGCCGCCACCGCCGCAGGCGGAAAGCAGGCTGAACAATGTGATGGCCAGTAAACGGCGCAAAGTAGGATCAGTCATTAAGTTTCTTTCAGGCAATCAAATTCTAGCCCGTTAATTGTAGGCCTTAGCTACCAAAATCCTGTTTTCAATTAACTATTTACGTGTTGGCCACGTTTTCAGTTGCCGGACGTTGGCGTGATGTTGTGGTTGTTTTTGATGCTGTAGAGCGAACTTTGCTGTTTGAAAATAAAAAATATTTTTTGCCGATCGCAGCCACTGTGGTGGATAGGCGACGTAATAAATTTCATCGAATTAAGCTTGTTTGAAAGCTCATGGACAGAGCGAAAACAGCTTCGCCGGAAACCATGGTTTTTACGCTATCGGCGAAACGCCGTTCGCCGCTACCCGCTCCTCTCCCTTGTCCTTGCTGGCACGGCCCTTGCGATAACAGGGCATGGGCCGCGTGCCTTCCCTTGTTGCCGGAGCCTGCCATGACCAGCCGTCTGCTCGCCTATCGTCCCGAAATGGAATTGCCTGAAGCGCCGGGCATGCTGCCTTTGCAGCAGGAAGATGAACTGGCACTGGCGGCGCAGTTGCTGGAATTGCAGGCGCCGGCCCAGTTCGATGGCTTTTTGGCGCGCCAGCTGGGCGCCACGGCGGCGGGGCAGCAAGTGCGCGGCACGCCGTTCGAAGGGCCGCTGCGCCAGTTGCTGGGCAAGGTGGTGGCGCCCCTGCTGCCCCTGCATGGCGGTTCGCCGCAGGCGCTCAAGCGGCGCGCGGCCGGCATCTTCGGCATGGAACTGGAAGGATTGAGCCCGGAAGACAAGGAATTCGAACTGGCGCGCCAGGTCGTGCACCTGATCGATGCCGTCAATACGGCGCTGGCGCAGGACGGCGGCACGGACGCGCGCACGCCCAGGGCGAGGGTGGAAACGGCCTTGCTGCAAGTGGCACGCAGCGTGGCGCCAGGCTTGCTCAGGCAGGCGGCGCAAACGCCGGGGCGGGACGGTGGCCGCTGGCGCCGCGAGGGCGGGCACATCGTCGTGCTCGATTGTTAACCGGACGGCCATCTGTCCGGCGCTGTAGTGTCAACTGAGGTGTCAACCAAGGTGCTAACTTTTAGGAGCTCATCATGCATGACTTAGATCGTACGACCCTGGAATACGGGCAGGAGATGTCCGGCTTTGAAGCGGAACAGTTCGAGTTTGGCCAGGGCGAGTGGAGCGGCGAGGGGGGCGCGAACGCCATGTTTTCCGAGACCGAGGAGATGGAACTGGCGAATGAACTGCTGTCAGTCAGCAATGAAGCGGAACTGGAACAGTTTCTCGGCAATTTCCTGCGCAAGGCCGCCTCGGTGGCGGGCGGCATCATCAAGTCGCCCGTGGGACAAGCGATCGGCGGCGTGCTCAAGGGCGTAGCGAAAAAAGCCATCCCCCTGGCCGGCGGCGCCATCGGCGGTTATTTCGGCGGCCCGCTGGGGGCCAAGATCGGCAGCGGCCTCGCTTCGGCCGCCGGCAACGCGCTGGGGCTGGAAGCGGAAGCGTCGTCGAATGAAGACCGCGAATTCGAGGGCGCCAAGCAGTTCGTGCGCCTGGCCGCCGACACCGTCAACCGCGCCGCGCAGGCACGCGGTGCGGGCGACCCGCGCGCCATCGCCCAGGCGGCCGCCAGCGCGGCGGCGCGCCAGTTCGCGCCCGGCCTGCTGGGACGCCCCGGCAGCCAGGTGGCCACGCAGGGCGGCAGCGGCGCCGGTGCGGGCGGCGGCATGACGCAGGGGGGCGGACGCGGCCAGGGCCAGGGCGGCATGCGCCCGGCCAGCGGGCGCTGGGCGCGCCAGGGCCACAAAATCGTCCTGTACGGCGTCTGACATCATGGCCATCGGCGCTTACGCAGCCTGGATGCTGGCGCAGGAGGCGCGCTCGCTGCTGACGCGGCTGGCGCGGCTGGAACCGTTCGCGCTGATCGAGCCGACGGTGCTGGCGGCCGCCCTGATGCCCAGCGCCCAGTCGGCCATCGAAAGCCAGCTGGTGCAGGGCCGGCGCGCCTTGCGGCGCATGGTGGCCCAGTTTCAGTGGTGGCTGCGGCGCGAGCACGCCGACGGCGCCAGCATGGCCACGGCCGCCGAGGCACAGCGCCGCTTCACCTTCCTGCGCCTGAAATTCAATGCCGCGCTGACCCAGTTCGACCTGTTCAACGAAGTCATCACGCAGCGCAGCGAGCACAAGACGGGTGTGTGGCTGGCCGGCCTCGACATCGTTGCCGCCGACGCGCTGGCGCTGCCCGGCAATGTGTACCAGGCGCCGCCCGTGATCTGCTACCTGGACCGGGGGCCGGGCGCGGCCATCCGCCGCGCACGCACGCGCCTGCCGGGTGGCGGCGACAATCCCGTCGCCATCATCCGCCTGCCGCGCGAACGCATGATCGGCAGCAGCATCGCCTCGTCGCTCGTGCACGAGGTAGGCCACCAGGGCGCGGCGCTGCTGGACCTGGTGGCGTCCTTGCGGCCCGTGCTGCAAGCCATGCAGCACGGCGGCAGCGGTGCCGTGCACGTGTGGCAGCTGTGGGAACGGTGGATTTCCGAGATCGTGGCCGATTTCTGGTCGCTGGCGCGGGTCGGCGTGGCCGCCACCCTGGGCCTGATCGGCGTGGTCAGCCTGCCGCGCGTGTTTGTCTTCCGCCTCAATATCGACGATCCCCACCCGGTGCCATGGCTGCGGGTACGCCTGAGCTGCGCCATGGGGCGGGCCCTGTATCCGCATCCGCAGTGGGACCGCCTGGAGCAGCTGTGGCTGTCGTACTACCCGCTGGCTGGTCTGCCGCCGGCCCGGCAGCGGCTGCTGGAACAGTTGCAGGCCAGCATGGCGGCCCTCGTGGGCTTGCTGGTGCAGCACCGGCCGCCGGCCTTGCGCGGCGGCTCGCTGGCCGAAGCCATGGCCGTGCGCACGCGCCAACCGGCCATGCTGGCGCAGCTGTTGCGCAGCTGGACCCTGGCGCCGGCGCAGATGTACCAAGCCGCGCCGACCCTGGTCTTCGCCGTGCTGGGCCAGGCGCGCGCCAGCGGCACCTTGAGCCCGGAAGACGAAAGCGAGCTGCTGGGGCGTTTGCTGACCCACTGGGCCCTGCGCAGCACCCTGGACACGTCGGAGCTGTGCGCCGATGTCGTGCGGCATGGCCGCCAGTCCGGCAGGCCGCTGCCGCCCCTGGCATCCCGTTTGATTATCCATTGAGGAGAATGACATGAGCAGCAAGATGAGCAGCAATATGGGTGGCAAGAACAGGGGGGCGGGCCAGGCGGGTCCGAAACACCACGGCGGCAGCATCGCTGTCACCGTACACGAGCAGAACAGCGGGGCCATGGTCGTCAATGCCGCCATCAGCCTGTACCGGGGCAATGATGCTGATTGCCATCTGTTCAATGTCGCCACCTGGGTACCCGACCCCGCCATGCTGGTGGGCGTGCGCTGGACGGACGGGCGTGGCGGCACCGTGTTTACCGACCTGGCGACGGGCAGCTACGTGGGGGTGTATGGCAATTTCCCCGCCACGTCGCCCCAGTGCGTGACGGTGCAGGCCGGCTGCAGCGCCGTGCTGTGCTTCACGCCCCAGCTCAATCCACAGGTGACGCTGGCGTTTGAAACGGCCGACTGCCATCCCAGCGACTGCCATTTCGGCAGGGTGGGCGACCGCGCCGTGGCCACGATCTCGTTTGACGGCGACCAAAGCGCCGATGGTCGCGACCAGGTGCAGGTGCTGGCCGCCGCGCCATGGGTACCCCTGCGCGGCACGCCGAACGCTTTCTCCACCCCGGTGCGGCGCGCCGGCATGCACCGTTTCATGGGGCAGATGATGCTGTCGCAGCGGCCCGAACTGCGCAGCGCCTTGCCCGTGCCGGAAGGGCTGAGCCCGAACGCCATGCTGGCGCTGGATGCGGAATACGAGACGGAAGAGCGCCAGCCGCAACCGATTTCGGGCAATGTGGGCGTGTCGCTGACGCGCACGGAAACGGAGCCGACGGAAGACTTGCCGCTGTGGACCCTGATACGCAACAGCACCGAGGCGATGTCGTTTACCAATTACCTGCATTTCATGGACAGCCTGTTTTGCGGCGACCTGGCCAGCGTGCGCGGCTTCGAGCAGGAACGCTTCGTCAAAAAGACGGAGATGTTCCAGCAGCTCAAGCAGCGCCGCGCGCTGCCGTTTTCCGATGCCGATTCCTACCGCGTGCTGAAAGTGGCGACGGAAGCGTTCGTGATGGTCAATTGCGGCGTGCTGAACCAGCCGCTGGCCTTCAATCCGGCCGAGGACAACGCTTACCTGGACCGGCGCGACATCCCCCAGGGGCGCGACCTGGAAACCGTGCTGCGCAATGACTACCTGGAAAACATCGACGGCTTCCAGACCTTGCCCTATTTGGCCGTGATCCGCCGCAAGCTGCCCGACATCCCAATCAGCATCCCGCGCGGCCAGGAAGGCGAAGTCGACCTGTGCTTTGGCATCATCCAGGAAAAGCTGGCCAATCCTTGCCTGCTGGAACTGATCTGGTCGTACTGGCATGAAGAGGGCATGCTCGTGCAAACCATGAACGCCATCGCGCAACGCTTCCAGAACCTGCGCGCGCCGGGCAACCATCTCGATCCCCTGTCGAACACGGAAATCGACATGCTGCGTCCGCTGAATAATTTGCTGTGGGGATACACGCAGGATGAACAGCATCGGCTGACCGTGATGCGCCGGAACTATGAGTATGACCATCACTACGGTGTGCGCCTGGACGGCAAGGCAGTGCAGCACTTCCGGCCAGCCGATAGCCGCTCCAAATTCCTGGAAGCGTTCCACCACTTGCTGCGCCTGCTGACTTCGTTCTACAAGCAGGATGACGACACCACCGTGAAGGCCGACGCCTTCCCCGTGCTCAATGCCTTGAAGGAAATCCACCTGATCCTGTCGCAGGGCGCCCACAACCAGTTCGGCGACTTGCCGTCGACGGCACGCATCGAGATGCTGATGCAGCAATGGATGCTGGCGCGCCCCGAATTCCGTGAATTTTTACCGACGCGCGTGATGGTCGCATATCCGGAACCGTGGATGGACAGGGTTGACGCCATGAAGAAACTGCAGGGCTGGACGGATACCAGCGTGATGCATTTCCGTAACCTGGCCATCTTTGGCGAGCAATTGCTGCTCTCCGTGCGCTACGGCAACTGGAGCGACATTTATGAGCCGACCCAGGCGTTCAACTGGGCGCGTTTCTGGCGCCCGCAAGTGCAGGGCTATATCCACGGCTACCGTGCCGCCACCGGGGTCGACCTGTCCGTCGACAGCAGCGACCCGGTGGTCGAATCGACGATGCCCTCGGTGTTGCTGCGCCAGCGCCTGAGCCAGCAGCTGCGCAGCGTCTAGGGCGGGAGCGGGGCGCGTGCATGCTCGACTTTACCAGTGCCCTGTACCTGGGCATGCGCCATCCGGCGGCCGCGCTGGCGCCGTGGAGCAGCCTGACCCTGGGCCAGCCGGCCGCGCTGCAGGAGCCGCCCGACGCGCTGGCCCTGGCCGCGGATCTCGCTGCCCTGCAAAGCTGCGAAGCGGCCTGCGTGCTGCCGTCGACCTTGCACCTGTTCTGGGACCTGTTCGGCATGCTGGCTGCCGAGCGGCTGGTGATCCTTGTCGATGGCGGCAGCTACGCCATCGCGCGCTGGGGCGCCGAGCGGGCGCAGGCCCTGGGCTTGCCGCAGCAAATGTTTCCCAGCGGCGATATGGCGGCGCTGCGGCAGCTGGTGGCGGCCTGGGGCAGGCAAGGGCGGCGTCCATTGATACTGGCCGACGGCTATGTGCCGGGCAGCGGACAGGTCTTGCCGCTGGCCGGCTATGCGACGCTGGCGCGCCAAGGCGGCGGTTATCTGCTGCTCGACGACACGCAGGTGCTGGGCGTGATGGGTACACGGGGCGGCGGCTCGGCGCGGCTGCATGGCTTGCAAGGGGAGTCGCTGATCATCGGCGCCTCGCTGGCCAAGGGATTCGGCGTGCCGCTGGCCGTGCTGGCCGGCAGCCGCAAGCTGCTGCGGCGATTCGCGGCGCACAGCCAGACGCGCGTGCATGCCAGTCCGCCTTCGGCGGCCGTGCTGGCGGCGGCGCGGCGGGCGCTGGCGCTCAACGCGCGCCATGGCGACGCCTTGCGCGCCAGCCTGGCGGAGAGGGTGGCGCAATGGCGGGCGGGAATGGCGGCGGCCGGCATCGCTTGCCGGGGCGGCAGCTTCCCCGTGCAGCGCCTGCCCGGGCGCGCCCATTTGCAGCCAGCCTTGCGCGCCGCGGGCGTGCTGGCGCTGGCGCAAGCGGGGGAAGGTCCCGGCGCGCTGACGTTTCTGCTGCGGGCCGACCAGACGCCCCCGCAACTGGAACAGGCAATGAACTTGCTTGAACATCATACGAGGAGGCGATATGAACGAAGCGTTTGAAATGCTGCCCTTTGGGGGACAGGCGGGAGCGGCCGGCGAGCAGGAGTGGCTGGGGGAATGGTCGCAGCAGTGGTCGCAAGAAGGGACGCAAGAGGGGGAGGACGAGGGCGAGTGGGAAGGTGAATGGGAGAGCGAATGGGAAGGCGAGCGTGCGCGCCCTGGCGGTGGACGCGGCGCCATGCGCGGTGGCGGCCTGCGTGCGAGGCCGCCGCTGCGGGGCCCGCGCCGTCCCGCGCCGCCACGCTACCAGGGCCAGGGGCGCCGGCCACCCCGGTATCCGCCGCCGCCCTTGCCGTATCCGCCGCGCTACCGGGGCTGGGGCGGCTATGGCGCCATCTATCCCACCATCTATCCGGCGCCGTATCCCGTGTTCGGCGGCCAGCAGGAGCCGGCGCCGTATCAGGACACGGGCCAATATCAAGACCAAGACCAGGGGCAGGATCAAGGAGCGGATCAAAACCCGGACCAGGATGACGGCCAGATGCAGGGCGAAGTGCCGCCCATCCTGGCGTCCACCCTGGGCCGCGTACCGGGCGCGGCCGCCTTGCGCTACCAGGCGGTGGGCGCGATTCCGCAGGCCGTCAACGATGCGAACGCCACGGGGCCGGGCCTGTATGTGATCGAGTTCAACACCAAGGATGGCCGGCGCGCCTACAGCGGCCAGACCGACGATTTGCGGCGGCGCCTGAAACAGCACCATCTGTGCGGCAAGATGATGGGCATCGACATGAGCGCGCATGACGTCTATGTGGCGCCGCTATCGTCGGCCGCACAGCGGCGCATTCTGGAAAAGGGTATCCATAGCGACATGTTTACCCACCGGCGCGGCGTGTTGACGAACCAGCGGCGCGAACTGGAAATGGCCGTGCTGGGCGAAATGTGGGGCTGACGCCACCAGCACCTTGATGACTACGAAGGAGAGCATCATGCACCAACTCGAATGTGAATGCGGGCAATGCCGGCAGCGGGCCGGCGCCGCGTTTGAAGTGCTGGAATTCGGCCGGGAGTGGCCGGGCAAGGGCCGTGCGCCGGCCGTCTTCAGCGAAGAGGAGGAATTGCAGCTGGCCATGGAATTGCTGGAAGTGGCCAGCGAGGAGGAACTCGACCAGTTTCTCGGCAATGTCTTCAAGAGCGTGTGGAAGGGCGTCAAGAAAGTGGGCGCTACCATCGCCAAGGTCGCCAAGCCGCTGGGCGGCGCCTTGAAGGCCGTGGCCAAGACGGCCTTGCCCTTTGTCGGCGGCGCCCTTGGTTCGATGATCCCGATACCGGGTGTGGGCACGGCGCTCGGGTCGGCCCTGGGGCGCGCGGCCAGCAATGCGCTGGAGCTGGAAATGGAGAGCGCAGCGCCGGCCGACCGCGAGCTGGAGCTGGCGCGCCGCTTCGTGCGCATCGCGGGACAGGCGGCGCGCCTGGCCGGTGACAGCGATGGCAGCACGCGCGCCGTGGAAAGCGCGCTGACGCGGGCCCTGCACCAGCAATTGCCGCACTTCCGCTCGCCTGCGCCGCAGCAGGAAGATGAAAGCGGACGCTGGCGCCGGCGCGTCAACCGCATCGTCGTCATGGGCGACTGGCAATAGCGCGGCAAGATGATCATCGATTGCCACTGCCATGCGGGTCCGGGCGACGGCTTGAGCGGGCCGTGGGACAGCGATGCGCCGCTGCAGGCCTACTTGCGCCGCGCCCAGACGGCCGGTATCGCCCGCAGCGTGCTGTTCGCCGCCTTCCACTCCGATTACGCCATCGCCAACCATGGCGTGGCGCGCCTGGTGGCGTCCGATCCGCAGCGTTTTTACGGTTTTGCCTTCGTGCATGCGCGGCGCGACCGGGGCCGCATCCAGGACCTGGTGCGCACGGCCGTCGAGCGTTACGGCTTTGTCGGCATCAAGGCGCACCGGCTTGACTCTCGCATCAGCGGCGAACTGTGCGAGGCGGCGCGCTTCTTCGGCTTGCCCGTGCTGTACGACCCGGCCGGCGAGGTGGCCGTGGCCGAGCTGCTGGCGCAGCAGTATCCCGACGTCAATTTCATTTTGCCGCACCTGGGTAGCTTTGGCGACGACTGGGCGGCGCAGCTGGCGCTGATCGACCACCTTGTGCGCCATCCGAATATCCATACGGACAGCTCGGGCGTGCGCCGCTTCGACTTGCTGCAGCAGGCCGTGCGCCGCGCGGGGCCGCACAAGGTCCTGTTCGGCTCGGACGGTCCGTGGCTGCATCCGGGACTGGAATTGCACAAGATCGAGTTGCTGGGATTGCCGCCGCTCGATGCGGCGCTGGTCACGGGCGGCAATTTTTTGCGGCTGGCGCGGCTGGCGTGAGGCAGATCAAAAGGCAGCCGGCGGTGTCGCGGCAGTAGCGGCTTGCTCCGCGCAGGTAGCCGCCTTGCGGCGTATCTGCAGGGCGCGGTCGGTCACGCCCAGGCGGGCGGCCGCGCGCTGGTTATTGCCGTGCTCCTCGGCCAGCACCAGGCGGATGGCCACGTCGGTGGCGCAACGCGTGATGTGCGACAGCTTGCAGCCCTGGGCCAGGGCCCGCCGCACGGCCGCTTCGAAATACTGGTCAGGCCAGTGCGGTGCCAGCAGCTGTTCGTTTGGCGGCAGGGCGCCGATGGTGATGGGGCCGGGGCCGCAATGGCGGTGCCAGATGCGCGTGACGGTCTGGCGCAACTCGCGCACATTGCCCGGATAGTCGCGCAGCAGCAGGTATTCGCGCACGGCCGCGTCCAGCGCGGGCGGAGGGCGCTGCGCCAGCTCGGCGAGGAAATGCCGGGCCAGCGGCAGGATGTCGTCCTGGCGCTCGCGCAGGGGTGGCGTTTGGCAACGCCAGCCGGCGATGCGGTAATACAGGTCGGCGCGAAAGGTGCCGCGCGCCACCTCATGTTCCAGTTCGCGGTTGGTGGCGCAGACGAGGCGAAACTGGGTCGGTTGCCAGGTATTGCCGCCCACGCGCTTGTATTTGCGCTCCTGGATGGCGCGCAGCAGCTGCGCCTGCAAGGGCAGCGGCAGTTCGCCCACTTCGTCGAGAAACAGCACGCCGCCGTCGGCCAGGGCGAAAGCGCCATCGCGCGCGGCCGCCGCGCCTGTAAAAGCGCCCCGTTCATGGCCGAACAGTTCGCTGCCAGCCAGGTCCGGCGACAGGGTGGTGCAGTCGAGGATGGTGAAGTCGCCGCTGCAGTTGCCGAGGCGGTGGACCAGTTGCGCCAGTAAATCCTTGCCCGTGCCCGTCTCGCCCGTGATCAGCATCGACGCCTGGCTGAAGGCGGCCATTTCCACCACCTGGTGCAGCAAGGCGGTCCAGGCCGCGCTCTCGCCCACCAGCTGCTGGCGCACGGCGCCGGACGCCAGCAGCTGCGCTACGGCCTGCCAGCGCTGCAGGCGCGCCAGCACCTGGCCCGCATCGATGCTACCGGCCGGCCACAGCAGCACATCGAGCGCGCCGGCCGCCAGCAGGGCACGCTTTTGCGCGCAGCTGGGAGGCTGGCCGCAGGCGGCAATGGCCAGCACGGAGGCATGGCGGCACAGTGCTGGCAGCGCTTGCAGCAGCGCGGCATTGGCCTCGGCAAACAGGACGATGCCCGCCCCATCTTCCTCGCCATCGTGCCGCCGGGCTACAGTTACCTGAGCCTGCTTCAAGGCCGTCATCAGCAAGGCGCCACTGCCAGCCGCCGCCTGCTGCACGATTTCCAGCCACACCTTGAGCGTCATATGCCAGCCATCACGAGGGCACGAGTGGCCCATCTTAGAAGCCCGATACCCCAGCCGTTTGATCTGGCGCAAGCGTGCGCGGTAGTGCATCAAATGAAAAACGCCGCCTGATTTGCATCAGGCGGCGCTATTTAATGAAGTTCAACGAACGTCAACGTCTTTAGACGTTCTCATCCAATTTCACGCAATCAACAAAATATCCGCGCTTGCCATCGACTTCGCGTTTCACGAGACCATGCACATCCGTTTCGAAGCCTGGGAAGCGCTCGTTGAAGTCGCGCGCGAAGCGCAGGTAGTCGACGATGGTCTTGTTGAAGCGCTCGCCGGGGATCAGGAGCGGAATGCCCGGCGGATACGGCGTCAGCAGGATGGACGTGATGCGGCCTTCCAGTTCGTCGATGGCCACGCGCTCGATTTCGCGGTGCGCCATCTTGGCGAACGCGTCCGACGGCTTCATGGCCGGGATCATGTCCGACAGATACATTTCCGTCGTCAGACGCGCCACGTCGTAAGCCTTGTAGAAATCGTGGATCTGCTGGCACAGGTCGCGCAAGCCCATTTTTTCGTAGCGTGGGTTGGCTGCCGCGAATTCCGGCAGGATGCGCCACATCGGCTGGTTCTTGTCGTAGTCGTCCTTGAACTGCTGCAACGCGGTCAGCAGGGTATTCCAGCGGCCCTTGGTGATGCCGATGGTGAACATGATGAAGAACGAGTACAGGCCGCATTTTTCAATGATGACGCCGTGCTCGGCCAGGTATTTGGTGACGATGGACGCGGGGATGCCCGTTTCGCCGAACTGGCCGTCCAGCGACAGGCCCGGGTTGACGATGGTCGCCTTGATCGGGTCGAGCATGTTGAAGCCGGGAGCGAGGTCGCCGAAGCCGTGCCAGTCATCCTCGGCGCGTATCATCCAGTCTTCCTGCTGGCCCATGCCTTCGTCGTTGAAGCTGGACGGACCCCAGACCTGGAACCACCAGTCCTGGCCCCACTCCTGGTCGATCTTCTTCATGGCGCGGCGGAAATCGAGCGCTTCCATGATCGACTCTTCCACCAGGGCCGTGCCGCCCGGCGCTTCCATCATGGCCGCAGCCACGTCGCACGAGGCGATGATGGAATACTGCGGCGACGTCGAGGTGTGCATCAGGTAAGCCTCGTTGAAGGCGTCCTGGTCCAGCTTGACCGTGTCCGATTCGCGCACGAGGATTTGCGAGGCCTGCGACAGGCCGGCCAGCAATTTGTGCGTCGACTGGGTCGAGAAGATCATCGATTCCTTGGCGCGCGGACGGTCCTTGCCGATGGCGTGCATATTCTTGTAGAAATCGTGGAAGGTGGCGTGCGGCAGCCATGCTTCGTCGAAGTGCAGGGTGTCGATCTTGCCGTCCAGCATTTCGCGCAGGGTTTCCACGTTGTAGATCACGCCATCGTAGGTCGATTGCGTGATGGTCAGAATGCGCGGCTTCTTGTTCTTCGCTTCGCGTGCGAACGGGTTCGCCTCGATCTTGCGGGCAATGCTTTCCGGCGTGAATTCATGCAGCGGGATAGGGCCGATGATGCCCAGGTGATTGCGCGTCGGCATCAGGAACACGGGAATGGCGCCGCACATAATGATCGAATGCAGGATCGATTTGTGGCAATTGCGGTCGACGACGACGATGTCGCCTGGCGCGACGGTCGAGTGCCATACCATCTTGTTCGAAGTCGACGTGCCGTTGGTGACGAAATAGCAATGGTCGGCATTGAAGATGCGCGCCGCATTGCGCTCGGACGCGGCGACAGGACCCGTATGGTCGAGCAGCTGGCCCAGTTCTTCGACGGCGTTGCAGACGTCGGCGCGCAGCATGTTTTCACCGAAGAACTGGTGGAACATCTGGCCGATCGGCGACTTCAGGAAGGCCACGCCGCCCGAGTGGCCGGGGCAGTGCCACGAGTAGGAACCGTCGTTGGCGTAGTGCACCAGCGCGCGGAAGAACGGCGGCGACAGGCCGTCCAGGTAGGATTTCGCTTCGCGGATGATGTGGCGCGCGACGAATTCCGGCGTATCTTCGAACATGTGGATGAAACCGTGCAGTTCGCGCAGGATATCGTTGGGGATATGGCGCGAGGTGCGCGTTTCGCCGTACAGATAGATGGGGATGTCGGCGTTCTTGTAGCGGATTTCCTCGACAAAGGCGCGCAGCGATTTCAAGGCGTGGTCGGTTTCCTCGATGGAACCGCCGCCGAATTCTTCATCGTCGATCGACAGCACGAAGGCTGACGCGCGCGATTGTTGCTGGGCAAATTGCGACAAATCGCCGTAGCTGGTCACGCCCAGCACTTCCATGCCTTCTTTTTCCATTGCGGCGGCAAGGGCGCGAATGCCCAGGCCGGACGTATTTTCAGAACGGAAATCCTCGTCAATGATGACGATAGGGAAACGAAATTTCATGCATGTCTCCAAAAAAGCAAGCCGCCCCTGACAGATGTGAAGGGGCGGACTAGGGCGCGACCTCAGGCGGTGATACAAGCCGGCAGCCGCAGAAAAAAAATAAGAACGGGATTCTCGCAGAAATGCGGCCTCTGCGGGAAAAAAATATCGTAGTAAAGCGTCACAAGCGTACGCTAGCGTGACGCATGGGTGTGACAGGGGTATTACAGCAACATTCTGGCCATAATTCTCAACCTTATCAGGCTTTGCGTTCCAGCGTGACAAAGGCGTAAGGCAGGCCGGATTTCTCCGAAACATGCGCTACACGCGCGGTCTCTTGCCACACGGCATGGTCAACGGCGGGGAAAAACGCGTCGCAGTCAAATGTCTGGCCGATTTCCGTGATGAGCAAACGCTGTGTCAGGGGCAGTGACTGCTTATAGATTTCCGCGCCGCCGATGACGTAACCTTCGGCGCCGTCGAGCAGGGCGATGGCCGCTTCCACCGACGATACCGCTTCCACGCCCTCATGGCGCCAGTCCGGGTTGCGCGAGATGACGATGTTGCGGCGGTTCGGCAGCGGACGGCCGATGGAATCGAAGGTCTTGCGGCCCATAAGGATGGGATGGCCCGTCGTCAAGCGCTTGAAACGCGCCATGTCTTCCGGCAATTTCCACGGCAGGGTGTTGTCGATGCCGATGCCGCCTTGCTGGTCGGTGGCGACGATGATGGTCAGATGGCTCATTGGTTCTGTCAAAGTGGTGGGGGCGATGCCCGATGCCCGTCATTATCGTTGAAATTGCCCGCTGCCTCCAGATGCGCACGCATGGCGCCGGCCAGCGGTCCCGGCGCCTCCAGCGGAATCATGTGGCCGGTGTTCTCTTTCAGCAGGTGCAGGGTGGCCTGCGGCAAGCGGGCGGCCATGGCGCGCAGGTCGTCGGGATTGACGAGCTTGTCGTCTTCGGCACCCACGATCAGCACGGGAAAATCGAGTTCCGGCAAGCGCGCCATCAGGTCGGGGCGATCGATGGTGGTGATGAATTGCGCCAGCAGCACGTCCTTGCCCAGGTCCAGACCCATCTGCTGGATCAGGCCCGTGATGCCGGTGTCCTGCAAGTGCGCGGGATGCAGCAGTTCGCGCAGGCGCTGGCGCGTGATGCCCGCATAGGCATTGCGTTCGAGCATGGCGACGATGCGCTGGCGCGCTTCGATTTCCGCCGGCAGCAAACCTTTGGCGGAATTGGCGATCAAAGTAAGGGACTGGACACGCTGCGGGTGCGCCAGCGCGTATTCGAGCGCCAGATAGGCGCCCAGCGAAAAGCCCACCAGATGGGCCTGTTGGGCGCTGTGGCTGGCGATCAGTGCCTGCATCTGCGTGCGCGTGCGCGCCTCGTGCAGGGGCACGTGCCGCAGATCAAAGGCGCCGCCCAGGGCTGGGGCCAGGCGCGACCACAGGCGTTCGTCGCACAGGGTGCCGGGGATGCAGTCGAGCCGTATCTTGGTATTGTTCAAGGGCAAGCTTGGTTGGGAAAATTTTTGTCGAGCGGCATTATCCGTCATTTTGCGTATTGGGGCAGCGGCATGGTATTTTCTGCATGGCATTATTTTCAATAGTGCGCGGCTGGCAAGCAGCCACTTTATGGTAGGCTCATGGCTCATCAAGCCAGGGTACCGGCGACGTGACCTGAAACACCGAATGCAACCCACTAATTATACAAAGAGGAAACACCATGGCGATCAGTTTGCAAAAAGGCGGCAATGTCAACCTGAGCAAGGAAGCTCCTGGCTTGAAGAAAATCGTGATTGGCCTGGGCTGGGACCCGCGCGCCACCGATGGCGCCGCATTTGACCTGGACGGCAGCGCCTTCCTGCTGAAAACGGATGGCAAGGCCCGCTCCGATGCCGATTTCATTTTCTATAACAACCTGAAGTCGGCCGACGGCTCCATCGTCCACGCGGGCGACAACACGACGGGCGGCGGCGATGGCGATGACGAGAAAATCGCCGTCGACCTGGCCAACGTGCCTGCCGACATCGATAAGATCGCCGTGGCCGTCACCATCCACGACGCGGAAAACCGCAAGCAGAACTTCGGCATGGTCGGCAAGGCCTACATCCGCTGCCTGAACGGCGACAACGGCGCGGAAATCGCCCGCTACGACCTGTCGGAAGACGGCTCGACGGAAGCGGCCATGATCTTCGGCGAAGTCTACCGTGCTGGCAGCGAATGGAAATTCAAGGCGATCGGCCAGGGTTTCAAAGGCGGCCTGGGCCCTCTGGCCCGCTCGTTCGGTATTAATGCTTAACAACCAGTTGTTTGCGTAAATGTGCCGGGTGGCACCGCCGCCCGGTTCTGTCTCTCCCATCTTTCTCCCTGACTCCATGGAAAACCTGATCAAGGGGCAGCGCCTGGCGCTGTCCGGCCTCGTCACGGGCAATATTGTGCAACTGGGTCTGGCCAGCGCCGGCGTGACGCTGGATTTCGCCTGTTTCGGCCTCGACGCTACTGGCAAGCTGTCCGACGACCGCTACATGACTTTCTTCAACCAGCCGCGCACGCCGTGCGGCGGCGTGGAAACCGCGGCGCCGTCCGGCGATGCGGCCGGTTTCAGCTATCAGCTCGACCGTTTGCCTGCGTCCATCGAGCGCCTGGTCGTCACGGCTGCCATCGATGGCGATGCCACTATGGCGCAGCTGGGCAGCGGCTACCTGCGGCTGCTCGACGGCGGGAGAGAATTGGCCCGCTACACGTATGCAGGCGCTGATTTTGCGCAAGAAAAAGCCGTCATGCTGGGCGAGTTCTACCGCAAGGATGGCGGCTGGCGCTTCATGGCAGTGGGCCAGGGTTTCAATGGCGGCCTCGATGCGCTGGTTGCGCATTTCGGCGGCGAAGTGGCGCCGGCAGCGGAACCGGCGCCGCCGCCCAAGATTTCCCTGTCCAAAATTTCGCTGACCAAGGCGGGCCAGACGCACAAGGTGTCGCTGGAAAAGGGCGCGGGCGCGCCGAAGAAACTCATCGTCAAGGCGACCTGGGTCGATAACGGCGATGGCGACGACGATAACGACGACCTCGATTTGCGTGTCGGCATCCTCTTGCCGAATGGCCAGATGCGCTTCATCCAGGCGCCGGACACGGCAGGCAGCTTCGACGCCATGCCCTACGTGCGCCACCTGGGCGACATGGCGGGCGCGGCGGGCAAGGAGCCGGCCACGGAAACAGTGGAAGTCAATCCCGCGCTGGCGCAGCATTACGGCGGCACGGTGGGCCTCGTCTTCAGCGTGTATTCGGCGGTGGCCAATGGCGCCGTCTCGGTCGCGTCCATGCGGCCGAAGATGGTCATGCAATATGGCGAGCAGATCGTCGAGTGCGCGTTCGACTTCCGCCTGTCCAAGGCGGCCGATGATGATTCCGTCTACACCTATGTGATCGGCATGGCGCGCGTCACGAACGACAGCATCATCCTCGAGCCGTCCGGCAAGACGTCGGAGCCGGGCAGCGAAGCGACACCGTGGCTGAGCTGGCAGGGCGAGAACCTGCAACTGGCCTTCAACGGTCCCGTCGTCTTCAAGGGCGAGGACAAGGAAGACGAAGATGACTGCAATGCCGATAATCCGCGCCGCTACATCGCCTAGGAGACACTGATGGAAACCTTGTCCAAGGGACAGCGCTTGCCGCTGGCCAATCTCGTTCCCGATGGCGTGCTGCAGATCGGCGTGGCCGCGCAGGGGCTGGCGCTCGACGTGGCCTGCTTCGGCCTCGACGCCAGCGGGAAACTGTCCGACGAATGCTACATGACCTTTTTCAACCAGCCGCGCACGCCGTGCGGCGGCGTGGAAGCGCGTGCCGGCAGCGGCGGCGACACGACGGAGTTTGCCTTGCAGCTGGCGCGCTTGCCAGCCGGCATAGACCGCCTCGTCGTCACGGCGTCCATCGATGGCGGTGGCGTGATGTCGCAGCTGCAAGCTGGCCACGTGCGCCTGCAGGCGGGCGGACGCGAACTGGCCCGCTTTGCCTTTGCCGGTGCGGATTTCGCACAGGAAAAAGCCGTCATGCTGGCAGAGATCTACCGCAAGGATGGCGGCTGGCGCTGCATGGCCGTGGGACAAGGTTTTAATGGCGGACTCGATGCGCTGGTGCGCCACTTCGGCGGTGAAGTCGAGCAGGCTGCCCCCGCAGCGGCTTCGGCTGTCATGCAGGCGAAGATCAACCTGGAAAAGCGCGTTGAACGCGAAGCGCCGCAACTGGTCAGCCTCGTCAAGCAGGCTGGCGTGTCCCTGCAAAAAGTGGGGCTGCTTGATCACCGCGCCAAGGTGTGTCTGTGCCTCGATATTTCCGGCTCCATGGGACGGCTGTATAAAGAGGGGCTGGTGCAGCGCTTTGCCGAGCGCATCCTGGCCCTGGGCTGCAAGTTCGACGACGATGGCGAGATCGATGTTTTCCTGTTCGGCAAGAACGTCCACCATCCGGCGCCCATGGCCTTGAGTAACTGCAATACCTATGTGAGCCAGGCGATACAGCGCCATCCGCTGGAAGGCGACACGCGCTATGGCGCCGCCATGCAGGCGATCCGCGCGTTTTATTTCCCCGACAAGGCCGGCGGCGAGCGCACGCGGCCCGTCGCGGCCGAGTTGCCCGTGTACGTGATGTTCGTCACCGACGGCGGCACGAGCGACCAGGCAACGACGGAGAAACAATTGCGCTGGGCCAGCAATGAACCCATCTTCTGGCAATTCATGGGCATCGGCAAGGGACGCAAGTCGAAAAGCAAGTTTCTTTCCGCCTTTGCCGATTCCGATTTCCCCTTCTTGGAAAAGCTTGACGAATTGCAGGGGCGCCTGGTCGACAATGCCAATTACTTTTCCGTCAGCTCGCCCGACGAGCATAGCGATGCGGAACTGTATGACTTGTTGATGACGGAATATCCGGGCTGGCTGAAACTGGCGCGCGGCAATGGCTTGCTGAGGTAGTGGCCATCGGATGAGGCTGTATGACCACAAGTGCAAGAGATTTGTAAATTGAAGTAAATAACAATGGTTCGCATTTGCTTTGCGTAATGGAGTCGTGGCATGCTTTAACTGTGCCCACACCTGTGCCCTCACGCCACGGCGTAGTGCCTCATCCGTAGCGTCTCCATTATTTTTTAAGCAAATGCATAAAATCCTCTTTCACTGTCTGGCGGGCGGCAGCCTGCTCGTTTCCGGCGCCGCTGTCCAGGCCCAAACCACGCCTACCAGCGGCGACACCGTCGTCAAGCCCGCACCGGCCAAGGCGCCCGCCGCCGATGCGCCTCCTTCCGTCAGCGTGACGGCCGAGCGTCCCACGGGCCGTATCGACCGCCAAGTCTACGACGTCAAGTCCGACGTGGGCAGCAGCAACGGCACGGCGGCCGATGCCTTGAATAATGTGCCGTCGGTGGCCGTCGATCCCGATGGTTCCGTGTCCCTGCGCGGCAGCAGCAATGTGCAGATATTGATCGACGGTAAACCGTCGGCCATGCTGCAGGGCGATTCGCGCGGCGCCACCCTGAACGCCATGGCGGCCGACGATATCGAATCCGTGGAAGTGATCAACAATCCCGGCGCCCAGTTCGGCAACGAGGCCGGTGGCGGCCCCATCCTGAACCTGGTGATGCGGCGCAACCGCAAGCCGGGCGGCTTTGCCACCGTCAACGCGAACGCGGGCATCGCGGGGCGCTACAACAGTGCCGTGTCCGGCACCTACAACGAAGGCCCGTGGGGCTATCAGGGCGGCATCAATGTGCGCCATGACGGCCGCAATTCCGTGGGGGAGGTCAGCCGCGAGCGCCTGGAACGTAGCACGGGGGCATTTTCCCCCAGCAGCCAGCAATCCACCAACAATGGCTTGAACGACTCGCTGGGCTTGCACGGCACCGTCAATTACAACCTGAACGCCAACGATACCCTGGCCGCCAGCGTGTCGTATAACGGACGCAGCAACGACCAGCGCTCGCTCGACCGCTACATCAATGGCGACAGCACGGGCAGCACCATCGGCGACTATGTGCGCAGCACCGTGCGCAATGGCGACAGCCGCAACTACAGCTGGGGCGCGCGCTACGACCACAAGGGCGAATTGCCGGGCGAAACCCTTAAAATCGACTTGCGCGTGTCGTCGTCGACCAACGAGAGCGACAGCGATTACGCGAATACCTACGCGGTGGCGCCCGTCAATGCTTTCGACAGCCGCGCGCGCCAGCACAGCGAGACGGGCAACCGCATCGTCGACTTCAGCGGCGACTACGAGCGTCCGCTGGCGGGCGGTACGGCCAAGCTCGGTTACAAGGTGGCCGACAACAAGAGCAGCTTCGACACTTTATATACGGACATCAACCCGGCCAGTCTGCTGGAAACCGTCAACCCCATGCGCAGCAACCGTTTCGAGCTCGACGAGCGCACCATCGCATTGTACGGCTCCTACCAGATGCGCCTGAGCGAACGCTGGGGCGCGCTGGCCGGCCTGCGCGCCGAATACACGGATTTGAACGTGCGCCAGATCACCAGCGGCATCGAGGCTGGCAACAATTACGTCAACTACATTCCCAGCCTGTTCGCCACCTACAAGGTCAGCGACGAGAGCAATCTGCGCTTCAGCTATGCGCACCGCATCCGTCGCCCGAATGCGGGCGACCTGAATCCGTACGTGGTCTACCGCGACGAATTCAATGTGTCGGCCGGCAACCCCAAGCTGAAACCCGCGCAGACGGATTCGTTCGAGATCGGCTATGAAACGAAGATCGCGGGCCTGGAAAGCAGCTTGCGCGCCTACCACCGCCGCGACACGGACGCCATCGTCGATTACCGCTACTTTATCAGCGACAATGTGCTCTTGACCACGCGGGAAAACGGCGAGGGCAGCCATTCGAGCGGCCTCGAGTTCAGCGTCAGCGGCAAGCTGACACCATCGTTGACCCTGAACACGAGCGGCAACCTGGCGCGCAGCCAGCAGACGAGTTCCGACGACCTGGGCAACCGCAGCACGCGCACGGCGAATGCACTGAGCGGCCGCGCGCGCCTCAATTACCAGTTCGATGCCAGTAACCAGTTGCAACTGGCCCTGCAAATGCAGGGCAAGATGCTGTCGGGACAGGGCTACCGCTCGCCGAACAACACCTTGAATGTGAGCTGGCGCCACACGGTGACACCGCAGCTGAGCCTGGTCATGAATGTGACCGATGTGTTCAGCAGCAACAAGATGGAAACCGTCATCAACAGCGCGTCCCTGCGCGAGACGAGCACGCGGCGCTTCGATGGACGCATGATTTATGTGGGGTTGTCATACCGCCTGGGCGGCGCCACGTCGGCGGCGAAAGAGGGCGAGCGCGAACCGCGCTTCGGTCCGCCGGGCGGACGCGGGCCAGGCGGACCTGGCGGTCCCGGTCCGGGCGGACCGGGAGGTGAACCGGGCTAGGCTGCCAGCGCGATCTGGTGCAGGAAGTCAATGAAATCGTCCGTATGAAGCTCGAAGCGCCATCCGCCCGCGCCATGTTTGGCTCGGTACACGGGCAAGTCGCCGTCGATGCTTCTTTCTTCCAGATGCACGCAGTACGGGTCGCCGCCCGCGTCAGCAATCACCACCAGCTTCGGTGGCCAGGACGCGATTTGGTGATGGTGCATCGCATGGACGGAGTAACCGTGCTGTGCCTTCACCAGCTCGGCCGCACCGTACAGATGCAGGCCCTGCGGGAAGCGCTTGCCGTCGACATGCACGCGCAGCGGCGAATACCATTCCAGGAAGCGGCGGTATATTTCCGGCAAGACCCAGTGCGCGTCGATCTCGGCCATGTCCATGGCGCTGGCGATCGTCAGCCAGTTCGATGGTTGGGCCATGTCCTGTTCGTGCTGGCGCCGCGGCGCCAGTTTTCGTTCCAGGAAGGCGGCTGCCATTTCCAGGCGCGAAAGCGGCTGGGTTAACGTGTAATGCGTGGCGGGCGCCCTGTAGCCTGCGCCGTCAAAGTAGCCGTCCGCTTGCCATGCCAGCACGGCGTCCAGCCGCAACTGCTCGGCCTTCCAGTGGCCGGGGTCCTGCGGCAAACCGGCATCGAAAGGCTGGCGGCTGAACACGGCCAGACTTTTGACGGCCTTGGCGCGCACGCTGAGCTTGGCGTTTTCCGCCGTGGCCAGGGCCACCAGCCGGGCATAGGCTTCCTTGCCCATGCTTTTCAGCATGCCATCCACGCCCCAGTAGGCGAGGCCGTCGATATCGAGGCTCCAGCTGAAAAAGTCGCCGTATTCTCCCGGCTCGGCCAGAGCGACGATATCCGTCATCAGGAAGGCGCGCCAGTGCAGCAGCTGGCCTTCCCTGGCGTAGGCGATCAGGATGGCCAGCACGGCTTGCCGCTCGTCGGCCCCATGCTTTTTCAGCAGCCGGTCTTTCAGGCGGGCGAACTTGTTGCCGTCCGTTTCGTCAAACAGCTTGCGGTGCAGTGCTGCCAGCGGTGCGGCCGCCATCAGACGGCCATCGCCGCCTTGATCGGCGCATGGTGTTCATAGCCTTCCAGCGAGAAGTCGGACGGTTCGATCTTTTCCAGCCATTCCGGCTCGTACTTGCCCGTCTTGGCGTAATCGGGCACGCGGTCGGAAATGACAAACCTGGGCGCCGGGAAGGGAGTGCGCTTCAATTGCTCTTCCACCATGTCGAGGTGGTTTTCATAGATGTGCGCGTCGCCGATGAAATAGGTGAACCAGCGCGGCGTGTAGCCCGTCAGGCGCGCCACCAGATGCAGCAGGGCCGCGCCTTCGGCGATGTTGAACGGCGTGCCCAGGCCGATGTCGTTGCTGCGCACATATAAGCACAGCGAGATTTCGCGCGTGCTGGCGTTCGGGATGAACTGGTACAGCAAATGGCAGGCGGGCAGGGCGACGGCATCGAGCACGGCCGGGTTCCAGCCGTGGAACAGGATGCGCCGGCTGCCGGGGTTCGTCATGATGGTGTCCAGGCATTCGCGCAACTGGTCGACAGCCTTGTACAGCAGCACTTTTTGCACACCGTCCTCGACGATGGGAGCAACGAGCGCAAAGCCGTTCGCTTGCGCGTCGGCGATTTGCGCGGGCTGGGCGGCGTCGAGCAGTTTATACGCAGGCCACTGGCGCCATTGCACGCCGTACACGGGACCGAGGTCATCCTCGCCTTCGCGGTAGGGGTTGGCCAGCCACTGCGCATTTTCATTGGCGTTCTGATCCCAGACCTTGCAGCCCAGCGCGCGGAACTCGGCCGCGTTGCGCGAAGCGCGCAGGAAGGCGCACAATTCGCCGATCACGGATTTGAAAGCCAGTTTCTTGGTCGTCACGGCAGGGAAGTTGCCGTTGGCCAAGTCGAAACGCATCATGGCGCCCGGCACGCTCAGGGTGCGGATGCCCGTGCGGTTGTCTTGCCAGCTGCCCGTTTCGAGCACGGTCTTGATCAAATCTTGGTATTGCTGCATGTATTTCTCCAACGGTAAGGATGGTGATTGTAACGCAGGCGCGACAGGCGGGCTGCGGGTCACGTACATAATTACGCTGCTGTCTTACCTGCAAACATGACTCTGTGGTAATTTGTGTGTCCTTAAAGAAATACACAGAAACGGCAGACGCTGCACCATGTTCTTGCGACAATTTGTAAATAATAATAACGGCGCCATGGTGGAGATGAGCAGGGCCGATTTCCTCAAGGCCAATTTGCGCCTGATCCTGGCCTGGCCCCTGCTGGGACTGGTCCTGTGCGCGGTGCTGTGGACGGCCACCTTGCTGCAGCTGGAGGCGGAAAAGAAGGTGGCGCAGCAGCAGGCGCTCGACAGCGTGTCGTCGCTGTCGAAAGCCTATGGCCAGTATCTGCTGCGCACCCTGGAGCAGATGGACCAGCTGACCTTGCA
The DNA here is from genome assembly GCF_001758715.1 of Janthinobacterium sp. HH104. Taxonomy (NCBI): domain Bacteria; kingdom Pseudomonadati; phylum Pseudomonadota; class Betaproteobacteria; order Burkholderiales; family Oxalobacteraceae; genus Janthinobacterium; species Janthinobacterium sp. HH104. The sequence continues at coordinate 324,342 of NZ_LRIB01000027.1, read as the reverse complement.
GCTCAAGTATGAATGGGAAAATTCGCGCGGCCAGCTGCGGCTCGACCAATTGAAGACGCAGGGCATGTATGCCTTGCCGCAATTTGCCATCGTCGCCATCCTCGACCGCAAGGGGCATCCCGTGACGGCCACGGCGCCGCTGCAGCGCCTGCGGGTCAACGAGCGCAGCGATTTCCTGCTGCGGCACTGGCGCAGCAATTCCAGCGCCCTGCGCATCGCGCTGGGGCGGGCCAATGCCGCCAATGTGAACGATCAGGCCACGGTGCCCGGCGCCGACGAAAGCCTCGTGCATTTCACGCGCCGGTTGGAAGATGAGGATGGCAATTTCGACGGCGTGCTGCTGATCTCGATTCATTCCGGCTATTTTTCCGAATTCTATAACAGCGTCAGTTTTGGCAAGTTCGGCATGTCGGCCATGGTGGGCGAGGAGGGCGAGCTGTTCAGCACACGTCTCGGCTCGCGCGTGCTGCCGGCCCAAAGCGCCCAGGGCACGCCATTCCTCGACACCAGCTTCCTGGAAACGGAGAGCGGCGCCCTGCATTCGGGCGGCAGGATCGCTTTTTCCGACAAGCAAAGCCGCTACGTGGGCTGGCAGGCGCTGAAAGCCTATCCGTTCACGGCCGTGGTCGGATTGTCGGACGGCGAAATGCTGCATCCCTACGAGGAAACGCGCACGATTTATATCGGCATCGCCCTGGCCGTCACCATGCTGCTGCTGGCCTTTACCGCCATCGCCACCATGCTGTCGCTGCGCCTGGCGTGGCGCCACCACCAGTCCGAAGGCGTGCGCAATGCCTACCGCATGGCCACCGAAGGCACGAGCGACGGCTTTTATATCATTGCCGCCCTGCGCGGCGCGGACGGCAGCATCCTCGATTTCGAGATGGTCGACTGCAACGAGCCGGGCGCCGGCTATTTTGGCGTGCGGCGCGAACAATTGCTGGGCATGCGCCTGCAGTCGCGCGCCCATGAGCCGTACTTCCGCGACCTGATCCATAATTACCGGGCCGCCATGGTTTCCGGTTTTTCCGAGGAAGAGATCGAGCTGCCGGAAGGCAACCCCTTCAAGCTGCGCTGGATACGCCGGCGCGTGGTGCGCAGCGGCGACCGCCTGGCCGTCACCCTGCAAGACATCAGCACGGCCAAGGAGCACGAGCGCGACTTGCGCCGCCTGGCCAACGAGGATGGCTTGACGGGCTTGCCCAACCGCTACTGGCTGCAGCAATTCCTGCCCGGCGCCCTGGGCCGGGCCGCCATCGCGCGGCGCATGCTGGCGCTGCTGTTCATCGACCTCGACGGCTTCAAGGATATCAACGATACGCAGGGCCACGCCGAGGGAGATAAAGTGCTGCGCGCCGCCTCCTTGCGCCTGAAGGCCGTGCTGCGGCCGGGCGACCACGTGGTGCGCCTGGGCGGCGACGAATTCGTCGTGGTGCTCGACCCCGTGGAAGACGACAGCCGCGCCGAGCAGGTGGCGCAGCGCATCGCCATCGCCTTCGACGAGCCGTTCTACCTGGGCAGCGAGCGCCACAAGATGGGCGCCTCGATCGGCATCAGCCTGTATCCGCGCGATGGCGCCGAAACGGACGTGCTGCTGAAGAACGCCGACATCGCCATGTATGCCGTCAAAGTGGCGGGCAAGGGCCATCACCGCTTCTTCCAGCCCGAACTGTTCGAAACCATCCGCAGCCGCCGCGAACTCGAGCAAAGCCTGGTGGCGGCGCTGGAGCTGGACCAGTTCCTCGTCGTCTACCAGCCGCGGGTCGACGCCATGAGCGGGCAGCTGTGCAGCATGGAGGCGCTCGTGCGCTGGCACCATCCGCAGCACGGCATGGTGCCGCCGCTGGAATTCATCCCCGTGGCCGAGAGCAGCGGCCTGATTTCGCAGCTGGGCGAAGTCGTCATCGAGAAGGTGTGCCTGCAGATGGCGCGCTGGCAGGCCAGCGGACTAGAACTGGTGCCCGTGTCGATCAACGTCTCGGCGCGCCAGTTCGGCCGTGGCGACGTGCACCAGGTGCTGGCGTCCGCGCTGGCGCGCCACCGCATCGATGCGCGCCTGATCGAGGTGGAAATCACGGAATCGGCCATGATGGATGAACAGAACCGCGCGGTGGAGCAGCTGTCGGCCATCCGCGCCCTGGGCGTGCGCCTGCTGGTCGACGATTTCGGCACCGGATACTCGTCGCTGTCGCAGCTGCAGAAGTTTGCCATGGATGGCTTGAAGATCGACCGCGCCTTCACCATGGAGCTGGGCCGCTCGGAGCAGGGCGAAGTCTTCGTGCGCGCCATCCTGTCGATGGCGCATGCGCTGGGCATGAGCGTGGTGGCCGAAGGGGTGGAGACGCGCGAGCAGCTCGACATCCTGCGCACGCTGCAATGCAACGAAGTGCAGGGCTATTTCATCTCGCGCCCCGTGCCCGCCGAACAGATGCTGGCGCTGATGCACCAGCGCTTTCTGATACCGCTTCCAGCCCCGGCGCTGGCCCTGTAGAACGGCGTGATGGGTGTGGAAAACAACGCTGTTTCATAAAAAGAGCGAACGTTCGCTTTTTTCTAAAAAATATTATATGCTTCGCTCATGCCGTCAGTGAATTGGAGTTCACGGCGGCAAGAAAAGTGCAAGACGGGGCGGCTTGAGATGCCCGCGACAGTGTGCCGAAGACCTTCATATAATAAAGAGAGACTAACTTGAAACATAAATATCTGCCCCTCCTGATCGTTGCCGCGTTCGCCGGCATCTCCTCCACCGCACAAGCATCGGGCTACCGTTTCGGCTCGCAAAGCGTTTCCGCGCAGGGCTCGGCCGATGCCAGCGGCGCCGAAGCGGCCGACGCATCGACCATTTTCTACAACCCGGCCGGCATGTCGCGCCTGGAAGGCACGCAATTCCTGGGCGGCGGCACCCTGGTGGTACCGCATTCGACTTACCAAGACACGGGTTCGAAGACTTTCACCGGCCGCAATCCGGGCGGCACGACCAAGGACTACGCGCCGGACGCCGTCTTCGCGCCAGCCCTGTATGCGAGCAAGAAGCTCAATGATCAATGGACCGTCGGCATGGGCCTGTTCGTGCCGTACGGCGCCAAGCTCGATTACGGCAATGACTGGAGCGGCCGCTATGCGATCACCAACATCAAGCTCGAAGCGATCGCCCTGAATCCTTCCGTTTCCTTCAAGGTCAATGAACACCATTCCTTCGGTTTCGGCGTCACCGCTGAACACATGAAGGCGGAACTGGGCCAAGCGGTCGACGTGCCGGGTTCCGTGGCCTTCCTGGCCCAGCACGCGCCAGCCGCGTCGCAAGCCTTCCTGGCCAATATCGCCAAGACGCAGGGCCTGGCCGCCGCGCAGGCAGCCGGCGCCGCGCTGAAGGGCGCCAAGGATGGCCACGCATCGATGGATGGCGACGACTGGGGCTTCGGCTTCAACCTGGGCTACCTGTACCAGATGAATGAAGGCACGCGTTTCGGTATTTCCTACCGTTCGTCGATTTCGCACAAGCTGAAAGGCGACACGATCTGGGACTTCTCGCAAGTGTCGGACAACGCCGCCGTGAACGCCTTCATCGCCAAGGCATCGAACAAGGTCAATTCCAAGGCGCTGGTGGAAGTGCGCACGCCGGAAACCCTGTCGGTCAACGCCTTCCATCAGATGGATGACCGTTGGGCCTTGATGGGCGACGTCACCTGGACCCGCACTTCGCGCCTGCAGAACCTGGATATCCAGTTCCCGCCGACGGCCGAAGGCGCCGAGCGCATCCGCCAGCAGTGGAAGAACACCTACCGCGTTTCGCTGGGCACCAACTACAAGTACAGCGAAAACCTGCTGCTGCGCGCCGGTATCGCCCACGACCAGGCGCCAGTGCGCAGCGCCGAGCTGCGTCACCCAGCCCTGCCGGACAGCGACCGCATGCAGTACTCGATCGGCGCGAACTGGAAGCTGAACGCCAATTCCTCGCTCGACCTGGCTTACAGCTTCATCGACTTCAAGGATGCCAACGTCAACTACAAGAATGACTGCTCGCCGGTGACCCCTGGCTGCACCGGCAACGGTGAAACCACCAAGGGCCTGTTCAAGACGCGCATGCAGTTGATCGGTCTCGCTTACAACTACAAGTTCTAAGCAGGTAGTGGTGGCCGACCCGGCCGCCATGAAATGAAAAAAGCGCCTTAGGGCGCTTTTTTTTTCGGGGTCAGACCCGCTGGGTCTGACCCCAGCCTTTCATGGGTTTTCGGATGTTGTCGGCTTACGCGCTGCGCGCTAACCCGACCTACCCGACCTACGCCGACCTGCGTTGCTCAGGCTTTCATGCGCATGGCCTGATCCAGCAAGGTCAATGCCAGCCGCACGGTGTCGTCGGGCAGGTCCAGCAAGTTATCTCCCACATACCATTCCACCACGCTGTGGCCGGGCAGGGCGGCGTGGCTGGCGCGGCCGAACAGCCAGATGCCGTGGTCTTCCGCCACCTGGTTGCGGATCGCGATGGCCCGCTCGCGCGAGACGGGCAAGTGCAGGTGCAGCATGTTGGCTTGCGGGGCGGCGGGATTGACGGCAATCGATGGAAAATCGCGCAGCAGCGCGTACAGCCACTGCGTGCGCGCAAAATATTGCGGCATGGCGGCGAGGCGCGCGTCGAACTGCATGGCGGCGGCCACCACGTAGGGCGTACGGTGGACGATATTGCCACCCTGGCGGCGGAACCACTCGCGCGCCCGTTCGACAAACGGGCGGCTGCCGGCCAGCACGGCGCCGCCGAGGCCGCCGATGCCCTTGTACAGCGACACGTAGACGGAATCGAAGCCGCCGCAGATGGCGGGCAGGGACTGGCCAAAACCCGCTTGCGCTTCCCACAGGCGCGCGCCATCCATGTGCAAATGGATGTTGTGCTCGCGGCAGTGCCGCTTGATGTCGTTCAATGCGTCCCACGACGGGCACTGGCCGCCGATTTCGCGCATCGGCAGCTCGATCTGCGCGGCGCCCAGCGCATCGGGCACGGCGCGCAAATCGTCGACCGTCCACGGACGGTGCGGGTCGCCCAGTATCAGGCCCTTGAAGTGGTCGAGCAATTCGTGATTGCCGCGCTCGTGGCGCAGGATGTGCGAGGTCGGGTGCAGCGCCACCAGGCGCGAGCCCCGGTCCTGGCAAGCCAGGCGCAAGGCGGTGACTTGCGTCATGGTGCCCGTGATGCAGAACACGGCCGCTTCGAAACCGAGCAGGCTGGCGATCTTGTTCTCGAACTGTTCGATCAACGCGCCTTCGCCATAGGTGTCGTGCGCAACAGCGTTGGCGTCGCACCAGGCGGCCATGGCGGTAAAGGTGGCCGCTGGCGTTGGCTGGCGGTGGCCGGGCACGACGGTATGGCAGCGCTGGCGCAGCTCAAGCTCGTTCACGGTGTTTTCCTCACAAGGTGGCCGTGGCCAGTTTCGCGCCAAAGCCGATGAACATGGCGCCCACGCCGCCGCCCATGCCGGCCGACAGGCGGCGACGGCGGCGGAAGGTGTCGGCCAGGCGGGCGCCGACAAAGATGATGGCCGTCAGATAGGTAAAGCTGATCACTTGGCAAATCAGGCCCAGGCCGACGAAGGACAGCACGGGATTCGGGAAGGCAGGGTCGACGAACTGGATGAAGAACGAGATGAAGAACAAAATGGCTTTCGGGTTCATCAGACTGATGATCAGCGCCTTGCGGAATGGATCGCTTTCCTTGACAGGCGCTGGCGCGGCAGGCGCTTCACCGTCGGCCGGCGCGGGTGCGCGCAGCTTGCGCCAGCAGCCGATCAGCATTTGCAGGCCGATCCAGCCCAGGTAGGCCGCGCCGATGTATTTCACCACGTAGAAGAGGGCAGGGCTGGCTTTCAGCAGGGAGGCCACGCCGCAGGCCGACAGCACCATCAATATCAGGTCGCCGGCGAAGATGCCGAAGGCGCCCTGGTAGGCGGTGCGCACGCCCCGTTGGGCCGCGACCGACAGCACATACATGGAATTGGGACCGGGCAGGATGACGATGAAGATGGTCCCCAGTAAAAAGGTCCAGAAATCGGTGATGCCCAGGTTGGCGTGGAAAAGTGCGTTCATAATGGTTCTGTTTAATTGAGTTGTACGTGATGGAATTGCAGGGCCGCCAGATTCGCATAGATGCCACCCAATGCGACCAGTGACGCGTGCGTGCCTGTCTCGACGATCTTGCCGTCTTCCATGACGATGATGCGGTCGGCCCGCTGGACGGTGGCCAGGCGGTGCGCGATGATGACCGTGGTGCGTCCCACCATCGCCGCTTCCAGCGCCTTTTGCACCAGGCGTTCCGATTCCGCATCCAGCGCGCTGGTCGCTTCGTCAAGCAGCAGCAGCGGCGGGTTTTTCAGCAGGGCGCGGGCGATGGCGATGCGCTGGCGCTGGCCGCCGGACAGGCGCACGCCCCGTTCACCGAGGAACGATTTGTAGCCGTTCGGCAGGCGCTCGATGAATTCGTGGGCGGCCGCCATTTTCGCGGCCGCGATCACTTCCGCGTCGCTGGCGCCGGCGCGGCCGTAGCGGATGTTTTCCATGGCGTCGGCCGAGAAGATCACGGTATCCTGCGGCACGATGCCGATGGCGTCGCGCAGGGTGTGCAGGTCCAGCTGCTTGATATCGACGCCATCGAGGCGGATGCTGCCGCTTTGCGGATCATAGAAGCGCAGGAACAGCTGGAACAGCGTGGTCTTGCCGGCGCCGGACGGGCCGACGACGGCCACCGTTTCGCCGGCGCGGATGTCGAGGCTGACGTGATTGAGCGCGTGGGTATCGGGACGCGACGGGTACGAGAACATCACGTCGTCGAGCGACAGCGCGGCGCCGGTGGCGGCGCGCGCGGGCAGCGGCAGCGGCGTGACCGGGGATTCGATTTCCGATTTGACGGCCATCAGTTCCAGCAGGCGCTCGGTGGCGCCGGCCGCGCGCTGGGCTTCGCCCATCACCTCGGACAGGGCGCCGATGGCGCCGGCCACGATGGAGGCGTACAGGATGAACTGGCCCAAATCTCCGCCCGTCATCGAGCCTTCCAGCACGGCGCGCGCGCCCAGCCACAGCACGAACACGATGGTGCCGAAGACGAGCAGGATGGCGATCATGGTGAGCAGGGCGCGGGCGCGGATGCGGCGCATGGCTGTCATGAAGGCGCCTTCGACGGAGTCGCCGAAGCGCTTCGATTCGATTTTCTCGTGCGTGAATGCCTGCACGGTGGGCATGGCGTTGAGGATTTCGCCGGCCATGGCCGACGCGTCGGCGATGCGGTCCTGCGAGTCGCGCGACAGCTTGCGCACGCGGCGGCCAAAGACGATGATGGGCACGACGACGAGGATCAGCAGGCCGATGATGATGCCCGCCAGCTTGGCGCTGGTGACGAACAGCATCACCAGGCCGCCGAGGAACAGCAGCACATTGCGCAGCGCCATCGAGATGCTGGTGCCGACGACGGCCTGGATCAGGGTCGTGTCGGTGGTGATGCGCGACAGGACTTCGCCCGTCTGCGTCGTTTCAAAGAAGGCGGGGCTTTGCGTGACCACGTGGCGGTACACGGCGCTGCGGATGTCGGCCGTGACCCGTTCACCCAGCCACGACACCGTGTAGAAGCGCGCGGCCGTGGCCAGCGCCAGGATGGACGCCACGCCGAACAGGGCGAGGAAGACCAGGTCGACGTGCTGGATGCTGCTCGAGCCGGCCGCGCCGCCGAAACCGAGGTCGATCATCTGCTTGAAAGCGGCAGGGATGGCCAGGGTCGAGGCGGCGGCCACCACCAGCGCGATACCGGCCAGGAAGAACTGCTTGCGATACGGCGTCAGGAAAGGCATCAAACCCTTGAACGCGGCCAGGCTGCCTTTTTTCAGTTCGCGGCTGGTGCCGGTGTCGGGCGTGGGTGCGGTGCTTGCGGCGGTTGTTGAACTGGTGCTGCCTGTTTCTGTGCTGGTTGTCATTGTTTTTCGCTTTGATTTACATATTCGGTAGTGCTTATAACTTCATCGGCTGGACATAGCCCGTCATCTCCAGGTAGGCGCGGCCCACCGGCTGGCCGTCGCGCTCCACCGTCACGGCGCCTTCCCAGTACACGGCCCCCGTCGAGCGGCGCGAATCGAGTTCCTGGTCCGGCTGCAGCGGCTTGATGTGCCAGCGCGTGGGGCCAGTGCGGATCTCGGTGGCGACCGGGTATTCTGCCTGCGTGCGGGGCGAGCGCCACAGCTGCGTGGGCGTGAAATCGACGTCGCCGGGCGCGAACTGCGTCATCTTACCGGAGGCATCGCGCCATGTCGCGTGCGCCCATAGTTTAGCACCTGTCTTGCTGCGGATCTGGAAGGCCATCAGGGCGCCGCCGTCATCGAGGTTGGCGCCTATCCAGTTCCAGCCGCTGGCGTCCGCATCGAGCACCTGGCTTGACCACTCGTGATCGAGCCAGGTGGTGCCCGTCACGGCTTCCGGCTTGCCGCCCGCGCGCGCGATCGTGCCCGTCGTGCGCAGCTGCGGCTCGCTGTAGTAGTAACTCGATTGCGCGGGCCGCGCGCCCTTGCGCGAGTAACCGTTCTCGCCCTGCAGCAGCACGGGCTGGGTGGGGGAAAGGGTCAGCTGCAAGTTGAATTCGCGCGCGGCCAGGCTGACCCGGTAGCTGCCGTCTTTTTGCCGCTGCATGCGCCAATCGTCGAGCTTCACGTCCGTGTCGCCCACCTTGGCGTAGGCCAGGCCGAAGCCCTCGCGCGCGCTTTTCTCATCGTGCAGCAGCTTGCCCACCTTCGGGTCGGACAGGGCCGCATGGCCGATGATCAGCTGCTTGGGCGCAAACGCGCTGGGGTTGTCCGCGTCGGTGGCCGTGGCGCTGCGAAAGAAGGTCACCTGGTAGCCCAGTTGTTCGCCACCGGCGGTTTTTACCCAGCCCGTGGCATACCACCATTCCGTTTTATAGGCGGGATGGGCGCCGAAGTCGTGCGGCAGGCGCAGGGTCTGGCCGGCCGGCAGCGGCGTGACGGGGGCGAAGGCGGGCGGCGCGGCCAACGCAGGCAAGGCCAGCGCAAGCAACAAGATGAAAGTATGGCGCATTACCAGTCCTCCCTGACGGCGCGGATGGGGCCAGCGGACAGCGCCTGGCGGCCCGCGATCAGCGCCGTGGCGGCGGCCGCCGTCAGCAGAGCGCCGGCCACCGTGGCGATCAGGGGCCACGGCAGGTGCAACTGCATGGTCCAGTGGAACGATTGCGGATTGACGATGAAGACCAGCACAAAGCTGATCAACAGGCCCAGGACAAAACCGGTGGCGATGCCCAGCGCCGTCAGCGCGCCGCCTTCAATCGCCAGGATGGATAAAATCTGGCCGCGCGTCACACCCACATGGCGCAGCATGCCGAACTCCCGCGCGCGCGCCAGGGTCTGCGCGGAGAACGTGGCGGCCACGCCGAACAGGCCGATGACGATGGCGATCGCTTCCAGCAGATAGGTGACGGCGAAGCTGCGGTCGAAGATCTGCAGGCTCAGGGCGCGGATGGCCGACGGGTTCGACACTTCCAGGCTGGCGCCGAACGGCAGCGCTTTCAGGCGCTGCTGCAGTTCGTCGCCCGTGGCGTCCTTGGCCAGCCACAGGGCCGCATCGCTCACGTCATTGTCGCCGGTCAGGGCGCGGTAATCGCCGAGCGGCATCTGGATGGCGCCGGACGAGCGCGCATAGTCGCGCCAGATGCCGGCAACGAAGAACTGGTGCAAGCCGCCCGCCAGCGGCAGGGCGATGTGCTGGCCCGGTTTGACGTTGTATAGGTCGGCCGCCGCCTCGGACAGCCACACGGGTTTCGCGCCATTGGGCACGGGCAGGGTGTCGCCCACCAGCACCATGCTCTTGCCCGGGTCTTGCAAATTGATGGGGCGCGCCAGCAGCGCCACGTTCGGCCGGTCTGGCGCCAGCGACAGCGAACGCACGCGCTGGAAATCCACCCTGGCCACTTCGGGCAAGGCGGTGATGCTCGCCTGTTCGCGCGGGTTCAAGCCTGCCGTGCCGCCGCTGGCGGCCGTGCGCGCATACACGTCGGCGGGCAAGATCTGCAGCAGCCAGTCATCGACGGAGACGCGGAAACTCGACACCATGATGGCCATCGCCACCATCAGGCTAAAGCTTGACAGCACGCCGCCGAGGGCGATGCCGGCCTGGCCCGAGGCGTTCGCCAGGCGGGCCAGGGTCAGGCTGCGCACGGGCGCATGTTTGCTCGTTTCCGTGCGCAGCCAGGCGCGTTGCAGGAAACGGAAGACGACGGCGGCCAGTTGCGGCATCAGGGCGATGGCGCCGATCAGCAGCAGCGCAATGGACAGGTAGCCGAACAGGGGCAGCTCGAACACGGGCGGCAGGAACGTCAGGGCGCCGGCCAGCAGCAAACAGGCCAGCGCCGGCCAGGTCTTGGCCAGGCGCGTCGTCACGACTTCCTCGCTGCCCGATTTCAGGGCGATGGCGGGCGCGGCGCGGGCCGCTTCCAGCGCGGGCACGGCGCAGCCCAGCAAGGCGACGCCGAGGCCCAGCGCGAAGTAGACGAAGGCGGCGACGGGCGTGAATTGCACCTGCGGCTGCACGCCCGCGAAATAGCCGGCGCCCAGGTCGCCGCCGAAAAAGCGCAGGGCCACGGCGGCCATGGCGTAACCGCCGGCGATGCCGAAAGCCGCACCGACGACACCGAGGCTGGCGCCTTCCAGCAGCACCTGGCGCAGCAACTGGCCCCGCTCCATGCCCAGCACGCGCAGCAGCGCGAATTGGCCGCGGCGGCGGATGACGGACAGGGCCTGCGTGGAAAAGACCAAAAAGGCGCCCGTAAACAGGGCGACGAGGGCCAGCACCGTCAGGTTGACGCGGTAGGCGCGGCTCAGGTTATTGTTGCGGCTATTCTGGTTTTCGTCATTGGGCTGGCCCACCTGGAAACGCCCCGGATACTGCGCTTCCAGCGTCCGCGCCAGGTCCGCCTGGAAGGCGTCGCGGTTCACGCCCTGGCGTAGTTTCAAGTCGATGCGCGACAGCTTGCCCAGCTTGTTGAAGCGCCACTGCGCCGCGCCGATATCCATCACGGCGATGCGCTGGCCGGCGCGCGCGCCCTGCAGCGAACCGGCCACGCGCAGGGACACCGTGCCCGTGCCCGATTGCAGGGCGACCTGGCCGCCTTCGGCCACGGCCAGCCAGCGCAAGGCGGCCGGCGACAGAAAGACGGCGTCGTCGGCCAAGGTGTCGAAAGGCTGGCCTTCGGCCGGCGCGCCGATCAGATCGGGCGAGATGAAGCCGGCGCGGAAGACGTCGAGCGCCAGGATGTGCAGCGGGCCGCCGTCCTTCTTGCCGGCCACCGTGGCTTGCAGCTCCAGCACGGGCGAGGCCACGGCCACGCCGTCGCGCTGCGCCAGCCACGGGTAGATGGCTTCATCGAACAGCGCTTCGCGCCCGGCCACCTGGACGTCGGCCTGGCCGGACAGGCTTTTGACGGCCGTGGAAAATTCATTGAAGGCCGCCGCGTTGATCAGGTGGATGGCAAAGCCCAGCGACACGCCGATGGCGATGGCCAGGATGGCGACGAGGGCGCGCACGGGGTGAAAGCGCCATTCGCCCAGCAGCAGCCAGCGCGACAGCAGGCGCGTCGTCGCCGGGCTGGCCAGCGGCGCACTCAATTCAGGCATTCGACGGCCAGGCGTTCACCGGCGCGCCGCGCTTTCAATTGCGCCGCGTCGCGGGTTTTATCGCCCGCGCCGACGGCGTCCTGTGCCGCCCATTTCTGTTCCAGACGCAGCTGCGCGCAATGCTTGTCGCGCGTTTCCTTCTGCTTGGCGGCCCGTTCGCGCGCCTGGTCAGCCAGATTTTCCTGCTTCTTGCGTGCCGCCTCCAACTGACTGGCCACCCGTTCCTGGCGCGTGGCCGCACCCTTGTCGACGGCGGGCGGAGGCGATGGGACTTCCAGTATCTGCAATTGCCCACCCGTGCAGGGCGTGGCGCTGTAACTGGTCTGGCCATCCTGCACGCATTTGTAGACGTCCTGCGCACCGGCGGAGCCGGCCAGCAAGACCATGGCATATAGCAGGAGGGACGGCGATGTCACAATATCTTCCCTGGATTCATGATGTTCTGCGGGTCCAGCGCCTGTTTGACAGCGCGCATCAGCTGCAGTTCCAGCGGCGACTTGTAGCGGGCCAGGTCGTCTTTCTTCAGCGCGCCGATGCCGTGTTCGGCCGAAATCGAGCCGCCAAAGCCGTGGACCTGGTCATGCACGATGCGGTTGATCGCATCCTGGTTGGCCAGGAAGTCGCGGTCCGTCATGCCGGCGGGCGGCGCCACGTTGTAGTGCAGGTTGCCGTCGCCCAGGTGGCCGAAGCACACGAGCTGGCAGCCGGGGAAGACCGTTGCCAGGGCCGCATCGGTGACGGCGATGAAGTCGGCGATGCAGGAAATCGGCAGCGAGATATCGTGCTTGATGTTCTTGCCCGCCTGCGCCTGCGCCAGCGGGATGTGTTCACGCAGCTGCCATAGTCCCTCGGACTGCGCCACGGAACTGGCGACGACGGCGTCGGCTATCAATTCGTCTTCCAGTGCCGCGCCGATGCTCGCTTCCAGCAGCTCGATGGCGTGCGCCTCGGACTGGCTGCTCGATAATTCCAGCAGCACGTACTGGCCATGCTGCTCCGCGAAAGGCCGCGGCAGTTGCGGGAACTGTTCCGCCACCAGTTGCAGACAGTACTGCGACATCAGTTCAAAGCCCGTCAGGCTGGCGCCGCAATGGTCCTGCATCAGGCTTAATAAACGCAGGGCGTGGGCGGGCGAAGGCATGGCGGCCAGCGCCGTGATGCAGGCTTTCGGCTGTGGATACAACTTCATGACCGCGCCCGTGATGACGCCCAAGGTACCCTCGGCGCCGATGTACAGGTCGCGCAGATCGTAGCCGGTATTGTCCTTGCGCAGGCCGCGCAAGCCGCTCCAGATCTCGCCCTGCGGCGTGACCACTTCCAGGCCCAGGCACAGCTCGCGCGTATTCCCGTAACGCAGCACGGCCGTGCCGCCCGCGTTCGTTGCCAAATTCCCCCCGATGGTGCAACTGCCTTCGGCCGCCAGCGACAGGGGGAACAGACAGCCGGCGGCGCTGGCCGCTTCCTGGATGGTTTGCAAAATGCAGCCCGCATCGACCGTGATGGTGCGGTTGACGGGATCGAGCGCGCGGATGCTGTTCAGGCGCGCCAGCGACAGCACGACGGCCGTGCCGGCGGCGTCCGGAATGCTGCCCAGCACCAGGCCCGTATTGCCGCCCTGCGGCACGACGGGCACCTGCCATTGCGCGCAGGCGCGCAGCACGCCCGCCACCTGTTCCACCGTGGCGGGGCGCAGCACGGCCAGGGCCTTGCCCGTAAACCGGTCGCGCCAGTCGGTAAGGAAGGGGGCCGTGTCGGCGTCGTTGGTGAGTACATAAGTGTCGCCCAGCAGGTCGCGGCAGGCGGCGAGGAAATCTGTTTGGTCAGTCATTTCTTGATGCTCACTTTATTCACTTTTTCCAGCAGCTCTTTGGCCATGCGCTTGGCCGCCTTTTTATACGGGCGCAGATACAGCACGGCGCAGACAAAATAGATGCAGACGATAACCGCTTCGCCCCAGGCCATCAGGGCCGAGGTGGCGTTCGTGTCGCTGTAGCCGCGCACCACGCCTTCCGTGAAGTACAGCAGGATCACCATCGACGACCATTGCAGGGTATAGACGTCGCGCTTGATGACGCCGTACAGTGGGATGAGCAGGGGCGCGGCCTTCAGGACGACCCAGGAGCCGCCCGGCTGCAGCGGGGCGACGACGGTTTCCCACAGCACGCACCAGACGATCAGCGTGACGAGGCTGGCGATGGCGCCCCAGTGAAAATACTTGTGCAGTACGCCGTGCATCATGCGCCTGCCAGTTTCGCGGCGTTTTCCGCCAGGCGCCGGCCCAGGGCGATGGCCAACCGCTTTTCATCGTCGCTGAGCGCCTTGTCGCCGTCGATGCCCGACCAGTGCGTGGCGCCATACGGCGAGCCGCCCGTGGACGTCGTCATCAGTTCGGGATGCGTGTAGGGCAGGCCCATGACCAGCATGCCATGGTGGAAGAGCGGGATCATCATCGACAGCAGGGTCGATTCCTGGCCGCCGTGCAGGCTGCCCGTGGACGTGAATACGCAGGCGGGCTTGCCGGACAGGCTGCCGGCCAGCCAGTCGCTGGCCGTGCCATCCCAGAAGTACTTCATGGCGGCGGCCATGTTGCCGAAGCGCGTGGGCGAGCCCAGGGCCAGGCCCGCGCATTCCTGCAAGTCTTCCAGTTCCACATACGGAGCGCCATCAGACGGCACCTCGGGCGCTGTCGCTTCGGCCACCGTCGAGACGGCGGGCACGGTGCGCAGGCGCGCATCGCAGCCAGGCACGCTTTCCACTCCCTGGGCTATCAGCTCGGCCAACTGGCGCGTGGCGCCATGGCGTGAATAAAACAATACGAGAATAATCAGATTGGTTGGCTTCATCATTGGTATTATAGGGCGCTTTACAGCCTGATACGACTGCTGTCATGGCGCCGTTCTGATTTTGCACATGTTTTCAAAATATATATTCCCGTTCTTTCAATACCTGTGGCGCACCCTGCACATCGGTGCCGACATTGTGCGCGGCCTGACGTGGTCCGAAACGCGCGACCTGCTGCAGTTCGCGCGCCGCCGCGTGCGCGAGGAAAGCCTGCCGCAAGTGGCCGGCAGCCTGACGTTCGCCACCGTGTTCGCGCTGGTGCCGCTGCTGACCCTGGCCCTGGCGATCTTCACCACGTTCCCCCTGTTTAATACCTTCCGCCACGCGCTGGAAGATTATTTCGTGCAAAGCGTGATGCCGAAGGGGATATCGAACACCATCCTCGATTATCTGACCACGTTCGCCTCGAAGGCCACGCGCCTGTCGGCCATCGGCGCGGGCGCCCTGATCGTCACGTCCGTGGGCATGATGGGCTTGATCGAGCGCGTCTTCAACCGGATCTGGCGCGTGCGCCAGGAGCGCCGCTGGACCAAACGCCTACTGGTTTACTGGGCCATCGTCACCCTGGGGCCGCTGCTGGTGGGCGTGTCGCTGACGGTGACCTCGCGCCTCTTCATGGCCACCAGCGGCGTGGTGGGCGCCGTGCCTTTCATCGGCGCCGTGTTTTATACGCTGGTGTCGATCGGCCTGACCATGCTGGCGTTTACCCTGCTGTACATCGCCGTGCCGAACCGCGACGTGGACTGGCGCGACGCGGCCTGGGGCGGCTTGCTGGCCGCGCTGGCGTTCGAGGTGGCCAAGCGCGGCTTCGGCGAATTCATCCAGGAATTCCCCACGTATTCGCGCATCTACGGCGCGCTGGCCGCCTTGCCGCTGTTCCTCGTGTGGATATACCTGAGCTGGATGATTACCCTGGTGGGCGCCTTGCTGGTGGCCGCCTTGCCCGTCGTAAAATATGAACGCTGGTGGTACGAAGCGGCGCCGGGCAGCGAGTTCGTCGACGCCGTCGCCATCCTGAAAGTGCTGCACCAGGCTTGCCGCTGCGCCGATTCGGCCCTGGTGGGCGCGGCCGAGATCCGCCGCAGCACGCGCCTGGGTTTCGAAGAAATGGAAACCCTGCTCGACAAGATGGTGCAGCAGGGCTGGGTGGGACGAGTCAACGTGGATGGCGCCGTGCGCGTGCAGTGGGGCAAGCGCGTGGCCGACAGTTCCGACCACTGGGTCTTGCTGGGCAACGTCAACCGCATCAGCCTGGCCGACGTCTACCGTTTATTCGTCTTCGGCGGCATGCGCGTGAACTCCGGCTATCCGGCCGGTTCCACGAATGAACGCGACATCAAGGCGGCCGAAGAAGCGGCAGCGCTGGCGGCGCAGGTGGAAAACGCCGTGGAGCAGGGACTGGGTTTGAGTCTGGCCCAGCATTTTGGGGAGGTGCGATGTAGTTGAGTAGGGCGTTACAGAGGCATGACATGCGTCCCGCCGTCATGCCCTGTTTGACGCATTGTTGGATTCAACTTTTCTTAACCACTTTTACCGGTTTTTCAAGAATAATACGTTGCGTGTGTTTTTCCTGATTTTTCACCAGTTTTTCTGCACTGATGATGCGACTCCCGGCCTTAAGTGCGCCCCAGGCATAATAGCCAAAAACAAGCGCGCTCAATACCGCTAGCGAAATGGTTGTCCCTACTGACGTCTTTTTTAGTATTTCTTGTGAAAACAAGATAGGCGCATAAGCGATGAATGCCGTCACAATGTAAATTGTCAGATACCATGCCTTGCGCCAATTTCTCGATAAATTGGAACAAAATTTATCTTTGAAGACTATTTTATTGTTGCCACTGCTTTTTGATAATTGCAAATAGGGTCTGCCAAGGACGAAATTTTTCAAGGCTTGTGGTGCTTCCTTTACCGTGAGCAGATATGAAACTTCTTCAACGGTCAAAATGGTTGTTCCAGCCAGAGCTTGATAACCTTTTTCCAAGGCGTAGGGATGCATTCCGGGGAAATTTTCTACATCTTCAAGAAATTTCTTCGAAAAATTATAATCTTCGCGCAATCTATTCCATTTCACCGTGAATAAGTCATATAGAACTTTTGTCGCCGTGATGAAGCCCAGCACAAACATCCCGATTTTTACAAATTCATCCAATTGCATCTTAAAAACTCCTCAAGGTATGGCGGAATAAGATGATAATTATAGGAGGAGGGGAGATTGTTTTTCGTGGGATATTGAAAGCCTTTGATTATTATCAAAGGCTGGCGATTATGTTGTGTAATGAATAAAATAAAAAATTGATAATTTCACCATATTGTTGGTCTTAACGCTGTTTTCAGCGCCACTGCCTTGAACGCTTCCGCATCCTGCGCCCGCACCACGCCCAGATAATACGTATCCTCACCGCCGTGCATGTTCACCAGGCGCAGCAGGTGCGGTGCCAGGTGGGCGGCAATGGCGGCCAGTCCCTCGGCCATGGCGTCGCCGTCTTGCTGGGCCGTCCAGCGGAAGTCCCGCAGCGCGGGCAGGCCGATATGTCGGCCGATGAGGGCGATCTGTTCGACCGATTTCCAGTCCAGGGTGGTGCCGTGGCCCAGCGTATCGGCGGCCGTGGACCACAGAAGGAAAAAGCACGCCGCTTCGGGCGAGTCGCCGTCGTACTCTTCTTCCGGGTCGTCCTCCGCCAGCGCTTCCAGGGTCATGTCCACGCAGCGCGCGGCCAGGTCCGCATCGCCTTGTAAGAGCAGGGCGGCCATGCTGCGCAATTGCCCGCGGTCGGCCTTGGCCAGGATTTGCGCGGGCGTGAAGCTGCGGCGCTTGGCGGGCTTTTTCTTGCCCAGTCCCATGGCCTCGCTGAGCTGCGCTGTGATGTTGGCCTTGAAGTTCTCCACGGTGTCGAACTGTTCCAGCAGCTGGCCCGTGAAATCCATGCTCCAGGCCATGCCATCTTTCACCACATATAAAAAGTCGCTTTGCACGGCTACGCCGCGCAGATGGTGGGCCGGTGGGTACAGCGGCGTGAAAGCCGGTTTTCCATCGAGGGTCAGCATGCAGGCGAGGCCTTGCGCATCGATGGCGAAGATCCGGTTCTTGCGCAGCTTCGGTGGCGACGAGGTGGTGGCGCAATCGATGGCTTCGTACTGGCACGGCGCCAGCAGTTCGCCCTGGTTATTCGCCAGGCCAAACAGGAAGCGCCCGTCGATGCGCTGGCTGACGATGGCGATCTTTTTCTTCGTGCCGAAATCCTGCACGGAGCTGTAGGCTGGCGGCACCACGACCTTGCCCATCTTGTCGACCACGCCATACACATTGCGTTTGTTGTCATCGTCAGCCTGGTCTGTCTGGCGCTTGATGTCGATCAAGCCATCTTCGCGCAGGCATATGTTATCCACCCTGTCGATGAGCAGCGCGCCGTCGGGCAGGCGCAGCAGGCGGCTGGCGCCGTCCGGATCGATTCTCTGCAGCAGGTGGGGGCCGATCACGTACAGGGCACCGGGGGCGGGCGGCAGCACCAGCGTGCCATTCAAGTCCATGACGCCGTGCGCGTCGGGCGCGTCCGCCGTGGCAAAGGTGATCCAGCCATCGTCCGCATAGTAAACACCCAGGTCCACATAGCGCTGCGACAGCGGCACGATCCAGCGGCCATACGGCGTGACCAGGCCGGTGACGTCCGGTTCGCCAGCGGTGCTCACTTCATAGCACAGCGCGTCTTCTTCCCAGCCCACCACTTCCAGGCCTTGCAGGAACGGCAGTTCGTCCGCGCCCAGTTCCTCGACATCGGCCAGCTGCGCGCTGGCCGTGGCCGACCAGTAGCCGGTGGCCGGCGACGCGGCGCCGATGGTCAGCAACGGCGCCAGCGCGTCCCGGTCGCCGCGCAGCAGGGCAGAGTGCAAGGCTTGCGCCTCGGCGCGCAGGGCGTCGAGCCCGGCCGCGTAGTCCGGCGTGCCGATATCGTGCGCGATCAGCTGCACGCCATCGAGGATCAGCCACGGCTGGCCGCCCGCCAGCAGGGCGCTGATGGCGCCGCGCGCGACGATGGCGGCCGCGTCGCGCGGCCTGTCCATCAGGGCGGATAAGGCGTGCCAGCTGGCCTGCGCCTGCGCCATCGGCGCGGCCAGTACGCAGGGGCAGTCTTCGCCATCGCCGTAGATGGGCCAGGCGACAGCTTGCGTGCCGGCGCCGACGAGCAGCTTGAACAGCGTAGGTACGTCCAGCCGCCACTCGGCCAGGCCCGTGATTGCGTCGGTATCGAAGCCGGCCTGGCCGGGTAAAAAGGTGGTGCTGAACAGGGCTGCGGTATTGATCATGTCTCTTCGTTAAAAATGTTGGGGGATCAGGGCGACGGCGGCATGAGCCAGTGCGCCAGCGCGCCGCGCTCTAGGCCCAGCTGCTTGGCCGCGGCGGCTGCCTCGAAGGCCCACAGGCCGTAGTAGCCGCCCAGTCCCTGCGCGCGCAAATGGCCGTTGAACCAGTCCTCGTGGACCAGCGCACCGTGCCAGCTGGCCAGGTAGTGGCGCAAGTGCTCGAGCTGCTGCGCAGGGTCTTCTGCGTCCAGGCAGTCGTACAGGGCGGTATAAGGCTCGGCGAAATACCACTCGTCGATGGCGGGACGCTGGGGATCGACAGCGGACAGCAGCGCTTCGTACACGCCGTCTTCGCCATCGAAGGCCGTTTGCAGGGCGGCCAGGCGCATGGCCAGGTCGCGGCGGCCGAACAGCAGGGTCGCGCCCAGCAGCTGCAGGGTGCGCGCGTAATCGGTCAACTGTTCGAAGTCGAAGGCGGGCAAGGTATCGTCATCGTAGGCCGCAGCCAGGGCCGCGCGCGCCGTCTCGCAGGCAGCGACGGCCGCTTCCAGCGCTGGCTCCACTTCCGGCAAGGGCAAGCCTGCCGTGTAGCGCAGCGAGAATACCTGGTAAGCCGTGCTGGCGGCCGCGCATGCCCAGTAGGCGGCGTCGCCGCCGTCGTCTTCCGCCTGCACCTGTGCGCGTGCGTAGGCGGCCAGCAAAGCGTCGAGGTAGGCGAGGTTGCGGGCAAAATCGAACGGTGCGGGCGGCGTCTGGCGCGGCGTGCAAGGCCAGGGTGTGGACGAAACCGGGCAGGCGTCGGCGCAAGCGCGCTGGATGGCCCAGTCGGCGAACACTTGCTGCAAATATTGCGCCGTCTCGTCGTCGTGCGCGATGGCGCCTGCGCCTACCAGGGTCGTGCCCAGCAGGGTGTAGCCGGGAAAGCGGCTGCTTTCGTAGGCGATGGTGGTCACGCTCTGGATAGCCTTGCCGTCACTGAGGTCGCGCACGCGGAAGTACACATCGTCCCAGCCGGCCAGCGGTGGCGCTGGCGGTTCATTCGGCAAGGTGGTCCAGCGGCCGTCGGCCTGTTCTTCATAGGCGTCGAGCAGTTCATCGATGCCACCGGGGCGGTCGATGCGGTTGTTGGCGTCGTATTGCAGTCCCAGTTCGGCCGCGAATGCCGCCGCGTGGCGGCCCGCGAAGACCAGGTATTGCGCGTTCAGGGTGCCGACCAGGAGGTCCGTTTGCTGGCCTGCCACGGCCAGCGCCTGCGGCAGCCGGTACCAGTGGTGGCCGGGGATGCCCGCCATGGGGCCGTTTTCGTCCGCTTGCGGGTTGGTGCAGCGCAGCTGTTCCAGCCAGTTGTAGCGTTCGTGCCGCGCCGCTTCCGTGCCGCTGCCGCGGCCAGTCAATTCGTCAAACAGGGTATTCAACAACATGTGCATCTATCCTAAAAAAAGCGTTCATGCCGCTGCCGTTTGCGCAAACGCAAACAGTGCGTCGAGCACGGCGTCGGGCTGCTCGGCCATCAATTCGTGCCCGCTGTCGACTTGCACCACGGTGCCATGCGCTATTGACGTGGTCAGCAGCCGGGTCGATTTGGGCGGCGTCATCATGTCGCGCGCGCCGAAAATGAATAAAGTGGGGCAGTGTACCGAAGCGGCGGCGATTTCGCCGTTCGCGTAGGCATTGCATGCATAAAAATCCGTATGAAACACGTGATCGGGGTTGAGGGCGGCGATGCGCTGTTTCAGGCGCCGCGCGCCGCCCATGGCATAGAAGCCGGGGCCGGGGAACGACGGCTTTTGCGCGATCGACGAGTGCGACCAGATATTGACCATGTCGATGGCCGCCTGTTCGTCGTTCAATGACGTTTCCAGCAGCGCCGGCGAGACCTTCATCGGATAGGTGGAGCCCAGCATGGCCAGGTGGCTGACCCGATCGGGCGCGAGGAATGCCGCTTCCAGCGCGATTAATGAGCCCATGCTGTGGCCGATCAGCATGGCCTTGGCCGCGCCGGCAGCGTCCAGCACGGCCAGTATCCAGCGCGCCAGCTCTTCAACGCTGCTTTTCGCCGCGCCCAGGCTGCGCCCGTGGCCTGGCAAGTCGACGGCCAGCACGTTCCAGCCATGGTGGGCAAAATAGCGCGTTTGCAGCGCCCACACGGAGTGGTCGTTCTGCGCGCCGTGGATGAAGACGGCCGTGGGCTGATGTGGGTTAAAAGCCTTGCCGCCCGTGTAGCAGTAGGCGACGGTATTGTCGATGGTGAACAGCATCTCAGGCGCCTTTCTGCGACAGTTTCAGGCCACGGGCCAGGTCTTCGATCAAATCGTCCGCGTCTTCCAGTCCCACGGACAAGCGCATGGTGCCCTGCGTGATGCCCGCCTGGGCCAGCTGGTCGTCGGGCACGCGGAAGTGCGTGGTGGAGGCGGGATGGATGACGAGCGACTTGGCGTCGCCCACATTGGCCAGGTGCGAGAAGATCTTCAGGCTGTCAACAAAGCGCTGGCCGGCCGCACGGTCGCCGCGCAGGCGGAACGTGAACACGCCGCCCGCGCCTTTCGGCAGCAGGGTTTTCGCCAGTTCGTAATCGGGGTGCGAGGGCAGCTCCGGATAGGACACGGATTCCACGGCCGGATTGGCCAGCAGGAAATCGATCACCTTGCGCGTGTTGGCCACGTGGCGGTCCATGCGCAGGCCCAGGGTTTCGATGCCCTGCAGGATGGCGAAGGCATTGTGCGGGCTCATGACGGCGCCGAAATCGCGCAAGCCTTCGCGCCGCGCGCGCAGGGCGAACGGTGCCACCGTCGATTCCTCGGCGAAGACCATGCCGTGGAAGCCTTCATACGGTTCGCACAGTTCGGCGAAACGGCCCGTCTTGTCGTACGCCGTTTGCCAGTCAAAGGTGCCGCCATCGACGAGCAAGCCGCCGATGGCCGTGCCGTGCCCGCACAGGAATTTGGTGGCCGAGTGGAACACCAGGTCGGCGCCATGCTCGAAAGGGCGCAGCAGATACGGCGTGGTAAATGTCGAATCGAGCATCAGCGGCAAGTGGTGTTCGTGCGCCAGGGCGGCAATCCGGGGGATGTCCAGCACGTCGAGACCTGGATTGCCCAGGGTTTCCGCGAACAGTATCTTGGTATTCGGGCGGATGGCGGCGCGCCAAGAGTCCACGTCGCGCGGGTCGACAAAGGTCGTGTCGATGCCGAAGCGTTTCAAGGTGTAGGCCAGCAGGTTGTGCGAGCCGCCGTACAGGGCGCGCGAGGCAACGATGTGCGAACCGGCGCCGGCGATGGTGGACAGGCCCAGGTGCATGGCGGCCTGGCCGCTGGCCGTGGCGATGCCGGCCACGCCGCCTTCAAGCGCGGCGATGCGCTCTTCCAGCACGGCGTTCGTGGGATTCGAGATGCGCGAATAGACGTGGCCGGCCCGCTCCATATTGAATAGCGAAGCCGCATGTTCCGAACTCTTGAAGGCAAACGAGGACGTGAAGTGGATGGGCGTGGCGCGTGCGCCCGTGGCCGGATCGGGCGCGGCGCCCGCATGCAGGGATAAAGTATCGAAACCGGGGTATTTCGGGCCGCTCATGGTGTCTCCGCCAAGTTTTTATAGTGGCAAGATCGTAACCTGATTTGCAGCGGAGCAAAAGGGCTCCTGTGCAGGGCGCATTGCGCCGTGCTGGCGGGCAGGGCGTGTAACCTGAAGTGTAAAAAAAGTGACCAGCAAGGCAGGGCGGTGGTAGGATACCGGATCAGTGATATTCGGGCTGTTTGACCTGTGCGCGTGCGCCGCGCCGCAGGGAAGGCGGCTACGTGCCAGCGAATTCCTGGGCTTCAGGCGAACTCTCATCGCAAGTCCACCAGGAAAGATTTTATGCCCGCAATATCGTTCGACGGCTCCCTTGCCGTTCCCGGACTCTCTATCGTCGACGGCCTGTGCCAGGCAGGTTGGCTCATGCAAGAGCATTTTATCTCCCCTGAACTGAGCCGCCAGCTGGCCGCCGAATGCGTGCAATCCATGCTCAGCGGCAAGATGAAGGGCGCCGGCGTGGGCAGCGGCCATGCGCCGCTGCTGCAACCCGATATCCGCGGCGACCATATCGAATGGCTGGAAATAGGCCGTTCCGAGGCATGCGACCGCTACCTGGCACACATGGAAACGTTGCGCCGCATGCTCAACCGCGAGCTGTTCCTGGGGCTGGAAGAATACGAAAGCCATTTCGCGCTGTACGCGCCGGGCGCCTTTTACCGGGCCCATCTTGACCGTTTCCGCGACGACGACAAGCGCACCGTGTCCGTCGTGCTGTACCTGAACGATGACTGGCTGCCCGAGCACGGCGGCGCGCTGCGTCTGCATCCGCAAGGCGCGCCCGTGGTGGACATCCTGCCGCAAGCGGGCCGCATGGCCATGTTCATGTCGGGCGAGATGCTGCACGAAGTGCTGCCGACGGCGCGCCAGCGCCTCTCCATCGCAGGGTGGTTCCGCCGCCGCGCGTGATGGAAGGTGGCGCGCAATCCCCCTCGATTTGATTGCGCGCAAGGCTGGATTTTTCCGCAGGCATAGGCTACAGTCGCAGTAAGGGCTAGAATAACTAAAATACCAATCACGCGGACAGGACGGCCAATATGAAAGTATCTGAAATTCTCCAAGTCAAGGGCAATATTCTCTACACGGTCACGCCTGACCAGCCCCTGCTTGACGCGGCCAATACCATGGCTGAAAAAGACATCGGTTCGCTGGTGGTCATGGAATTTGGCGACCTGGTCGGCATGCTGACCTTCCGCGAAGTGTTGAACGCGCTGCATGAAAACGCGGGCCAGATCGGCGGCGGCACCGTGCGCAAGCACATGGATGACCATCCGATCACCGTCACCCCCGACACGGAAGTGAACGAAGTGCGCCGCATCATGCTGGAAAAACATGCGCGCTACCTGCCCGTCATGAACGCCAAGACCCTGCTGGGCGTCATCTCCTTCTACGACGTGGCGCGCGCCGTGCTCGAAGCGCAAAGCTTTGAAAACCAGATGCTCAAAGCGTATATCCGCGACTGGCCGGCCGAAACGACGGACTGATATCAGCATGCAGTAAAAACGACGCCGGCAACTGCCGGCGTTTTGCATTGGCTATCCAGGGTGACGCCTACGCCGCTCCCTGCAGCGCCTCGTTGTTCAGCCAGGTGCCCAGCGCCGTGGCCGTCATGGGGCGGGCGAACAGAAAGCCTTGCGCCATCGGGCAGCCCAGCGCCTGCAAGATTTGCGCTTGCCGCTCGTCTTCCACGCCTTCCGCGATCACGGCCAGGCCCAGGTTGCGGCCCAGCTGGATGACCATCTCGGCGATGCTGCTGCCGCGCGCGGAACCGGTGATTTCCGTCACAAACGCACGGTCGATTTTCAGGCGGTCAACCTGCAGGCGCTGCAAATAGGACAGCGACGAAAAGCCCGTGCCGAAGTCGTCGATGGCGATGCTCACGCCCGTCTGCTTGATCTGCCACAGCATCTTGATCAGCAGGTCCGGCTCTTCCATGGCCATCGATTCCGTGATTTCCAGCTCGATGAATTCGGGCGGCGCCTGCGTCTCTTCGAGTGCCGCGCGCAGCATTTCCAGGAACAGCGGGTGGCGGAACTGCACTTGCGACACGTTGACGGACATGACGAAGTTGCGGTGGCCCTGCTCGCGCAGCAGCACCAGTTCGCGGCAGGCCGTGCGCAGCACCCATTCGCCGAGGTCGATGATGATGCCCGAATACTCGGCGATCGGGATGAAGCGGTCGGGCGAGATGAACTTGCCGTCCGGCGTCTGCCAGCGCAGCAGCGCTTCCGCGCCCACGGGGCGGCGCGTCGTCAGGTCGATCTGCGGCTGGTAGACGACAAACAGCTGGTCCTGGCTGAAAGCCGTGCGCAGCGCGTGCATCATGCGCACCCGTTCGCGGATTTCGATGCCCATGCTGCGCGAGAAATAGAAGTGGCCGGCGCGCTGCTGGCTTTTTGCCCGCTTCAGGGCGATATCGGCATCCTTGAGCGCATCGGCGCCCGTGCCCGTATGTTCACCGAGCCGCACGAGGCCCAGGGTGGCCGACAGCTGCACGTCTTGCCCATCGATGCAGAACGGCGGCTGGAACAGGGCCAGGATATTGTTCGGGTTGACTTGCGACGAGTCGCCCAGCACGCAAAAGATGTCGCCGCCCAGGCGCGCCACCGTCAGCTGGGGGCCCAGCTGGGTTTGCAACCGGCCCGCCACGGCGATCAGCAGGGTGTCGCCGAACTGGTGCCCCAGCGCGTCGTTGGTCTCGGCAAAGTGGTCGAGGTCGACCAGCGACAAGGTGGCGTCGTCGCGCGCGGGGCCGGACAAGGTGGCGTCGAGGATTTCCACCAGGCGCGTGCGGTTGGGCAGCTTCGACAACTGGTCGTAGAAGGCGGCATTGTGCAGGTGCGACACCAGCTCGACGTTGTCCAGGCCCACGGCAACGTTGCTGCAGAAGACTTCCAGCAGGCTTTCATCGATGGCGGAAAGAGGGCGTGGCAGCACCAGGTAGGCGGCCGCATCGCGGCTGGCCTTGCCCGCGAAGTACAGGGTGGCGTAGTCGTGCGCATACACATTGCGCCGCTGCGCCAGCGTGTGCTCGATGGCGGCCATCACGCGGGGGTTTTGCAAGCCGCACAGGGCGCTGTGCGGCAGGCTGGAAAAGCTGCCCGTGCAGGCCGAGACGAGCAGCTCCTTGCTGCCATTGTCCTGCAAGTCCTGCACGCATAGCACGCCGTCGGCGCGGATGCCCAGCAGGTCGGCGATCTGCGCCAGCACGCCGGCCGAGAAATTCTGCACGCCGTGCAGCGCCATCAGCTGCGTGCTGGCGTGGACGATACGGTCCAGGCCGCGCCGGCTGCTGTTGATCGAACGGATCTGCTCGTATGAGCGGATGGCCGCCGTCACCGTCGTAAACAGCTTGATGCGCGTCAGTTCGGACTTGGTCTTGTAGTCGTTGATGTCGAAATCGCGGATGGCGTCGATTTCCGGCGCATAGCCTGGCTGGCCCGTGCGCAGGATGATGCGCACGTCCGTCATTTTCAGGGTTTCGCGGATGTAGCGCACCAGGTGCAGGCCCGCGTCATCCTGTTCCATCACCACGTCGAGCAGGATGACGGCGATGTCGTCTTCATGCCTGAGCAGTTCGCGCGCCTGGCCGGCCGAATACGCATGCACGAATTCCAGCGGGCGGTGCTGCATTTCCAGGTTGCCGAGGGCGAAAGTGGTGGTGGAGTGGACGTCTTCATCGTCGTCGATGATCATCACCCGCCAGACGCTGCGCGGTGCGGCCGTCAGGGGCGCAGCCGGTTGCTCATCGAGGAATACCAGGTCGTCGTGATCGTCCTTGTTGGCGTCAAGGGGGATGATCGGTGCGGGCATGTATAGCTTCTCCAGGATGACTCGATGTTTATACGAGCGCGTCGCAAAAGCCCATGGCGTTGTTGCGTTGTCTCGCCGTACTTGCGTACTGTCTTCGGCAACGCGCCTAGCCCTGGGCATTTGTGACGTGCTCTCGGCGCAATCCAAATCGGTTTGATAACCAGTATTGTGTGGCGCGCTTTGATCCAAGTATATAGCTATTTAATAAGCAAAATGTTTTTTTAAATCTATTCTGTGGAGCAATATTTCTTGTTTTGCATTATTGCAACTCATATTTGGTGTTTTTGTGTGAAAAAATACACGGGATTAAAAAATGGCGATTTGGGCGGGGGAATATCGGGCCTCGGTGTGGCATTAGCGGCATGGCATGCCCCGCAGGCTGGTAGAATTGAGTTTTCCAGTCCTCACACTTCCTACTATGTCCGGCAATTCTTTTGGCAAGCTGTTTACTGTTACCACTTTCGGCGAATCGCATGGTCCGGCCATCGGCTGCGTGATCGATGGCTGTCCGCCGGGATTGATCCTGTCGGAAGCCGATATCCAGCCCGAGCTGGACCGCCGCAAGCCGGGCACGTCGCGCCACGTGACGCAGCGCCAGGAATCCGATACGGTCGAGATCCTCTCCGGCGTGTACCAGGGCGTGACGACGGGTACGCCCATCGCGCTGCTGATCCGCAATGAAGACCAGCGCAGCAAGGATTACGGCAATATCGCGGAAAGCTTCCGCCCCGGCCACGCCGACTACACCTACTGGCACAAGTACGGCGTGCGCGATCCACGCGGCGGCGGGCGCTCGTCGGCGCGCCTGACGGCGCCCGTGGTGGGTGCGGCGGCGATTGCCAAGAAATGGCTGCTGCAGCAATACGGCACCACGTTCAAGGGTTGCATGAGCCAGCTGGGCGACATTCCCGTGCCATTCCAGTCGTGGGAACACGTGCATGCGAATCCGTTCTTTGCCGCCAGCGGCGACGCGGACCTGATCGCGCGCATGGAAGAAGCGATGGACCAGTTGCGCCGCGATGGCGATTCCATCGGCGCGCGCATCGACGTGATCGCGCAAAACGTGCCCGTCGGCCTGGGTCAGCCCATCTACGACAAGCTTGACGCCGACATCGCCTATGCCATGATGGGCATCAATGCGGTGAAAGGTGTGGAAATCGGCGCCGGTTTCGATTCGGTGGCACAGAAGGGTTCAGAGCATGGCGACGAACTGACGCCGGAAGGCTTTATCGGCAATAACGCGGGCGGCGTCCTGGGCGGCATTTCGACGGGGCAAGATGTCAAAGTCTCGATCGCCATCAAGCCGACGTCGTCGATCCGCACGCCGCGCCGCTCGATCGATAAGGAAGGCAATCCCGTGATGGTCGAAACGTTCGGCCGCCACGACCCGTGCGTGGGTATCCGCGCCACGCCGATCGCCGAAGCCATGCTGGCGCTGGTGCTGATCGACCACGCCCTGATGCACCGCGCGCAATGCGGCGATGTGTCGGTGAGTACGCCGAAGTTGAAGTAAGTTGAATGTTCTGGTGTCGGATTACGGGCCTGCGGCCCTAATCCGACCTACGGCCTATGCCATGCGTAGCGGCAAAATGTAGGTCGGATTAGCGCAAAGCGCGTAATCCGACAACATTGTTGGCGTCCGGTCACGCCACTTTATTCGCCACCAATTCCAGCTGGTGCCGCATCTCCACCGACTGCACCAGCAAAGCCCGGATATCGTTGATCAGGTTGAACTCCGTCTGGTTCAATTGGATCGGCGGGAAGCTGTCGTCCCAGTCGCCATATAAAAATCCCGTGGGATGGCCGTTGGCCGACAGCGGCAGCACGACGAAGCTGCGCGCTTCCGACAACGTCGCTTTCCACCATTGCGGCAGCTTGGCGGCAAATTTCGGGTCGCGCGCATTGTCGATGAAGATCACGCGGTCGCTATTGAGGGCCGCGTGGAACACGTTCGGCTCATACGCGTCGCCAAACACCATCAAATCCTGCAAGTCGGCCATGCCTTCGCCCATGCTGATGCGCGCCGAATACAGATGATCCCTGTGGTTGCGCACGAACGCCACCGAGCGCGAAAAATCGAAGCCCTGGTGCAGCGTTTCGAGCGCCATCGAGACCATCTGTCCCGGGCTGGCGCTGCCGATGGCGCTGCGCAGGTCGGCCAGGCCGCCGATCAATACGCGGTTGCCTTCGGCGCGCATGCGCGTCGACGCCAGCTGGCGCGCGCGCCGTTCGGCCGGTTTCGACAGGGGCGCGATCGACAGGTCGGCCGCCGCCATCGCCTTGGCCTTGTCCACGGCCACCACGAGGTCGGTCGCCGTGATGCCCAGGGTGCCCGCATAATCGTCGATCAGCGCGTGCACTTGCGCCGCGCCGGCCGCGTCGTCATGCCACAGCGAGTCGGCGCAGCGCGCCGCCATCGTCGACAGGCCCGCCATCCAGTCGGCGCCGCTGACGGGAGAGTTGTCCGGCGACGGGTCCATCGGACGCATGCCGTTGATCAGGTGCTGCGGCAAGCCCCAGTGGGCGGCCGTGGCATAGCCCACTTCGGGCAGCGACAGCCCTAAAATTTCGCGCGCGGCGGCAGCCTCGTTGCCGGGACCCGCATGCGCCTGCATGCGCGCCCAGAAGTCCGTCATGTAGAACGTCACCATCATGCGGCCCAGGGTGTGCAGCATCGAGCAGACGACGGCCTGCTCCGCCTGCAGGCTGCCAGCGCTGGTGGCCACCTGCTGCGCCACCATCCCGGCCAGCACGGCCTTTTCCATTTCCACATGGGCGCTGACGGAATCGGGCGACGCCTGCGAAAGCTCTTCGATCAGCTTCAGGCCCAGCGCCAGATGGCCGATGGCGTCGATGCCCAGCACCAGCACGGCCTTCGACACCGTGTTGACCCGCTGGCCGAAGGCCGAATACATGCCGCTGTTGGCCAGGCGCAGCACCTTGTGTGTGAGGACAGGGTCGGACAGCACCGTTTGCGTGATGTCGAATTCGTGGTCGTCCTCGCCGCGCATGGCGCCGAGGATGGCGCTGATGGCTTTCGCGAAGCCGGGCATGTCGCCCTGCTGGCGCGTGCGCGCCCACAGCAGGTCGAGGGTGTTCTTGCCCAGCTGTGTCGGTACCGTGAAATGACCTGGATTCATTGCACCCCTCCGCGCGGTTCATTGGCAGACGGCACAGGCACCAGCGCCGCATAGGTTTTGTCGCTCAAGGCCGCTAGCGCGGCATGGGCCGGCATCGGTTTGCCCGTCAGGTAGCCTTGCACGTACTGGCAGCCGCGCGACTCGATGAAATGCATCTGCTCTTCGGTTTCCACGCCTTCGGCCACCACGGACAAATTCAAATGCTTGGCCAGGTCGAGAATGGTGTTGCAGATGGCCGCATCCTTGCTTGATGCGGGCAAGTCCTTGATGAAGGTGCGGTCGATCTTCAGCACGGAAATGGGGAAGCGCTTCAGATACGCGAGCGAAGAATAGCCGGTGCCGAAATCGTCGATGGCGATGCGCGCGCGGCGCTCCGTCATCTTGACGAGGATGGTTTCCGCATGCACGGGGTCGATCATCAAGGTGCCTTCCGTGATTTCCAGCACCAGGTGTTCGCCCGAGAGTCCCGAAAACGCGATCGCGTCATCGAGCACGTCGAGGAATTTGTCGTTGCGGAACTGGCGCGGGCTGATATTGACGGAGATGTACAGCGGCCGCTTGGCCACTTCCTGGAATTGCTTGAGCTGCACGCAGGCCGCCTTCAATGCCCAGGCACCGAGCAGATTGATCAGGCCATTGGCTTCGGCAATCGGGATGAAGCGCACGGGCGGCACCAGGCCCAGGGTCGGATGCTTCCAGCGCATCAGGGTTTCGAAGCCCTGGATTTGCCGCGTGTGCGCATCGACGATGGGCTGGTAAAAGAGCAGGAATTCGCCTTCGCGCACGGCTTGGAACATGGCCGCTTCCAGCGAGATGTCGTGTTCCGACGGGCCGTTCAAACGCGGGCTGTAGACCAGGCAGCGGGCCTTGCCCGTTTCCTTGGCGCGCGACATGGCCGCATCGGCCAGCGCCACCAGGCGCACTTCATCTTCCGCGTGCAGCGGATAGATCGACACGCCCACGGAGGCGCCCACGTAGATCGTGTGGCCGTCGACTTCGAATGGCGCCTGCAGGGTGGCCAGCAGGCGGCCCGTCACCAGCTTGATCTGCGCGTCCGTGGCGCTGCCGGGCAGCACGGCGACGAATTCATCGCCGCCCACGCGCGCCAGCGTGTCGCTGTCGCGCAGGGTCTTGCGCAGGCGCGCGGCGGCCAGGCGCAGCACGGCGTCGCCGACGGGGTGGCCCAGGCCATCGTTGACCTTTTTAAAGCCATCGAGGCCGATGGTGGCGACGGAAAAGCCCTGGCCCGAACGGGCGGCCTGGGCGATCACCATGCGGATGCGGTCCGACAGCAGCAAACGGTTCGGCAAGCCGGTCAGCGCATCGTGCGTGGCCATATGGCGCAGCCGTTCTTCCGTATTGTGCTGGGCCGACGTGTCGCGCCCGACCACCAGCAATTCGGCCACACCGGCCGCGTTCATATAAGAAGACAGGCGCAGCTCGAACCAGATTTCCTGGTCCGGCGTTTGCAGGCGCACTTCCAGGCGGCCCGGTTCTTCCAGCGCGTCTTCCAGCGCAGCCTGCAGCGCCGCGCGCGACGCTTCGGTGGCCAGCGGCAGCAGCAAGTGGCCGGTCAGGCCCGATGGCGCGCCAAACAGGGTGGCCGCGCGCTTGCTGGCGAACAGGATCAGGCCGTCCGTATCGAGCCGGAACACGACGTCGCCTGCCTCTTCCATGAGGTTGTCCAACTCGTGGCGGGCCTCGCGGTGGGCGGCGGATGGGGTACTGGAAAACATCGTGCTGGCTTTTACCTTTTTATTATCAGTGCCGGCGCCGGCTGCAGGGCAGCGCGCCAACGGAAAGAGTGCGTCGTGCGTGACGCGCGCCATAGGGGCCGAAAGAGCGGCTATCGGAACGCGATCCACACGAAATGTATCATTGAAAAGCACCCTATTACATGAAATAGAGCAACATTGCTTCAGGTTTTGTAAATATTCCTGCCTTCCATGAAAAAAATCATGCCGCGCGACACACACAGGCATTTTCATTCCCCATGGAAACATTTATCTGCGCTTGCTTCCACTGGCGCGCTTGCCCCGCCATGCGCTTTACGCTAGTCTGGCTGGCAGGCGGTGTTGACGGTGCGCCAGCGACGGCAAGGGCGCCATGATAACAAATCGCGGGAGACCCCCATGAATGCTTTTGACACACATGAAGTTTTCAACCAGGCTAAGCCGTTCGAAAACGTCAATCTGTTTGCCTGCGACCCGGCGCTGATCGAAGCGCTGCTGCGCGAAGGCGGCGGCTCGGCGCTGCAGGAGCTCGACGCGCTGGGCGAGAAGCTGGGCCGCGCCGAGACCTATGCGCTGGCGCGCCTGGCCAATATCCATACGCCCGAGTTGCAGCAGTTCGACCGGGCCGGGCGCCGCATCGACGAAGTGCTGTTCCATCCGGCCTGGCATGAACTGATGGCCATCCTCGTGGGCGCGGGGGCACATGCTTCGCCGTGGGCCGCGCCCGGTCCCGGTGCCCAGGTGGCGCGCGCGGCCGCCTATCTATTAGTGGGACAAGTGGAAAACGGCACGCAGTGTCCCGTGACGATGACGTATGCCTCGGTGCCGGCCTTGCGCCAGGCGCTGGAGCTGCCACAGATCGCGCAGCGCTGGCTGCCGAAAATCCTCTCGCGCGACTACGATCCACGCTCCCTGCCCGTGGAGCAGAAGCGGGGCGCCCTGGTCGGCATGGGCATGACGGAAAAGCAGGGCGGCTCGGACGTGCGCAGCAATACCACGCGCGCCGTGCCCGTGCCGCCGGCCGAGGCGCAAGCCCAGTTCGGTGGCGAGGCTGATGGCGTCTGGCGCATCATCGGCCACAAATGGTTTTTTTCGGCGCCCCAGTGCGACGCCCATCTGATCCTGGCGCAGGCGGACGAGGGCGGATTGTCGTGCTTCTTCCTGCCCCGCTACCTGCCCGACGGCAGCCGCAATGCCATCCGCGTGCAGCGTCTGAAGGATAAATTGGGCAACCGCTCGAATGCGTCGTCGGAAGTGGAATTTACGAATGCCTACGGCTGGCTCGTGGGGCAGCCGGGGCGGGGCATACCCACGATTCTGGAAATGGCCAGCCATACGCGTCTCGATTGCGTGCTGGGCAGCACCGGCATCATGCGCGCCGCCTTGACGCAGGCGCTGCACCATGCGCGCCAGCGAGCCGTGTTCGGCAAGCCGCTGGCCGAGCAGCCGCTGATGCAAAACGTGCTGGCCGATTTGGCGCTCGAATCGGAAGCGGCCACGGCCTTCGCGCTGCGCCTGGCCCGCTGTTTCGATGAAAAGGACGATCCGCGGCAAGCGATGTTGGCGCGCGTGCTCACGCCGGCCGGCAAATACTGGATCTGCAAGCGCGGTCCCGGCTTTGGCTTCGAGGCCATGGAGGTGCTGGGCGGCACTGGTTACGTGGAAGACGCGCCGCTGGCGCGCCTGTACCGCGAACTGCCCGTCAACTCGATCTGGGAAGGCTCGGGCAATGTGATGTGCCTCGACGTCTTGCGCGCCTTCGGCAAGTCGCCGGCCGCGCGCGACGCCCTGGCGGCCGAGCTGGCGCTGGCCGGCGATGATGACGCCGCCTTTGTTGCCTACCGCGCGCGGCTGCTGGCCGACCTGGACGGGCCGCAAACCGATGAATTTGGCGCCCGGCAATTGTCCGAACGCATCGTGCTGGCCGTGCAGGCTGCATTGCTGCTGCGCCATGCGCCGCCGTTTGTTGCGCAAGCATTCCTGCAGTCGCGGCTGGTGCAGGCGCCGGGCGGGGCGTATGGCCGCTTGCCCGCCGGCACCGATTGTGCGGCCATCCTGGCGCGCGCGCTGCGCGAGTATTGATTTCAATAAAACCGATTATTTCAAAAATTCCGGCCACAGGCGGGCTGCGGGCTGGGATAATGCCGCAATCCATCATTTTATCGATACACAGCGCGCTTGCGGCCATGCTTGCCGCCGCGCCAGACAGTAGAGAAAGAAAAACAATATGAAACAAGACCCACGCTTCCCGAATTTGTTCATTACCGATCACCCTTTGATCCAGCACAAACTGAGCCACATGCGCGAGCACGACACGTCGACGCGCACCTTCCGCGAATTGCTGAAGGAAATCACTCTGCTGATGGGCTATGAAATCACGCGCGACCTGCCGCTGACCACGCGCGAAATCAAGACCCCGCTCGTCACCATCGACGCGCCTGTTATCGCCGGCAAGAAACTGGCCATCGTGCCCATCCTGCGCGCCGGCATCGGCATGAGCGATGGCTTGCTGAACCTGGTGCCATCGGCGCGCGTCGGCCACATCGGCGTGTACCGCGACCCGGCCACGCACATGCCCGTGGAATACCTGGTGCGCCTGCCGGACCTGAGCGAGCGCACCTTTATCCTGTGCGACCCGATGGTAGCGACCGGCAATTCGGCCGTGTACGCCGTCGACGTGCTGAAAAAACGCGGCGTGACGGACGAGCAGATCATCTTCCTGGCCCTGGTGGCCGCACCGGAAGGCGTGACCGTGTTCCAGAACGCGCATCCGAACGTCAAGATGTTCTGCGCCGCGCTCGATTCGCACCTGGATGACCACGCCTATATCGTGCCGGGCCTGGGCGACGCCGGCGACCGCATCTTCGGCACCAAGTAAGCAGCGTCAGGCGAGTATTGCGATGGCAACCTTGATCGACCCGGACTTTCGCGCGCGTTTGCGTGCCCTGAATGAAAAATATGCGGCTGGCGTGCCGGCCCTGTTGCAGGCGATCACGCAGGCAAGCAGCCGCTGCGACAGCGAAGGCCCCCGTTTGGAACCGTTGACGGAACTGCACCGCGCGCTGCATGCGGTGGCCGGCTCGGCCGCCACCTTCGGCTTTGCCGCACTGGGCCAGGAATGCCGGCGCATCGAACAGCTGGTGCGCGCTATGCTCAATGCCCCTGCGCAAGCAGTGGCGGAATGGCCCGGCGTGCGGGCGCAAGTGACGGCGCTGCTGGACTGGGCGGGACGCGATGCGGCGGCCACCCATTTCATTGCATGAGCAACAGCACTATAGAGATGTGGTTGCAATGATTCATTTGATACAACGCAAAGCACCCGCGTCGAAGATTAGGATATAGTGTCTCCATGCCGCTGGTACAGGGCGCCGCAAGACGGGGATTTGGCTATTAAAGTAGTGTTCGTAAGTTTATTTTGCGAAAGAATGGTTTTTCTCAGTTTTGTTGGTATAATTGGGCATCGTTGGATTCGAGGTAGTAGTGCAGTTTGTCTGTCATTTCTTTCTTGCTTCAAACGATATAACGGGCGCAAGCCCAACTTAACTGAAATAGGAAATTGTAATGGCAACTGGCATCGTAAAATGGTTCAATGATTCGAAGGGTTTCGGCTTTATTACCCCTGACGAAGGCGGCGAAGATCTGTTCGCTCACTTCTCGGCTATCCAGTCGAACGGCTTCAAGTCCCTGCAAGAGAACCAACGCGTTTCTTTTGAAGTGACCGCTGGCCCTAAAGGCAAGCAAGCTTCGAACATTCAGCCAATCTAATACGCTGGATCAAACGAAATAAAGAAATCCTCGGTCTCCGAGGATTTTTTTTCGCCTAAATTTCTGTGAAGTAGCGGTTTTGCGAGTGTTTTATGGGCTACGCGGCTCTTTTTGGCATGCATTGCATCATCAGGTAGGTCGGCTTAGCGCTTGCGCGTAAGCCGACAACGGTGGTGTTGGGAAGATGTATGGGCTGGTGTCGGCTTACGCTGCGCTAAGCCGACCTACGCTTGCCAATGCAGATCCGGGAGTTGTTGTTTCCTCATGCGTCACGACGCCGGACAAAACCGTCGCGAGCGGAAGGAAGAGGTGGCCGAGAAGCGCAACCGTACTCTAGTACGGTGAGCATCACAGGCCGCCTATGCCGACGCGCAGCAGGTTTGGTCCCGCGTCTTCAAATAGCCCGTTCGCGCCAGTAGTCGGGTTGCGAATAACTGTGCCTTAAAAAATCCACGAACGCCCGTATGCGCAGCGGCAAGTGGCGGCGCTGGGCGAACACGGCGTAAATGTCATTGCCCGGGGCGGCGAACTGGTCCAGCACCGTCACCAGCTGGCCCGAGGCGATCTCGGCGCCCACTTCCCACATCGAACGCCACGCCAGGCCCTTGCCTGCCAGCGCCCAGTCGTGCAGCACTTCGCCATCGTTGCAGACCATATTACCCGCCACCTTTAAAATGATGTTCTTGCCATTTTCGCGGAAGGTCCAGCCCCGCTGGCTGCCTTCGCTGCTGATCGCCAGGCAATTGTGCTTGGCTAGGTCGGCCGGGATGCGGGGCGTGCCCGCCCGTTTCAAATAGGCGGGCGAGCCGACGAGCACGCGCTGGTTGTCGGCCAGCTTGGTGCTCACGAGCGAGGAATCGGACAGGCTGGCGATGCGGATGGCCACGTCGATGCCTTCGCCGATCAGGTCGACGAGGCGGTCGTTCAGGTTCAGCGACACCGTCACGTCGCGGTGTTCGGCGACAAACGAGGGAATCAGTGGTGCCACGTGCTGGCGTCCGAAGCCGGCCGGCGCGGAAATGAGCAGATGGCCGCTGGCCTTCACGCTGCGTTCGGCCACGGCCGCTTCCGCCTCTTCCAGTTCACCGAGGATGCGCTGGCAATCTTCGAGGAAGGCGGCGCCTTCATTCGTCAATGCCAGCTTGCGCGTCGTGCGCTGCAGCAATTTGACGCCCAGGCGCTGCTCCAGCGCATCGAGGCGCCGGCCTATCATGGCTGGCGCGATGCCTTCCGCGCGCGCGGCGGCCGACAGGCTGCCCTTGGCCACCACTTCCACGAACGTTGATATCTGTCTGAACTGCCCCATGCCGTGCTCCCGCGATGCCATCACTTGTGATAAAAACGCATAGATGAAGTGATTTTTAATCTCGTTTCCATGCCTTATAGTGCAATACTATAGAACAAACGCGCCGCCCGGCAGAGTGTTTTTGCGCCTCTGTCCAGCTTGTCCGCGCAGTCGTTCAGCTTATACTTGGATCACCAGATTACCTTTGCTTATATTGACTAAAAACCGGAGAACTTCATGACGCAGAACACGATCGCACTTCCAGAAGGCATGCAAATCACGGGTGATATCCAGCCCGGCTACGAACAGATCTTGACGCCGGCCGCGCTGGCGCTGGTGGCCAAGCTGACGCGTGAATTCGAGCCGCGCCGCCAGCAATTGCTGGCCGTGCGCGTGGAGCGGGCCAAGCGCCTCGACGCGGGCGAGCGTCCTGATTTCTTGCCAGAAACCGCGCACATCCGCGAAGGCGACTGGAAGATCGCGCCGATCCCGAAGGCGCTCGAATGCCGCCGTGTGGAAATCACGGGCCCCGTCGAGCGCAAGATGGTCATCAACGCCTTCAATTCGGGCGCGGACAGCTATATGACGGACTTCGAGGATTCGAACACGCCGAACTGGGACAACCAGATCACGGGCCAGATCAATATGTTCGATGCCGTGCGCAAGACGATTTCGCTCGAGCAAAATGGCAAGTCGTACAAGCTGAACGACAAGATCGCGACACTCGTCGTGCGTCCGCGCGGATGGCACCTCGATGAAAAGCACGTGCTGGTCGACGGCAAGCGCATTTCCGGCGGCATTTTCGATTTCGCCCTGTTCATGTTCCATAACGCTAAGGAACAACTGGCGCGCGGCGCCGGCCCGTATTTCTACCTGCCGAAGATGGAATCGCACCTGGAAGCGCGCCTGTGGAACGATATTTTCGTCATGACGCAAAATGAATTGGGCTTGCCGCAAGGCACGATCAAGGCGACCGTGCTGATCGAAACCATTTTGGCCGCGTTTGAAATGGATGAAATCCTATACGAGCTGAAAGAGCACAGCTCGGGCCTGAACGCGGGCCGCTGGGATTACATCTTCTCGTGCATCAAGAAATTCAAGCTGGACAAGGATTTCTGCCTGGCCGACCGCGCGAAAGTGACCATGACGGCACCGTTCATGCGCGCCTATGCCTTGCTGTTGCTGAAAACTTGCCACAAGCGTGGCGCGCCAGCTATCGGTGGCATGGCAGCCTTGATCCCTATCAAGAACGATCCGGAAAAGAACGATATCGCCATGGGCGGCGTGCGCAACGACAAGGCGCGCGATGCCACCGACGGCTACGACGGCGGCTGGGTGGCCCATCCGGGCCTGGTGGAACTGGCCATGGGCGAGTTCACCAAAGTGCTCGGCGACAAGCCGAACCAGATCGAGAAACAGCGTCCCGACATCGATGTGAAAGCGTCGGATCTGCTGAATTTCCAGCCGGAAGCGCCGATCACGGAAGCAGGCTTGCGCTACAACATCAACGTCGGCATCCACTACCTGGGCAGCTGGCTGGCTGGCAATGGTTGCGTGCCTATCCACAACCTGATGGAAGACGCGGCAACGGCCGAGATCAGCCGCTCGCAAGTGTGGCAGTGGATCCGCTCGAGCAAGGGTGTGCTGGAAGATGGCCGCAAGGTGACGGCCGAGATGGTGCGCGCCATGATTCCGGAAGAGCTGGCCAAGGTGCAGCGCGATGCGCCAGGCGGCAACGGCCCGACCTATGTGCGCGCCGGCCAGATTTTCGAGGAAATGTCGACGTCGGAATCGTTCGCCGAATTCCTGACCTTGCCGCTGTACGAGGAAATCTGATCCTGATCAAATAGATCAATAAAAAATCCCGGCGGTGCCTGATGGTATCGCCGGGATTTTTCTTTTTGGAAGCAGAAGCTTAAAAGTTGTTTTTCCACATCCGTAGCGCGGCAAACGCTTCCACGGGGGAGGCATCTGCCGTCAGCTTGCCTTCCACCTTCAGGCTGGTCAGGATCGCCGGTTCGCGGTAGCGCAGGAAGGGATTCGTGGCCTTTTCAAGGGCGATGGTCGACGGCACGGTCGATAATCCCTGCTGGCGCTTTTCCGTGTCGATGGCGATGCGTTCCTGCAGGGCCACATTGCCCGGCTCGACGGCGTTGGCAAAGCGCAAATTGGACAAGGTGTACTCATGCGCGCAAAATACCTCGGTATCGTCGGGCAGGGCGGCCAGCTTGCCCAGCGAATCGGCCATCTGGCCCGGCGTGCCTTCGAACAGGCGGCCGCAGCCGCCCGCAAACAGGGTGTCGCCGGAAAACAGCCACGGTGCGCCGCTGCGCTCGTCACGCTGGCGCACGTAGACGATATGCCCCTTCGTATGGCCGGGCACGTCGATGACGTTCATCTGCAAACCCAGCTCGGGCACATGGGCGACATCGCCTTCGGCAAGCGGTTCCGTGATGGCTGTGATAGCCTCATTGCGCGGGCCGAAGACGGGGACGGCGAAATGCTGCAACAATTCAGGCACGCCACCCGTGTGGTCGGCGTGGTGATGCGTGAGTAAAATGGCGGACAAGGTCAACTGATGGGCTTGCAGCGCATCGAGGATGGCCGTCGCATCGCCGGGATCGACCACGGCGGCGTGGCGGCCGTCGTGGATCAGCCACAGGTAATTGTCGGCAAAGGCGGGCACGGCAAGTACCGATAGAGCGTGTTCAGGGGAGTGTGTCATGAGCAAAAGAGAAAACTGAATGGACAGTGTGGCATCCGAAAAATCCATTATAGCGCTTGACGGCTGGCTGCAGACGCCGGCCGGTCTGTACGTGCGCGCCTGGGAGCAGCAATGCCTCGACAGCCTGACCGTCGATATCTTCGGTTTTAATGCCGTGCAGATCGGCTTGCCCCAGCTCGACGCGCTGGCCGCCAACCGCATGCCGAACAAATGGCTGCTCGATGCGCGCTTGCCTCCGCGCCCGCCGCAAGAGAAGCGCCTGACCCTGGTGTCGGCCTTCGATGAGTTGCCGTTCGATTCGCAAAGCCTGGATCTGGTGGTCTTGCCGCACGTACTCGAATTTGCCGCCGAGCCGCACCAGGTCTTGCGCGAAGTGGAGCGCGTGCTGATCCCGGAAGGGAGAGTGATCGTCTGCGGCTTCAATCCGGCCAGCCTGTGGGGCATGCGCCAGGGTCTGGGGCGGGTCACGGGCCGCCACTACCTGCCGCAGGCAGGCGAGCTGATCTCTATGCCGCGCATGAAAGACTGGTTAAAATTGCTCAACATGGGCGTCAGTCAAAGCTACTTCGGCTGCTACGCACCTGCCTGCAGGACAGAAAAATGGCTGCGCCGTAACGCTTTCATGGACAAGGCAGGTGCGCGCTGGTGGCCATATCTGGGCGCAGTGTATATAGTGCAGGCGATCAAGCGCGTCAAAGGGATGCGTTTGATCGGTCCGGCGTGGACCAAGAAACCGGCGACGGCGCCCGCAGGCGCACCGGTCACGAATAAAAGGCGGGAACAGCAAGATGGATAAGGTTGAGATTTACGCCGATGGCGCATGCAAGGGCAATCCCGGCACGGGCGGCTGGGGCGCGCTGATGGTGGCCGATGGCGCCAAGAAAGAAATTTATGGCGGGGAACTGAATACGACGAATAACCGCATGGAATTGAAGGCCGTGATCGAAGCCTTGACGGCGCTCAAACGTCCGTGCCAGGTGGTGTTGTATACCGATAGCCAGTACGTCCAGAAGGGCATCAGCGAATGGATCCACGGCTGGAAGGCGCGCGGCTGGAAAACCGCGGCCAAGGCGCCCGTGAAAAACGTCGACCTGTGGCAGGCGCTCGACATCGCCCAGGCCGTGCACGAAGTGGAATGGCGCTGGGTGCGCGGCCATAATGGACATCCGGGCAACGAGCGGGCCGATCAACTGGCCAACTTGGGCGTGGAAACGGTACGTGCCTGAGAACTAAATTTCTGCCCTGCAGCAGCGCGCGGGACGTAACCGGAGGGCACAGGTTTGCTATACTGTGCCCTTCGCTTTTTGCTTTTACGACTGAATCTGCCATGCGTCAAATTGTTCTCGATACTGAAACCACCGGCCTGAACCCGCGCACGGGCGACCGCATCCTGGAGATCGGGGCGGTCGAGCTGAACAACCGCATGTTGACGGGGAATAATTTCCACCATTACATCAATCCGGAGCGCGATTCGGAAGAGGGCGCGTTGGCCGTCCACGGATTGACGACGGAATTCCTCAGCGACAAACCGAAATTCGCGGAAATCGCCGACGAGTTCCGTGCCTACATCGCCGGCGCCGAACTGATCATCCACAACGCCCCGTTCGACATCGGTTTCCTGAACGCGGAATTCAAGCGCCTGAACCTGCCACCCGTGCACGAGCAAGTGGTTGGCGTGATCGACACCCTGGTGCAGGCGAAGGAAATGCACCCGGGCAAGCGCAATTCGCTTGACGCCCTGTGCGACCGCTATGGCGTCTCGAACGCTCACCGCAAGCTGCACGGCGCGCTGCTCGACTCCGAATTGCTGGCCGACGTCTACCTGGCCATGACGCGCGGGCAAAATAGCCTGAGCATGGAAGAAGAAGTGGAAGTGGCCGCCGACGGCGCCGTGCTGGAAATCGTGCCCCTGGCCGAAGTCATCTTCCAGAGCGCCACGGCCGACGAGCTCGCCGCCCACGAAGCCACCATCGCCGGCCTCGACAAGGCCGCCAAAGGCCAGTGCATCTGGACCGCCGTCACGTCGCCGCCAGCGGCCGCCTGAGAAAAAGCGGGGCTAGGTAAATTTCCTCTTGCCAGCCCTTGCAGATGCCGCAACACCTATGCGATAATTCGCCTCGCTTCGGGAGGTTAGCTCAGGGGTAGAGCACTGCATTCACACTGCAGGGGTCGCAAGTTCGAAACTTGCACTTCCCACCAAAATTTTAGTTTGTATTCAAAGACTTGGATTTCATATCTTGTCTGAATAGGAACTTGGGGCAAATCTGGGGCAATGGGTTGTTAACCCGCTGTCCAGCCCCAAACGATACGGCCGCTTCGCGCGGCCGTTGTCACGTCAAGCGAGTACACAAGCTTAGCTTGCGGGCGCTTCCTTGCGACGAAATTGTTAAGCTAAACCAGCGCCAGACCTATTTGTTGCCAGCGCCAGCGGGTGCATTGCTGCGCCCTCCGCCAGATGGCTTGCCCGTTGCACTTGGCCACCCTTCGCCATTTCCTTGCCCACGGCCACCGCCAGATGCTCCGCCACCTTTACTGCCACCGCCCTGGGAACCACCACTACGGCCCCCGTTATTACCGCTACCTTTGCTCATTTTTATCTCCTTTCCGGATCACTGTGAATCGCCACGAGTCTGCTGGACACCCGCTAGCCTTTCAAAATGCCTTCGCTCGCATTCGGAATGCAGCTCATTTCTTGTCGCCTTTGTTGCTTGCCGCTTCACATCACGGACATGCGGCATTCGCTAGGCCTCCGGTGTTGCAAGCGTTGAGGTAGCCTTGCGCCACTGCGGGCGTCAATTTGCCGCCCGTCTGTGCGTTTATGAATGCTGTGCGACAAGCGCTTTGACCGTTGCTCCCCGGGACAATCGTTTGAGCGTTCATGCGTTGAACATAGGTGACGGGGTCGACGCCACAGAGCAGGGCGTTGCTTTGCGCGACAAACGCTCCGGCAGCGTTCTGGACGATATTGGTCGCTTGTTCGCAGTTGTTGGCCTGAGTGCGCACTGTCAGGTGGAGAGGGACGGGCGGGTTCACGCCATTTGGCTGGAGGCCAAAGGTCAAGTGAACGTCGGGTTGCGCGGCCGTCAATTCACACACTTGCAGGTTTTGCGTAGCAGGGCTGAGGCTTTTGCAGAGGCCGCTGGTGGCGGCATTGCCATAAAACGCCAGCGATGGGCATCGATTGGGAACCTGCGCCAAAGCACAGGAGGAGGCGGACAACAGCGAAACGATCATTGCGGCATGGCGCATCTGGGATTTCATCTTGTTCCTTTCGACTTGGTTGAATGGTTGAGTTTGCTATCAAATTGAGGTCTGGCGAGTAGCTCCAGGATGTAAGAAATACAAATCCTATATGTTTCTACTGAAGAAAAACTATTCAAATGTAATAATATTAATTTTTTGAAAATATCGTTGATGTGCATCAGTGGTGTCCCGTTCCAACTGAGGACAAGTACGCTTTCCAGCTATCGGGGATGTTATCTGCTGATGCGATAGCGCTCTTGATCCTTTCCTTGGGCGGAAAAATAATCAATCCGGCTACCGTGCGATCGTCCCGATTCCGGCTCAGGAAGTACGGATCGTCTTCGGTCAAGTGTTGCAGGGCGTCAAAAAGCGCTGTGATTGGCGCGTTCAGCTGTGACAGTACCTCGGTTTGCTGGCGCTGGGCGTGTTCCAGGCGGCGCAGCGATTGTTTGTGCTGGGGAATGATGGGAAGGGCTGAGCGGGCGTGTTCGAGTCGCTGGCATTGTCCCTCTCCCTGGAGCGCGGTCCCCGCGCAGGGAACGAGGGAGGTGAGTGAAAAGCTGGTGCAGTGTTCGGAGTTGACATACCGTCTCACCGATTTCCCGGTTGAACCCATCGATCTTTTGCCGGGCTACAGCACGCTGGGACGTTGCCTTCGTATGCCGATCATGCAACTGACGGCAGGTTGCGGCATGATTGCTGCGGTATTCCTGCAGGCGTGTCAGGATCGGTCGCCGCTGAACGGCGCGCGTCAAGCGTCGGTGATCGGCGTTGAGCAACCGCAGGTTCGCCTGCCGGCTTAACATCACTGGCATGCCCGCTGCTTCCGCAGGTAGGGCAGCCCAGTTCGCCGCTGCTCGGCTCGGCACCATCGTTCATGAAGACAAGGCCGCCCGACGTCGAGGCGATCAACTGGCCAGCGGCGCCCGCGGTCGCGACGGCCTGCTGCGTTTCTGGCGAGAGGTCGCTGAAAAAATGGATTGATCCGCGCTTCCCTCAGCGATTCTCCTCAAAGCATTTGCCGACAGGCACCCGGCGGCTTGCCGATGACGCGCTTGAAAGCACGACTGAACGCGGCTTGAGATGTATAGCCAAGGCGTCGGGCGACGACGTCGATGGATACTCTTTCGTGAGTGAGAAACTGTGTGGCAAGACGCATTCTCAATTCCGTGGCATAGCGCAGGGGCGGCACTCCGATGGTGGTTTCAAAGCGTCGCGCGAAGACTGAGCGGGAGATATGACACTCCGCAGCCAACTGTGCAACTGTCCACTCACGACCAGGCTGGCGGTGCAGCGCCAATATGGCACGAGCAAGGCGCGGATCACGCAAGGCGGCGAGGAGACCAGAAGCGTTTTCACAACCGCATTCAATCCAGCCGCGCACGATCATTGCTGCCGCGACCTCCGCCAGGCGAGCCAGAATGCCTGCAAAGCCAATACGGCCGGCGCAGATTTCACGCTTCATTGAATCAAGAACAGGCAGTAAGCCAGGATAGTCTTGCGCTTGCGTGTCAGCCACCATGACGGTTGGCATCAACTTGCCGATCCCTTGCATCCCGCCGAGATCGAATTCCATGCAGCCGTAAAAAATAACCGCACTGGGCATGGGGTGCGTACTGGGACATGTGTCTACTCCGCTAACGGATTCACCAAGGGGCGCGGCATCGAACTTTGCGATGTCCTGAAATGCAATACCCGCATCCGATAGAAGCTGATGTCTCCTGCCGTGAGGCATGAACGCCGCGCTACCGGCGGACAGCTGATGCAACTCACCATCATCCGTACATATGAAGGCAGTGCCAACGGCCAGGAAGTGGAAGTAGGCGTGGCCTGGCTTGTCTTCAAAGCCGATGCCGAAAGCTGGACCGGTCTGAATGCGGCGGTACTGGACTCCACGCAGGCGCATGCCTGTCAATAGTTCACTGACGAGATTAGATGATGGAGAAATTTGACTTTGCTTGCTCATTTTAGGTGTTTTGATCAAAACATCAGGATCTACCATCATAGATCATCCTGGATTTTACCTCTAGACTTTCGACTCTGATTGTTTTAGGGA
The DNA here is from genome assembly GCF_001758715.1 of Janthinobacterium sp. HH104. Taxonomy (NCBI): domain Bacteria; kingdom Pseudomonadati; phylum Pseudomonadota; class Betaproteobacteria; order Burkholderiales; family Oxalobacteraceae; genus Janthinobacterium; species Janthinobacterium sp. HH104. The sequence goes on along the minus strand of NZ_LRIB01000027.1, from coordinate 280,221 downwards.
TTGTAGAGATGAACAACGATGTTTTTGCTACCGGGCAAACGCCCAACGCGAACGATGCGTCTGTTTTAGAGCCAGCGGCAGCAGCATGGATGGCAGTGTTTTCACTGGCAATGGGGGTTTTCGGTTTACTGACGGCGGAGTACCTGCCAGCCAGTCTATTGACCCCGATGGCCTTCGATCTTGGCGTATCGGAGGCACTAGCTGGTCAGGCAGTGACGGTGACGGCCGTCGTGGCCATGTTCGCCGGGCTGTTGGTGCCAGGTCTCACGCGTCATTTTGACCGGCGTGTCGTCTTGTTGGCTTTCACGGTGCTGATGATCGCCTCCAACCTGCTGGTGGCGTTGTCCTCAAGCTTGACAGTATTGTTGGTGATGCGCATTCTTCTGGGCGTCGCGTTAGGTGGCTTTTGGAGCATGGCGGCAGCCGTGGCTATGCGGCTGGTGCCGGCAAAGTTGGTACCGCGAGCGCTCTCCATCATATTCAGCGGCATCGCCATCGGGACGGTCGTTTCCGTACCGTTGGGCAGCTACTTGGGGGGGCTATATGGCTGGCGCAGTGCATTTATAGCAGCCGCGGCTGTCGGAGGGCTAACACTTTTGTTTCAATTGGTCACGCTGCCCCGTATGGCGCCGCGCACGATGATGCGCACGACATCGGTACTGGGACTGCTCCGTCGCCCGGGGATTGGGATCGGGATGTTGGGCTGCGTACTTGCCCATACCGGGCAATATGCATTGTTCACCTATATTCGCCCCGCTCTTGAAAGCGTTGTCCAAATAGATGTAAACGGTTTGTCTCTGATGCTCCTGGGTTTTGGTGTCGCCAACTTCGTTGGCACGCTGCTGGCCGGCTGGCTAATGGAGCGTAGCCTGCGTGCTACTTTAGTGCTCATGCCTGCGCTGGTGGGCTTGGCGGCATTCGCCATGATTTTACTGCCAGTCCAAGGAACAGGCCTGATGCTTTTGGTCGCTCTGTGGGGCCTGGCGTTCGGCGGCGTACCTGTCGCCTGGTCCAACTGGGTAGCCCGTGCCGTCCCTGACCAAGCGGAGACAGCTGGTGGCATGGTCGTCGCTGCGGTGCAATCTTCAATAGCTGCCGGCGCTGCATTGGGTGGCATGATGTTCGGGTTTGGTGGAGTGACAGGCGTTTTCATTATTGCTGGCGTTGTGATGCTGCTCGCTGCTCTCGTTATCGCTTTAAGAGTTCGGGTCGAACTGCCGCAGTGAACCGCCACAAGTGCGCTAGACGCTCTTCAGGCGATCAAAATCCTGCTTTTCGCAATTGAGCGGGTTGGAAGGCTCATGATGACCAGTCCACTGTGAGCGTGCAAAGTCCCCGATCTGGCTGAGCGCACGAAGTAGATGACCGGCTAGTTTATCGTAGCCAACTGTGCCGTCATAGCGCTCAAAAGCAGGCGCTCTGCTGTTGCCTCGCTCAGCTATGCCATCCTTCGCCGGCAGTTATGGCTAGGGAAGGCCTGCTTTTGCTCGCTCATACGGCCGTTGAATCGTTCAACCATGCCGTTCGTTTGCGGATCCCGGGGCGGTGCCAGGTGGTGTTCGATGCTCATATCTGCTTGGCCAGTTCTGTTCCAGCAAACTGAAAACCTCTGACATTGGCAAAAATCGGATCCTTGAGTTCCTGCAACTAGTGATGAGGGAACGCGGTTTTCAGTGCTTTTCGATAGAAAAAGGCGCCACCGCCGACCAGAATAATATTTTTAATGTCAGCAGCGCCTTGCGGAAGCGATCGATTGATGATTTCCTTATCTATGACGGTCTCCTTTTGATAATTGCCGCGACAAGATGACTGTTCAGGGCGGTGGGCTGAGTCGTTAATATGCGCCTTCCGGCATCAAGCCGGGCTGCGGCAATTGCCCGGCGTATGTTAATTGCCCACGGCCCGATCCGGGATGATCCATTGGAAGTCCGTGAGGGTGAAGGGTGTCAGGCATGAGCTCTTGGGGTTGAGCGAGGCGCGCAGGTTCGGGCATTGCGGATTTTGATAGCTGGCCACGCCCGGTGTCATGGCTTTAAAGCTGCTGGGCCAGCCTGCGTTGGCGTGGCAGGTGTAGCAGCTGGTGCCGACCGGGTGCGTCACCAGTTCGATGTACGGGTTGGTGGCGACGGGGAGCAGGTCCGGGTTGCCTTTTTCCGGGATGCCGTAGGCTTCCGTCAGCAGATAGTGTTTCCATGGTCCCGTGGCCTGGATGTCGGCCGGGCGGTTGGCGGCATACGGCATGCTGTCGGGGCGGTCCGACCACCACACGCTTTGCAGGCCCCAGCTTGGGATTTCCTTGGTATTGATGTGCATGGCGACCGTGACCAGGTAGTCGCCGGCGCCGAAGGGCTGGCCGTTCAGCCAGTAGCTGGCGGCGTTGATGATGGCCTTGTCGGCTTCGTCGAAACTGGCCCAGTCGGCCGCACTCACCTTGTGGTGGTAGAAGTCCTGCAAACCGTATACCTTGGCGGCTTTGGTGATGACGGGCCATGGCGTGGTGGTATCGTGCTGGTACAGGCCGTGCAGATAGCTGACCTTGGCCATCTGGCCCACCTGCTTGCCGTCCGGGGCGATGGCAACGGCCGTACGCCACTTTTCGTAGCCCGCATAACCGGTATATTTGGCGCTGAAGTCGTCGTGCCACACGGGCAATGCGGTCAATCCCCTGGCTTTGACGGGCCAATACATGTGCTTGGTTACGACATAGCTGGCTGGCGCATTCAGATTGTGCACGCGCTTGGCTGGATCGTCCTTGCTGTACAAGGCATCGAGCGTGCTTTGCTTGTAGACGGGCTGTTTGGGATCGCGGATGAAATCGAGCGCCTCCTTGCTCAGCGATTCCGTCGCGATCATGATATCGCCGTTGAAGGCGAAGTGGATGCCGTCGCGGATGCTGATTTTGACTTTTCCTCCTTCCGTCGTGCGGACTATGGCGCCAGGATATGCGGCGATGACCTGTTCCGGGATGCGGTAAAACGGTGTGTTTTGCACGTTGACGGGAGTCAAAGTGCTCGCCCCCAGGCGGCCCATGCGGCGCTTGGCTGGCTTCACCTCCGCCGTGGCGGCTGCCGCATCGCCGCTCAACGCCGCCGTGTCGGCGAACGCGTCAGTGCCGTTGGGCCAGGTGTACCAGACCGGCCAGTCCAGGCCGGCGGCCGGCTGCATGATGCCGGCCCACAAACGCCAGCCGTGCGCGCGCACGAAGGCGTTGTCGCCTGTCTTTACGGCCGTCTGCAGCGCGCGGGTTTCTGCCGGTTCCAGATAGCCATAGCCTTTGGGGAAGGGCTGGTAGGCGGGCGTGCCGGCGGCTGCGGTGGCGCAGAACAAGACGGCGAGGCTGGCGGACACTGACTTGGGAGCGGACATGAATGCACCTGTTTAAGTTGAGTTATTGAAAGACATAGTATCCGCAAATAATTGATGAAATCTCAATAATTGTCACCGCTGATTGCCCTGGCGAACGACACCGTGTATGGTCTCGCAAGCCCGGCGCCTGGCTGGTGCCGCCGGGCGTTTGATTGCCTCACCTGAATGACATACACATGAAAAATACCAACAAGGCCACCCTGACCGGGCTGGGCGCCATTCTGCTGTGGAGCGCCATTATCGGGCTGATCCGCAGTGTCACTGACTTGCTGGGACCCACGGGCGGGGCAGCGATGATGTACAGCGTGGCGTCAGTGTTCCTGCTGCTGTCCGTGGGTTATCCGAGGCTGAGCGAATTTCCGCGACGCTACCTGGTCTGGGGCAGTGTGCTGTTCGTTACCTATGAGCTGTGCCTGGCGCTATCGATAGGCTATGCGGGCACGGCGCGTCAGGCCATCGAGGTGGGCATGGTGAATTACCTGTGGCCGACCTTCACCATTGTCGCGGCCATCCTGTTCAACGGGCAAAAGAGCAATTTCCTCATCGTGCCGGGCTTCCTGCTGTCCGTCGCCGGCATCTGCTGGGTGCTCGGTGGCGAGCAGGGCTTTGACGTGGCCGGCACCGTGGCCAATGTGCGGAGCAGCCCGCTCAGCTATGGCCTGGCCTTCGCGGGCGCGCTGATCTGGGCCGCGTATTGCACCGTGACGGCGCGCCTTGCGCAGGGCAAGAACGGCGTGACCCTGTTCTTCATCCTCGTTTCCATCAGCTTGTGGATCAAATACCTGCTGCAAGGGGGCGGCCACATGGCGTTTACTGCCGAGGCCGTCACTTATCTGGTCCTGGCCGCGGGCGCCATGGGCTTTGGCTACGCCGCGTGGAACGTGGGTATTTTGCACGGTAACGTCACGATCCTGGCTGGCGCTTCGTATTTCATCCCCGTGCTGTCTGCCGCGCTGTCGTCGCTGCTGCTGCGCACGCCGCTGTCGCTGGCCTTCTGGCAAGGCGCGGCCATGGTGTGCGGCGGTGCCATCCTGTGCTGGCTGGCGACGCGGGCGGGACGTGCCAGGCCGGTCATCAGCTAGCACTAGCCGAAACACGCCGCCGCGCAACCGGCCAGGCGGTGCGGGCGGGGCTATGGACGCCCGCGCCATGCGGGCAGGATCAAGGTATCGCCATCAGAAAGTCCTGCAGCCCGGACCGGGAGCGAGCCCCCACGACTTGCCGAAGCTGCCCCGCTTGCACGCTTCAAGCGTGAGATTGGGCCTGGATTTGCCGCTGCATTGCCGCGCGGACCAGCAAGGGGCGTGGCCTTGCTGGTCCGCGGCGGCATCCTTCTCTGCCTTGGTGGTGGCCGGGCTGGCCGCCGCATTTTCCTTGGGTGTTTCCTTCTCCTGCTTGGCGGCACCCGCCATGGAAACCGCTGAGATCAAGGCGACAAGGCAAAACAGACGTTGCAGTTTCATATAAACCTCCTGGTTGGATGAGAAATGTCAAACACACTGTTGTACTGCTGGGAAAGAACGGCGATTCAATTTTCCATAGCTTCTGGCGGGCTCGCCTTGTCCGGCGGGGGAATGTTGGTGCGGTCCTGATTCCGGTAGGCGATGGGCCTGATCTGCGTCCCATCCGAGCGCGTCACCACCAGGTCGGTCAGCAATTGCCATTGCCATACACGCGCCGTTTCCTTGAAGATCAGCTGTTCCGAATATTCGACGCTGGTCTCTTCCGTGCGGCCGCTTAGCTGCGTTAATGAAAATGTGTTGGTCATGGAAAGGGATGCCGAGGCGGTGGGACCTTCGAACACGGCACCGACCTCGACGTTCGTGGTGATCGACGTCGACCGTTCGAAGGTCGTGGATTCTTCTTTGGTCACGCCGACGCGGTAGGTTGTCGTCGTGGTGCCGCCCCCGGTCGGCGATAACACGTTGTAGCAAAAGTAATACGGCTGGGCGGCGATGAAATAGAAGGGTGACGTATACGGCTGGTCGGGTACGTTGCTGGCGTCACCGGGGATGGCGGTAAACGGGACGATCACGACTGGGCTCAAGCCGGCCTTCAGCTTGTGGTTGACCACAATTGCCGGGTCCAGCTCCGGCCGTGGCGGGCCTGGAAAATCAAATGGCTCCACGTCGAGGCAGGCCATGGGGAGGCGCAAGTAAAATGCCGGCAAGCTGCCATAGGTATACGCCAGCGGCGACAAAAGGACGTATCCATCCTGAACATCCTTCCATTTGTCCGGGCGCGCCTTCGGCGCTTCCACGCTGCCGCTGCCTTGCCATCCGTGTTCTTGCCATACGCGGATCTTGTCGACGGAAATGCACAGGTCTTTTCTCACGCACCAATAGTTGCTTCTGTCCGGTTCCCTGGCGTTAAAGCAGATGCCAAGCGCGTAATAGCCATCGGGCGCAATGGGCTGCCAGTAGCAGATGTCCCGGGGGTTTTTGGAGCCTCTGTCATTGACCAGAAAACGGAACCCCGTCGGATGCGCCAATGCGGGACCCAGGGCGGACGGCGGCGCTTCCGGGCACGGTGACAGATAAAACATGGGAGACGCCCGGGGCGGCTGATACGGCGGAGCCAGTCTGGTGGCCACCGCGATGTCGCCGACGGGCAGGCAATTCGCATCGCGCTGCCCGCTGCCCGTGAAATGGTAAAGGCCGATCCACGGCATGTTGTTCAGGTCGGGGGGGAACGTGCTCAGGTCCAGTTGGCTCCATACTTCGGTGAACTCATCCGGCTTGGCTAAAGTCAAACAAATTTCACCGTAGCGCACCGCCGTCTTTGTCCAGTCCCTGGCGCGCACCGCCTTGACGATGGCGGCGTTCGCCTTTTCATTGTACGGAGCCAGGGCGGGGGCGAGGGTGGCATCGTTGTTGTCGTTACGCATGGGTGCAGAACTCCGTCGAGAGTAGGAACCGGTCCCGCAGCTGTCGCGGGCGGGTAGGGAACTTGATTCTCCATCTCCGGTTCATGCCGACTTGACACCCTGTTTCACTTTTTTAAAATATTATTTTGAGGAAAGATCATTCCGGACTGTGCCTGAACTGTTCCCGAATTGTTCACGAAAATCGCGCGGCGACATGCCATACGCGCGGCTGAACGCGCGTGAGAAATCGGAGGCGCTGTTGAAGCCCAGTCCCAGCCCGATCTGCGTCACGGCAAGATGGCGCATGCTGGTCAGTTCATGTGCCGCGTCGCGCAGGCGGCAATGGCGGATGTAGGCGGCCAGGCCCCCCTGGGATTCAAACAGGCGGTAGATGGTCGAGCGCGCGACGGGAAACGCCCGCATCACGCCGTCCGGCGTCAGGTGTTCCTCGTGCAGGTTCGCCTGGATATAGTGTTCGATCTGTCCCTGCAGCGCGGCGCGGGCGACAGCGCGCCCATGCTCTTCCAGGCGCTGCTGCTTGGCAAATGCGGCAATGATCAGCCGGGCGCACGTGCGTAGCGTCTGCTCTTGCTGGTCTGCCGGCAGCGCTGGCAGGCGCTGGCATAGGATATTCAGGTAAGCCGGCAGCATGCGCGTCAGTGGCGTGGTATAGCCGACGATGCGGCCATGAATGGCTTCGGCGTCAGGCAGGTGCGCGCTGACCGCGGCACGGGGCAGGAAGAAGGCCAGTACATGCGCCCGCGTCGGCCGCACCATGCGCATCGGCTGGTTCATGTCCAGGGCCAGTATGCCTGGCGTGTATTGCAGCGCTTTTGCGCTGGGGCGCGCCGTGCTGGTCTCGATAATGCCCTGCACGGCGATGTGAAAGACGAAATCGCGCATGCTGTCGGTGGAGATGCGCTCATTGCTGCGCAGCTGGGTAACCGCGTCCGTGCGGCTATCCAGATATGCCATGTCCGGCAGCAAGTACGTGTCGAGTTCTGCGTGAAAGCTATTGCCCAGCTGCTGGCGCCTTACCTGGAGGTCAAGGAACCGGCCCAGATAATCGCGCCAGGCCAGTAGCTGCAGTTCCTTGTGCTCGCTGGCGACGCTGAAGTGCTGCCGCGTCAGCCCGCTGACGGGCGGCGTGCGGGCATGCCTGATGTCACGCGCGGCAAGTAGGTCGCGCATCGCCGTGGAATATTCCTGGCTCAATGGTGGTGGCTCCAGCGCTAGAGGGTAGCTGTTGCCGGCAGCTTGTCAGCCAGCACCATGATCTTGCCGGGATTGGACCTGGCCGTCAAGACACGTCGCCAGCCGCTAATGCGACAGCACCGAATCGCGCGACTTATGTCCGAGGTAAGGCAGCAAGCTGATGAGGCCAAGCACGGCCAGCGCGACACCGACCCACAGCGGCGAGCGCAAGCCGTAGCCGGCGGCGATGCCGAGGCCGCCGAGCCATGAGCCGGCGCCCAGGCCGATATTGATGACGGACGTGTGCACCGTGTTGACCAGCGGCCCCGGATGGGCGGTTTTCATCACGCGGGCGATGATGGCGGGATTCATCGACATGCCGACCAGGCCCGTGACGACCAGCAAGGCGACGCTGATGGTCTTGTCGTGCGCAAAGACGGCGAACAGCGCCAGGCTGATGCTCAGGATGACCATGCCCCAGACCATGATGACGGTGGTATAGCGGTCCGCATAACGGCCGACCACGCCATTGCCCACTACATTGGCGATGCCGTAGACGCCCAGCAGCCAGGGGATAGCGGACGCCGGAAAACCCGTAACTTCCGTCAGGATGGCCGCGAAGTAGCTGAACGCCGCGAAAATCGCGCCGATGATGAGGCCGCTGCTGGCATACGCCGCCCACAGGTGGCGGTTGCGGAACTCTGCCAGTTCATTGCCGAGGCTGACGACTTCGGATGGCTTGGTGCGCGGCACCAGCACGGTGATGAGCGCCAGGCACATCAGCGCGAGCAGGACCACCAGCCAGAAGCTGGCGCGCCATCCCAGGTGCTGGTCGATGAGCGTGGCGACCGGCACGCCCACCACCGAAGCGAGCATGAGGCCGCCGATCACGACGGCGGCGGCGCGTCCGCGCGCGTTGGGGCTGACGATATCGGCGCAGATCGCCAGCGACAGGCCAAAGCAGGTGGCGGCGGCCACGCCCGTGACCACCCGTGCGACGGCCAGGATGTCATAGCTGGTGGCGGAGGCGGCGACGGATTGGGCCAGGACATAAAAGCCCAGCAGCCACAGCAGCCCCTGCTTGTTCGGCACGCGCAGCTTGAGCAGGACGACGGTGCTCAGCGGCCCGCCGATGACCATGCCCATGGCGTAGAGGGAGATCAGATAGCCGATCCGTGTCACCGGTTCGTCCATGGCCAGGGCCAGTGACGGCATCATGCCCGCCACCATGAATTCGGAGGTGGTTAACGAAAAGATCGTCAACCCCAGAATGTAAACAACCAGCGGCATAGCAATATCCTTCGAGAGTAATAACAAAAAACACTAGCCAGGGATGGCGCGCGCCCCGGCCGCATGCGGCCCTTGCACGCGCCATGCCCTGGTCAGGTGTTGCAAGACGTAAAGACGCTGTCCGGAATGTCGCCGACAGACAGGTTGGGAAAGTCGCGTACCGAACGGTGCTGCGGGTCGTTGCCGGTGACCATGCGCAGCAGGCGGTTGCCACCGGCCTCCAGGTAAAACACCGATGGCGGCTTGCCCGCTGGCTCGACTACCCAGGCATCCGCCTCACGGCCCAGCACGCTATGGCGGCCGTCGTGACGGGCGCCGCCGTCCAGCAGCACCGCTTGCGGCAGGAACAGCGCCTGAAACGGCGTCACCTCGTCGGCCAGTGCCGTTTCCTGCAGCTGTGCGCCAGTTGCCTGCGCCTGCCGTGCATAAGCCACTTTCTGCTTGCGGCTTTGTTCACGCCGGGCGTCGCCGATTTCCGACATCCACAGCAGGTGTCCATGTTCCTTTTCCGGCCAGGGGTTGAACAGCCCATCGATGCGGCAGATGTTGCGCGCATAGTCGAACCAGCAATAGCCGGACGTGACCTGGTCGTCCTCCTGCATCGGCGTCCAGTAGGAAACATAGGCGCTGCTCCATTGCATCGGCAGCAGCGGCGGGGAGACGTGTGTCGGCATGGTATCTCCCTAGCGGCCCAGCGCGTAGCCTAGGCTGGCCATCAGCGCTTCCTGCAGCGATGGCAAGTCCTTGCGGCGGGCGTCGAAGCTGGCGGTCAGCTCTGCATTGCTCAGGTCGATACGCTCGCCTATGGTTTCAAACCACAGACGGCTGGCGTTGGCGTGGTCCTTGAACAATTGCATCAGAGGCACGGCGCGGGCATTGAAGCTGTCCAGGGCGGCGGCCGTGCCGGCTTCGGTATTGAGGATTTTGACCAGCAGCAGGGCCGCCACCACCGCCATGGTGGTGCCATGGCCGATGGAAAAATGCCCCGATTGCAGCGCATCGCCGAGCAGGACGAACTTGCCGTCGCAGGCCCGGTCGCGGCTGAGGGTCATGAAGTTGCGCCAGCCCTGGCCCGGTTGGCTCTGCAGCCCATGGTCGCCGAGCTCGGCTTTGAACGTCTTGGCGATATATGCGGCGGCGTCGCGCTCGGACAGGGCTTCCAGGCCGGCCCTGGCGTACGTCTCTTCGCTGCATTCGACGATAAAGGTGCTCATCGTGTCCGAGTATTTGTAGGCATGGCCGATGAAAATGCCTTGCTCATTGCTGCGGAACACCAGGTTCATCTGGTCGAACAGCTGGGTGGTGCCGTACCAGATGTATTTGTTGCGGCCGAAATCGATGTGCGGCACCAGCGCTGGCGGCAACTCCAGCGATTTGTAATTGACGCCGTTCGCTACCACCACCAGGTCGTACTCCGCTTCCAGCTGCGCCCGGGGCGCCAGCGGCGTTTCATAGCTGATCGCGATGCCGGCCGCCACGCACTTGGCGCGCAGCGCTTGCACCAGAGCCTCGCGTCCCACGCCGCACAGGGTCACGCCGGTGCTCATCAGGTTGGGCTGGTCGTTGTGCACGAGCTTGAATTCTTCCAGGAACTGCGGATTGAGCCGTTCCGGCTGCTCCAGATAGGAGAGCGGATTGGCCGGATGGCGCGGCGGGCGTCCCGGCAGCACCACGCCCCAGCCCAGCACTTCTTCCGGGGTGTTTTTTTCCGTGATGCTGATATTCCAGCCGGGCTGGGCTTGTTTCATCTGACTGGCGAAGAGCAGTCCTGCGGGGCCTGCGCCGATAACGAGAATGTTCATTAATTTACCCTTCCAAGTTTGTACCAAACGTTTTGTTTCTTCTGGATTTGCTGCAATTCATCGTAAGGAACCGATGTGAAGTACAGTTTCTCCGCCATGTCTGGCGGATAAACACGGGGGAATTTCTTGTGCATGTAGCGCGTGTAGCGCGTCTGCAGGAAGAAAATCAGATTCGGATTGCTCAGCGCTTCATAGTTGGCGATCGCCATGTCCTGCATGGCGTCCGCCTGCACCTTGCGCTGCTGCGTGAACTCGGACAGGGCAGGGCCCAGGGCATTGCCGTGCTTTTCCAGTAGGGAAACGAAGACGTGGACGTCTTCCAGCGCCATGTTCATGCCTTGTCCGAGGAAGGGGGCGGTGGCATGCGCCGCATCGCCGATCAGCAGGATATTGGACTTGTAGTGGAAGGTGCTGGAACGGACATTGATGAGGTCGTTGCTGGGCAGCGCCATGAACTGGTCGATCATCTCCTTGCGGCGGTCCGGCGGCAGGTTGCCGAAGTAGCGGCTGAAGAAGTCGGCCATGGCTTCGCGGTTGAGCGTGCCCAGGCTGGGCGTGCCCGTGTAGGGCAGGCACAGGGCGAAGCTGATGCTGCCGTCCGGAATGGTGGCCGCGCGGCCGGCAAACAGGCCCTTGGAATCCATGCCGAAGAAATACAACAAATCCTTCCGGAAACCCAGATCCGCCGCGTTCGGCAAGACCAGCGTCTTGTAGCCGTGGCGGAAGTAACTCTGTCTGAACTCGAAACGGCGCACGCCGCTTTGCATGGCGCGCCGCACGGCCGAGTGGGCGCCGTCGGCGCCGATGACCAGGTCGCCATGCAGCTGCTGCACGGCGCCGTCCGGGCCCTGGATCAGCACGAGCTTTCTTTCCAGGTCGACATCCAGGCATTTATGCTCAAAGTAATACTTCACTTCGTGCAGGGCGGCATGCCGGTTCAGCAGGCGCTGGAAGGCGGTGCGGTCCAGCGACAGGGGAAACAGGCCTTCGAGCGGGGTCAGCTCGCGTATGCGGTGCCGGCCGCCCACGCTGAACGCCATGCCGACGATGGGTTCGCCGCACTGGTCGAGCTCCTGCTTGCCGATGCCAGCTCCCAGGACGGCCTTGATGCCGCGTACCGTCATGCTCACGCCGATGGCACGCGAGTTGACCGGGTCCGCGTTTGCGGCATTCTCCAGCAGCGGATCGCCGCGTTTTTCGATAACGTGGACATCGTGTCCCCGTTGCGCCAGATAAATGGCGCTGAGGCTACCTGCCAGGCCTCCGCCGACGATAATGATTTTATGCATTTCAAGCCTCTCTTGACATCTTTCCCCGAGATAAATCGGTAAGTTGCTGATTAAAAAACTCCAACATCTCTATCGGCGCCATGCCGATGACATCGCTCTCAAGGCCGCGCGCGTACTGCGCCAGCGCCTGGCATTTCTGCGCCAGCATGTCGCAACCCAGGCTGTAGTCGCTGCTGATCAGGCTGCTGACCGGCTCTGGCACGGGCGGTCCCGCATGGCGGCCGGGTACGCCGGACGGCATGTTCATCAGGGCGGCCGACAGGGGACGCAACAGGCCGGTCATGATGTCGATGGACGCATTCATCAGGCGCGAACGGCGCAGGCTGCCCAGCGGCCGCTGCGCGAAATGGTGCGCCATCATCAAAAAGGTCAGTTCGTAGCAGCCTTGATACAGCTGCATCAGCGCGCGCGCCTTCCGGTCGGTCACCACGGTGCAGTCCGCACGCGCTTCCAGCACGGGATTCTTCAGCGCCGGCAGCGCCGGCTCGAACGGTTTGCCGCAGGCTGAAAACTTGCCGGCCACGGCGCGCAGCCGCTGGAAGTGCGACGAGGCGAAATGCGGCGAATCGACGGCCACGCCTTCTCCCTGTTCGGTGACGAAGTCGATGGCAAACAGCGCGCTGTCGCGGTCCGATACTTCCAGCTGGTAGCCGGGATAGGCGCGGTTGGTCAGTTCTTTCAGGAACAAATGGTGTTCGCCGCCGCGCTTGCCGCCGCCGCTTTCGAACAGGCCGGGCAAGTCGGCAACGGCCTGGCGGATCGCGATATAGAAGGTGGCGATGGATTTGCCTGGCGTGGGGATGTAGTCGGGCCATTCGAAACGCACGAAACGGGCCAGCACGTGTTCGGAAAATGGCTCGAACGCAAATTCCGTGTCCAGGCCGAAACGCTTGCGCGCCAACTGGCCCATCACCGGGGTGCCGCTATAAAACGGTTCGCCTAGCGCCATCAGCACATTGTTGACCAATAAATAGTGAATCATTTCTTCATGGGCGATCTCCAGCAGCGCGCCGCGCGTGCCGCTGTTGCGGCGCCGGTCTTCGGCGCCGCAGGCCAGTTCCAGCTCGGCCGGCAGCCAGCGGCCTGCCTGCACCAGCGCCGCCCCCTGCGCATAGTTGGGAATCGAATACGCGGCATACAGGTACTGCAGCATCAGCGACAGTTCCAGGTCGATGGCCTTTTTCAGCTCCTCGATCAGCTCGGCCTTGCTGCCGATGACAGGCGGCACCGCCGCTTCCGGCACCGCCGCCTTGGCCTTTGCCTCGACCTGCGTCAGGTATTTCAGGAACAGGCGCGACTTTGGCAGCGACAGTTCGCGGGTGCTGGGCATGTAATAGCTCTTGTCGCGGCTCCGCGGATCGCACATCTGCCACATCAGGCGCGAATAGGTTTCGCACTTGCACTGGTCCGCCAGGCTGAAGACCTTGTCCGACATGAATGGATACACGAGCTCGTAATAGCTCATCACATGCCGGTAGAGGAAGGCGTAGTCGACCTGTTCGGCCGGTACGTCGTCGAGGTCCCAGTCGTCGGGCAGTACGCGCACGCCGAGGTATTGCTTATCCTTGCCTGCCCCCAGCACGATCCTGGTCGCGCCCGGCTGGCGTCCCGTCAGGGTCAGCGCCGTGTAGCCATGTCCGAGCGGCGACGGTTGCTGCTCCACGGCCAGCAGCGCGCCGTCCTCGGCCTGCGCCGGCAGGGACGCAGGCGCCGCCAGTTCGCCGCGGAAGCGGCTTTGCACGGTGATCGTCTGCGGAAATTGTTCGTGCTTGTTGCGGTTCGGCGCTTCCAGGTACAGCTGGTTGCTGTCCGATTGCAGTACCCAGTCGGTTTCGTCCCACTGCGCCTGTGCGCTGCCCAGGCTGAGCGAACCCGTGGCCGCGCCAGCGTGCTGCAGCGGCACGTCGAAGATGCCGTGATGGCGCCAGTAGTCGCGGTACAACTGCTCGGGTATCCGCGCCAGCAAGGTGCCGGCGCCGTCCTGCAGCAGCAGGTCGCCGAGCGCCTGCTTGTCGCCCAGGGCATGCGTGGGATGCTGTTCCGAGACGGCGCGCGGGTCCCGCGTGGTGAAGGGAATGGCGGTCGGCATGTTGAACGCGACGCGGTCCGCATGCATTTTCACCAGCACCGGTCCCAGGCTGGCCTGGCGCGGCTGCAGCAGGCGGCCGGCCGGATAGCTTGCCAGCTCGTCGCGCCGCCACAGGCCGATGCTGCCGGCCAGGTCGTAGAACACGGGCGAATCGGGTTTGAGCGGCGTCGACATATTGAACAGCGCATATTGCACCGTCAGACCCAGCACCGCGTCGTCGACCAGGGCTTGCCGCAAGGCCTGCATGCTGGCCGGCAGCGGCAGATCCCCATTGAACAGGAAATGCGGATCTTGCTTGGCCACCGAAAACTGGAACAGCCTGGAGCGGCCGAATTCCTCGTCCAGGAAATGCCCGCTGCGTTCCGTGACATGGCCGCTGCCGAGCCAGCGTACCGAGTGCGCCTGCGCGATATCGGCTGTGAACAAGGTGGGCGTGTTCGGCGTGGCCAGCTTGTCGCTCAAGGTAAACTGGCCGGCGTAGATCAGCGTGGTGTCCGGCTGCGATGGATTGTTGTCGATCCACCTGGCGCGGTTGAACGTCGTGCGCAGATACTCGTTGTAGTGCCCCCACAGGGCCAGCTTGGCGCCCACCAGCGCGTCCTGCGTATCGACCTCGCCAGTGCCAAGTTGGACGCCCGTGATCCGCGCGTTTTCCCACGAGAAATGGTTGTTGCCGCAAAAATTGTAGCCTGCCGCCTGGCTGAAGATGCCGTCCGGATCGGGCTTGCCCTCTGCATTGAAGCGGGGGGCAAGCTGTTTCAGGTGTGCATGGAATTCGGACGGTGGCCGGCTCAGGTCGACGGCCTCGCCCGCCATCGATACCGCATTCGTGGCGATATCGATGTTGCCGTGCGTATTGCGATTCCCCGTCGGCACATTGGCGCGGGCAAATCCCCGAAAGTGCAGGCGGGGGAAGTCAAGTAGGCTCATGCGCGCTCGGTCGAGGAAGTGATGAAGGTATCGTTGGCGGCCGCGACCTCGTCCAGTTGAGCTAACCGTTGCAGCAACAGGCCGCTGGCGTGCTGGGCGCTGATCAGGCTGCCTTCCATCCAGCCGCAATGCGCGGTATAGGCATCCGAGCAGGAAATGATGCCGTCCCGGTGCAGCAGGACAGCCGGGTGTTCGGCTTCCGGTTCCACGCAAAACTCGACGCCATGCGGCCAGAACTTGTGGAAGTGCGCCTTGATCTGCGGCAGCGGCTGGCCATCGAGCGGCAGGACTTCTTCCAGGTGGCTGCGGACACGCTCCAGGTACACGTCTTCGCCGAGTTCCAGGCTGTCGCGCCAGTAGCTGGCACTTTTGCTGTCGGTATAGAACAGCACATACTTGTCGCTCTTGAAGTAGATCTTGCGCAGGGGATTGGCCGCCATCAGCACCTTGTCGGTCAGCCCCAGCGCGTCCCACCAGGCCGTGTCGAACGTAAGGAAACCCTTGAACAGGGGCAGCGAGTCGTACTGGAACGGGCTCCAGGCGGCCGGGAAATCCAGGTTCAGGCGCGGCATGGCGGATGGCGGGATCGCCATCACCAGATGACGTGTGCGGTGCATCTGCGTGTCGCCGTGGTGGCTGAAGGCGAGCACATGGTCGGCGCCCGATTTTTCAACGGATAGCAAGCGATGTTCGAGCTGGAATTCCACGCCGGCGACCTGGGCCTGATGCTGCAACTGGCATAGCAGCGCGTGGTAGCCATCGGTGGCATAGTGCCACTGGTTGGTGGCGTTTTCCGTGAAGTGCTGCGTTTCCGGGTGTTTCTTGATGATGTCGTAGGCCATGGCCGCCGACACCATCGGCAGCAGCAAGGCGTCATAGCCGGTCGCCTTGATGATGTGGCTGGCCTTCTCGGCGCCCAGGTAATGGCTGACGAAATCGAGGAAGGAGGCGTTAGGATGCTCCTTCAGCCTCGGGCTCAGCTCATCCAGCGTCGCCTTCAGCTCGTCGAGCACGCTATCGTGGGAGATGACCTCGGTGAACGGATAGACCGCATGCGGCAATCCGCTACCCTGCATCAGTTGCTGGAAATGTGGGTGCAGTTGCGGCGAATAGCGGGCGGCGCCCAGTTCGGCGATTTCCTCGCCATCTATTTTTCGCGACTGAATGCGGCCGCCGACGGTGGCATTCAGGTCGAATACCCGGATGCGCAGCTTCCTGCTGGCGGCGGCGTCGATCAGGCGGCTGGCGCAAATCAAGCCGCCTATGCCGGCGCCAACGATGCAAATGTCAGAATATGTGCTCATACGAAATTCCTTTTTAACGTTCATTAATCAAAAGGCTGCAAAATCGCCAGCAAAAGTTGCCCCTGCACGTGTACGCAAGGGATGGGACGCTGCGTGTTACGGCACTTGGCGAGCGTTATCAGCTGGGGAATGAAGAGCCTGGCGAAAACTGGCGTTGTGTCTGGAATGGTTGAGTCTTGGCAGCAGAGTTTCTGTTTCAGATCAAAGATGGCACCGACATTAGCCCAGGCATCGGGCTGTCAATTTGATAAATATCAATGTAGTTGCCGTCTGCCAAGCGTGCGCTGATATCGCGGAAATGTTGCTACG
The DNA here is from genome assembly GCF_001758715.1 of Janthinobacterium sp. HH104. Lineage (NCBI taxonomy): Bacteria > Pseudomonadati > Pseudomonadota > Betaproteobacteria > Burkholderiales > Oxalobacteraceae > Janthinobacterium > Janthinobacterium sp. HH104. The sequence goes on along the minus strand of NZ_LRIB01000027.1, from coordinate 263,782 downwards.
CTGCTCGCAAACGGGAGGCGCCATGTCCGACTTCATCGAACTGTTGCAATGGCCTGCCATGGCCGCTTCGCTGCTGGCGGCATGGCTCGTGGGGTCGCGCGCGGCAGCGCGGCGCTTTGCCGGCTTCTGGGTTTTCCTGTTCAGCAATGTGCTGTGGGTCTGCTGGGGCTGGCATGACGGGGCCTGGGCCCTGATCGTCCTGAATGTCTGCCTGGCGTTGACGAACGTGCGCGGCATCGTCAAAAACGAGTGAGCGGGACAGGATTTGCTCGAATATATTTCTTTTTAATTATTTATTTCCATTGGCGCATACATGGCTTGCCGGTCCGCTTGCGCCTATTTCCTTGCGGAAAACCGCCATATTCTCCGGTCTGTCTCAGATATTTGCTGTCTTATATAAGATTCGACGCCATCGGATACACAAACAGCGGCAGGACAGTCTAAAATACGTGGTGGGCAAGCACGGCGTCACCGCCGGCACACTAGCCGTCCAAAGCAAGGCTAACCGTCCTGTGTTTGGAATGAAGAAAGTTAACCACCAGGCATCACCGCATACAAGGGAATGAACATGGCAACACAAAAATCCAAAATCATCTACACGCTGACTGACGAGGCGCCGCTGCTCGCGACGTATTCCCTGCTGCCAATCATCAAAAAATTCACCGCGCCGGCCGGCGTGGACGTGGTGTCCAGCGATATTTCGGTGGCGGCACGTGTACTGGCCGAATTTCCCGAATTCCTGACGGACGCGCAAAAAGTCCCGAACACCCTGGCTGAACTGGGCAAATTGACCCAGAATCCAGACACCAACATCATCAAGCTGCCGAACATCAGCGCCTCGCAAGGCCAGCTGATCGCTTGCGTGCGCGAATTGCAAGGCCGTGGCTACAAGCTGCCGGACTACCCGGAAGATGCGAAGACGGAAGAAGAAAAAGCCTTGAAGGCCCGTTACGGCAAGTGCATCGGCAGCTCCGTCAACCCGGTCCTGCGTGAAGGCAATTCCGACCGCCGCGCACCGAAGGCCGTCAAAGAGTATGCGCGCAAGCACCCGCACTCGATGGGCGAGTGGAGCCAATCGTCGCAAACCCACGTCTCGCACATGCACCATGGCGACTTCTACCATGGCGAAAAATCGCTGACCCTGGAAAAGGCGCGCGACGTCAAGATGGAACTGGTCACGGCCTCGGGCAAGACCATCGTGCTGAAACCGAAGGTTTCCCTGCAAGCGGGCGAAATCATCGACAGCATGTTCATGAGCAAGAAAGCGCTGCTGGAGTTCTACGAGAAGGAAATCGACGACGCGTTCAAGACGGGCGTGATGTTCTCGCTGCACGTCAAGGCCACCATGATGAAGGTGTCGCACCCGATCGTCTTCGGCCACTGCGTGCGCATCTTCTACAAGGACGCGTTCGCCAAGCACGCCGAGCTGTTCGACAAACTGGGCGTGAATGTCAACAATGGCATGAGCAACCTGTACGACAAGATCGACACGCTGCCAGCGTCGCAAAAGGATGAAATCCTCAAGGACCTGCACGCCTGCCACGCGCACCGTCCGGAACTGGCCATGGTCGATTCGGCCAAGGGCATCACCAACTTCCATTCGCCGAACGACATCATCGTCGACGCGTCGATGCCAGCCATGATCCGTATCGGCGGCAAGATGTGGGGCGCCGATGGCCGTCCGAAAGACGTCAAGGCAGTCATGCCGGAATCGACTTTTGCGCGCATCTACCAGGAAATGATTGGCTTCTGCAAATGGCATGGCAACTTCGATCCGAAGACCATGGGCACCGTGCCGAACGTGGGCCTGATGGCGCAGCAAGCGGAAGAGTACGGTTCGCACGACAAGACGTTTGAAGTGCCGGAAGGCGGCATCGCCAACATCACCGACCTGGAAACGGGCGAAGTGCTGCTGACGCAAACGGTGGAAGAGGGCGATATCTGGCGCATGTGCCAGGTCAAGGACGCGCCGATCCGCGACTGGGTCAAGCTGGCCGTCACGCGCGCGCGCAACTCGGGCATGCCTGCCGTGTTCTGGCTCGACTCCTACCGTCCGCACGAGAACGAAGTCATCAAGAAGGTACAGGTTTACCTGAAGGATCACGACACCAAGGGCCTGGACATCCAGATCATGTCGCAAACGCGCGCCATGCGCTACACCCTGGAACGCGCCTTCCGCGGCCTGGACACCATCTCGGTGACCGGCAACATCCTGCGCGACTACCTGACCGATCTGTTCCCGATCCTGGAACTGGGCACGTCCGCCAAGATGCTGTCGATCGTGCCTTTGATGGCAGGTGGCGGCATGTACGAAACGGGCGCCGGCGGTTCGGCTCCTAAGCACGTCAAGCAGCTGGTGGAAGAAAACCATCTGCGCTGGGATTCGCTGGGCGAGTTCCTGGCCCTGGCCGTGTCGCTGGAAGACATGGGCATCAAGACGGGCAATGCGAAGGCCAAAATCCTCGCGAAAACCCTCGATGAAGCCACCGGCAAGCTGCTGGACAACAACAAGTCGCCATCGCCACGTACTGGCGAGCTGGATAACCGCGGCAGCCATTTCTACCTGGCCATGTACTGGGCGCAAGCTCTGGCAGCGCAGAAGGACGACGCGGAACTGGCAGCGCATTTTGCGCCAGTGGCCAAAGCCCTGGCCGACAACGAAGAAAAGATCGTTGCCGAGCTGAAAGCAGTACAAGGCAAGGAAACGGATATCGGCGGCTACTACCTGCCAGATCCGGCGAAGACGGAAGCGGTCATGCGTCCTAGCGCCAGCCTGAATGCCGTGCTGGACAGCATCTGATGCAGTCCTGACAGGCGGCAGGTTCTTTGCTGCCTGACATAAAAAAACGCCGCCGGAAGCGATTCCGGCGGCGTTTTTCATTTTCGCTTAGTGTTATTGGTAGTGCTTGTAGACTTCGGTGCTGCCATTGCTCTTGACCAGCAAGACGTCATACGCATCCTTGCGCGGACCTTCCATGCCAGGCGAGCCCATTGGCATTGCCGGCACGGCCAGGCCTTTCGCCTTGGGTTTCTCGCGCAGCAGCTGCTTGATCTCGCTGGCCGGTACATGGCCTTCGATGGCGTAGCCGTTGACGAGGCCCGTGTGGCAGGAACCGAGCGCGTCGGGAATGCCGGCCAGCTTGCGGTATTGCGCTGGCATCTCGACATTTTTCGCGCGTACCGTAAAGCCGTTCGTTTCCAGGTGCTTGATCCATGCGGAACAGCAGCCGCACGAGGCGCTCTTGTAGACTTCAATGACGGGCAGGGCCGCCATGGCGAACGTGGGCAGGCCCAGCATGGCGGCGAAGGCGCCGCGCACTAATAAATGTTTGATCATGTGTTGCTTTCAGACGAAGTAGGTCTATCGTGGCCACCTGAGTGGCCTGCTTGGGACGAGCTTGGAATTTAAGCGGAAAGCGGTCGCGGCGGCCGGCGCAAGCCGTCGGGAATGAATCCTGTCAGCAGGGTGGCATTGGCTACGGCGGCGTGTTCCGCGCCGTTGAGCACGGCGGCAGGCAGGGGGAAACAGGGCGGCATCAGCGCGCCCAGGCAAAAGCTGGAACAGGCGCCGCACGCGGGGTGCTTGGCAGGGGACTTGCTGTCTTCTGGTGTGCTGGCGCTGTCCGGGACGGTGGATGGCTGCGCATCGTGATGTTGGCAGGCCGCCGTCATGGCGGCGGCAGGCGAGGCAGCGATCGGCGCGCACAGCCGCGTGGCACCCGCAGCGGCCGCTTGCAGCGGCACCGCCGTGATCAACAGCAGGATCAGCCATGTTTTGAAGAGTCTCAGCATCGCGGGAAAGTATAGCATGGGGGACACTGTCGCCAGCAGAGGCATCCGCTAGCGCGAGGCGGCGGCCAGCACCTTCGACGCGTACATGGCCCGGTCCGCATGGCGCAGCAGCAGTTGCATGGTATCGCCGTCTTCCGGATAGTGGGCCACGCCGATGCTGACGGCGATCTGCAATTGCTGTCCGTTGCCCAGGTGCAGCGGCGCGGCCAGGGCCGCGTGGATCTTTTGTTCGATCAGCTTGACGTCGGCCGGCGTGACATTGCTTTCCAGAAGCACGACGAATTCATCGCCGCCCATCCTGGCCAGGGTGTCGGTTTCGCGCATGCAGTCGCGCAGGCGATTCGCTACCGTTTGCAGCAGCACGTCGCCACAGGCATGGCCGTGGTCGTCGTTGACGCGCTTGAAGTTGTTCAAGTCCAGGAACAGCAGCGACAGCCGGCCTTCCTGGCGGTGCGCGCGGGCAAACGCCGTGTGCAGGCGGTCGTGGAACAGCCGGCGGTTCGGCAAACGGGTCAGTTCATCGTGCATGGCCATGAACTGCATTTGCATCTGCAACTGCCGGCGTTCGATGGCGGTGGCAAGCTGCTTGGCGACAAATTGCAGCAAATCCTGGTCTTGCTCCGTGCCGATGGCGGCACCCTGGCCGCCTTGCAAGGCCAGCGCGCCGATGCTGCCCATGGAGGAATACAGCGGTACGGCAAGCCAGCACGAGGACAGGGCGCCAGCCGCCGTTTGCAGCGCCGCCGGCAGGCCGGCCAGTTGTCCCGCCTGCAGAAGCAGGGGGCGGCCGCTGCGCAGGACTTCATCGCACAGCAGGCTGGCCAGCGAAGACGTGGGCTGCGGCGCACTGTCGTCGGCATGGCAGGTCATCGGGGGCTGGGCGCCGTTTTCGTCATGCAGCAGCAAGGTCAGGCTGCGCGCGGGCAAGTGTTCGCCGATGATGTGCTGGATGCGGTGCAGCAAGGCGGGCAAGTCTTGCGTTGCCTGCATGGCTTCGGAAATGGCGTACAGCGCGGCCTGCTTTGCCTGCGCCTGTTTCAGCAAGGTAATGTCGCGCGCCACCGCCACGCGCAGCTGGTCGGCGGCGGACCAGCGGGCCGTCCACATGATGTGCGCCAGGCTGCCATCCTTGCGCAGGTAGCGGTTTTCAAAATGCGTCTGCGCATGGCCATCCATGATGGCACGCGCGGCGGCCAAGGTGCGGGCGCGGTCTGCAGGAGCGACCAGGTCGAGCATCTGCTTGCCGACCATTTCCTGTTGCGTGTAGCCGAAGATGCGTTCGCAGGCGGCGCTGACGAAGACAAAGCGCCCGTCCACGTCGACCATGCACACGGCGTCGAGCAACAAGTCGGTAAAGCTGGCCAGCGGCGCGCGCAGAATCTTGTGTTCCATACGATACATTTTGAGACATTCCCGGCGGTGAATCAACTTGTTGCGGGGCGGCTGGGTCATCCGTATGAAAATGTTTCATTTCCCCGACACTCATGCTTTGCCGTTTCTTGCCGTTATAGCAGTATTGCCACGCAGTACTTGCCACCACGTCAGATAACGTGACACAAGGCTTGCCTGGCGCCAGGTGATTGCAAAAAAACTAACCATATCGAACTTTTATGATGCCCCTACTCGCCACTTGCAAGGTTACAGCGCCATGACCTCCATTTCTCCACTGTCAAACTGGAATAGCGCCCCGTCAGGGGCTTCCTCCGCCACGCCGAACCGCACGCAGGCGGCATCGCCGTCGTCCCCATCCACGCCGTCTTCCATCGTTGCCCTCAGTCCGGAGAGCGTGAACGACAGCAAACCGGCCGCGCTCGTGAAGCCGCCGATGGTGTGGGAAAGCGCGACACGCAACAAGGTCAGCGACGCGATGACGAAGAGTTTTTCCTCGTATGCGTTTGGCGGCCGCTTCAGCGGCCTGGGCGCTGCCATGCTGGGACAGGCCAAATTGGGCAACTACAATTTCTCGCAGGCGATGCGTCAGCCGCCGCCGAGCGCCACGCCGAATGTCTATGCGGCGTCCGGCATCGCGCCCGGCAGCCTGCATGGCAATGGCGAAGACCGGGTTTCCCTCAGCATCACGACCAAGAGCGGCGTGGAAGTCAAGCTGTCGCTCGACAGCCAGGGCGACGGCCTGGCCGTGAGCATGACGACCAGTGGCGACCTCAGCGACGCTGAGGCGAGCGCCCTGGGCGAGCTGGCGAAGGGCTTCCAGGACGCCATCGACGGCATGGGACAAAGTACGCCGAAAATCAAGCTGGAAGGCTTGATGCAGTTCGACCAGCAGCAGCTGGCCTCGGTGAAACTGCATGCGGAAGTCAAGGTGCGCGGCGAGCCGGAAAGTATTCAAACCCTGGACTTCCAGGCCGATGGCGCCGAGCGCAAGGTCAGCTTCAGCGGCGAGGCCGGCAGCCTGGACCTGAAGGTCGATGCCAGTCAGCTCAATACCCTGGGCAGCAAGGAAAAGCAGGCGAAGGCGCTGGGCAGCTACCTGAAGCAGTTCGACCAGGCGGCGTCGCGCGGCCATGGCGACGCGGGCCTGGTGGCCATGCTCAAGGATAGCTTTACGGCCTTGCACAGCAATACCGCCGCGCCGCAGGTGGCCACCGAGAGTCCCGAGACGGGCAAGTGGCGCCTGGCGGCCGAGGACAAGTCCATCCTGACGGGGCTGGCCGATTTCAGCGCCTCCGTGTCGCAGGCCGTGAAATTCAGTAATCCCATGCGCAGTTCGGAAAAGGATGGCTTCAATTATGACGTGTCGCAAAAGACGCTGCAGGCCGGCGCCAGCCAGGATGAGCGTTCGGTCAGGCAGCAGCAGCAATCGAAGCTGAGCGCCAGTTTCCATGAGACGCTCGTCCCCGGCGTGCCGCTGCGCTTGCTGGACAATACGGAGTCGCAGAACTATACCTACCACCAGATCGAAGATACGGCCAGCAGCGACGCGCAGGTGGCCTACAAGGATGGCAAGATGGTCAAGGCGAGCTTGCGGCAGGAGGGCAACCAGTCCGAGCATGTCATGAAGTATTTCCTGGGCAAACTGGAATCGGACAAGACGACGCCAGGTAACTATTCCGTGCTGCGCGACCTGCTGCCTGTGCTGGGTCCGTACAAGACGGGCGAACTGGGCATGACTCCCGAGAAAAAGGCGGAGCAGCGCCAGCAGGCGATGCTGACCTTGAGCGACGACGTGCTGCTGCAATCGTATGCGGGCCAGAGCATCGGCCTGTGGCGAGCCGATGTGCAGCCGGATGCAGGCGAGGCCGCCGCCGCTTAGCAATAGCGCGCTGAATGCAAAAAGCCCGTCTGTGAAGACGGGCTTTTTGTTTGCCGATTGCAAAATACTGCGCAAGCCTATGCCTTGGCCTTGTTTTGCTTGATCCAGTAGCCAATGCCCAGCGCGGCGAGCCACACGGGGATCAGGTAGACGGAGATGCGCAGGCCCGGCGTCAAATACATGATCACCAGGATGCCGGCCAGGAAGACCAGGCACAGGTAGTTGGTGAACGGGTAGCCCAGGCTCTGGAACAGGGTCGTCTTGCCCTCGGCCTTCTTCTGCGCGCGGAAGCGCAAATGGATCCAGCTGATCATGGCCCAGTTGATGATCAGCGCGGAGACCACGAGGCCCATCAGCACCTCGAACGCTTCGCCCGGCATGAAGTAATTGACCACCACGCAGGCGCCCGTCGCCAGCGCGGACACGCCCAGCGCCGCCAGCGGCACGCCGCGGCGGTTCAGGCGCAGCAGCGCGCGCGGCGCATTGCCTTGCTTGGCCAGGCCGAACAGCATGCGCGTGTTGCAGTACACGCCGCTGTTGTACACGGACAGGGCGGCCGTCAGCACCACCACGTTCAGGGCCGTGGCCACCAGGTTGCTGTCGAGCGCATGGAAGATCAGCACGAAGGGGCTGCCGCCGGTGACGACGTTTTGCCATGGGTACAGCGACAGCAAAATGCCCAGCGCGCCGATATAGAAAATCAGGATGCGGTAGATGGCCTGGTTGGTAGCGCGCGGGATCGTCGTGCTCGGGTCATCCGCCTCGGCCGCCGTGATGCCCACCAGTTCCAGGCCGCCGAACGAGAACATGATGACGGCCATGGCCATCACCAGTCCCTGCCAGCCATTCGGGAAGAAGCCGCCGTGCTGCCACAAGTTCGCCACCGACGCCTGCGGGCCCGCGTCGCCGGAGGCCAGCAAATACGCGCCGAAGACGATCATGCCGATGATGGCGACCACCTTGATGATGGCGAACCAGAATTCCATCTCGCCGAAGGCCTTCACATTGAGCAGGCTGATGGCGTTGATGGCGCAAAAGAAGATGAGGGCCGAGACCCAGGTCGGCACGCCCGGCCACCAGTACTGCACGTAGATGCCGACGGCCGTCAGTTCGGCCATGCTGACGAGCACATACAGCACCCAGTAATTCCAGCCCGACAAAAAGCCGGGCAGGTGGCCGCAGTATTTGTCGGCGAAATAGCTGAAGGAGCCGGCGACGGGTTCGTCGACCACCATCTCGCCCAGCTGGCGCATGATCAAAAAGGCGATGACGCCGGCGATGCCATAGCCGAGCAGCACGGAAGGTCCGGCCATCTTGATGGTTTGCGCGATGCCCAGAAACAGGCCGGTGCCGATGGCGCCGCCCAGGGCGATGAGCTGGATGTGGCGGCTTTTCAGGCCGCGCTTGAGCTCTTGTGGTTCGGTAATCCCGACTGCCGTCATATGTTTTATCCTGTTTTTACGGGGCTGAGGTCGCTGATTCTAAAGCAAGGACGGGCAAAGCAGGAGCGAAATGCATGTTGCACTGCGGAGGCGCAAGAAAAGCCCCGCATCTTCGCCGAACGGTGCGCAAAACGGCCGCCCAGGCGTCTGCTTTTACACGCCGGCCGCGACGATGGCCGGTTCGTACACGGCCAGGAACTCGGCCGGCAGGCGGCGCGCGCGGCCGCTGCTCAGTTCGATGCAGATCAAGTCCCAGCGTCCGCGCACGACGGTGGCGCCGTCGCTGTCGCGCACCAGCTGGAAGCGCCGCTCCATGCTGGAACGGCCATCGCTGGCGCACAGCCAGGTGGCCAGGGTCAGCGCTTCGCCGGCCCGCGTCGGCAGCAGGTAGTCGTATTCGCCGCGGCGTATCGCCATGGCCCGGTCCAGGCGCCGGTAATCGTCCAGGTCCAGCCCCAGGGTGGCCGAATGGTGCCAGGCGATATGCTCGCACCAGCGCACATAGACGGCGTTGTTCGTGTGCTGCAAGCCGTCGATGTCGCTGGGCTCAGGCGTGACGGGCAGGGTATGGGCGTGCGGATAGTCCCAGTTCAATTGCAATCCTTTCGATACGGTGGCGGCTGATTGTACGTGCTTGCGCCGCGTCCTGTCTGCGGCGCACGCACGGAAAAGCGCTGTTTTATCCCTTGATGTATGATGCATCATAATTTTCTGAATCTGAAAACCACTATGAACCATCCCCTGGACAGCCTGGTGCACGTCAATCTGGGCAAGTCCGTGTATGCGACGCTGCGCGATGCGCTGGCGGCCGGGCGCTTCCAGCCCAACGACCGGCTGCGCATCCGCGAACTGGCGCTGCAGCTGGGCACGAGCGTGACGCCCGTGCGCGACGCCATGCTGCAACTGGTGCAGGAAGAGGCGCTGGTGCTGCGCTCACCGCGCGACTTCCGCGTGCCCGTGCTGAGCGTGGCGCGCTACCTGGAAATCCGCGCGCTGCGCCTGGAGCTGGAAGGCTTGGGCGCGTTCGAGGCGGCGCAGCGCATCGACGACGCCACCCTGGCCGACCTCGAGCGCCTGCTGCAGGCGAACGAAGAGGCCATCGCGCGCCACGACTTGCCGGCGGCCCTGCAATGCAACCAGGCGTTTCACCTGGGCCTGGCGCAGGCGGCCGGCATGCCGACATTGAAACGCTTCGTCGACCATCTGTGGATGCAGACGGCGCCGCTGATCGCCGCCGGCTACGCGAGCTTTTCGCCCGACATGCGGGTGGGCCACCACCACGCCATCATCAGCGCGCTGCGCCAGCGCGACGGCGCGGCCGCGCGGCGCGCGATCGAACAGGACATTCTCGACGGCGGGACGCAGATGCTCGCGTATGTGATGCGGCAGGAGCGAATGCACGCCGGGGCAACACAGAAAGAAAAGGACGAGGAAGAACATGAAGCACAAGACTGAACAGAAAATTGAACAGAAAACCGCCATCGTCACCGGCGCCAGCCGCGGTATCGGCCACGCCGTCGCGGAACGCTTCCGCAGCCTGGGCTGGAGGGTCATCACCGTCTCGCGCAGCCCGATTCCCGGCGGCTGCCCGCGCAGCCAGGAGCACAACACGCATGTGTGCATGGATTTGTCGGACCTGAGCCAGATCGGGCAGATGGTCGATACCCTGCGCCCCATGCTGGGCGACTCCAAATTGCACGCGCTGGTAAACAATGCGGGCGTGTCGCCGAAGGGGCCGGGTGGCTCGCGCGTCAATTCGCTGACCACCGACATGCAGACGTGGCAGGAAATGTACAACACGAATTTCTTTGCGCCGCTGGCCCTGACGCGCGGCTTTGCGCAGGAATTGTCGAACGCGCATGGCTCCGTCGTGAACCTGTGTTCGATCGCCGGCTACCGCGTGCACCCATTTGCCGGTTCCGCCTACGCCAGTTCGAAGGCGGCGCTGGCGTCGCTGACGCGCGAAATGGCCAACGACATGGCGCCGCTGAACGTGCGCGTGAACGCCATCGCGCCGGGAGAGATCGACACGGCCATCCTGTCGCCGGGCACCTCGCACATCGTCGATACGCAAATCCCGTTGCGCCGCCTGGGCACGACGGCCGAAGTGGCGGATTTGGTGGAGTTCCTGTGCAGCGAGCGCGCCTCGTACATCACGGGCGCGGAAATTCCCATCGACGGCGGCCAGCGCATTTAATCTAGGAGGACGAGCATGAGCAAACATATCGGCATCGTCGGCTGTTCGGCCGAAGGCGCGGCCCTGTGCTACCGCACGATCTGCGAAGAGGGCGCGCATGCGCTGGGCGCGTATGAACACCCGGAAGTATCGATGCATACGCCGCCGCTGGCGCGCTACGTGGAGTGCCTGAACGGGGGCGACCTGGCCGGCGTGGCCGAGCTGATGCTGGCGTCGGCGCGCAAGCTGCACGCGGTCGGCGCCGAGTTCCTGATCTGTCCCGACAACACCATCCACCAGGCGTTCGAACTGATGGCGCCCCGTTCGCCGCTGCCGTGGCTGCATATCGCCGACGTCGTCGCCGCCGAAGCGGCCGCGCGTGGCTTCCAGAAAGTGGGCTTGACGGGCACGCGCTGGCTGGTCGACAGCGCCGTGTATCCGGACAAGCTGGGCGCGCGCGGCATCGCTTGCGTGCGGCCCGGCGAGGACGAACGCAGCGAGATCAACCGTATCATCATGGAAGAACTGGTGCCGGGCGTGATCAAGGAGGACAGCGTGGCGCGCTTCCAGGCCATCATCGGCGGCTTGCGCGAGCAGGGTTGCGACGCCGTCATCCTCGGCTGCACGGAAATCCCGCTGATCATCAGCGACGCCAATTCGCCGCTGCCGACCCTGGACTCCACGCGGCTGCTGGCGCGCGCGGCCTTGCGCCGGGCGCTGGAAACCTAGCGTTCCAGCTGCGCCTGCAGCGCGGCCACCACGAGCGCATGGTCGTCGGCTTGCGCCAGGCCGGAAACGGTCACCGTGCCCACCAGTCCCACGCCGCGTATCAGCAGGGGAAAGGCGCCGCCGTGGCCCGCGTATTCAATGTCATCGAGATATTTCACGTCTTCGAAGGTGCTGCCCCGGCTTTTATACGAGATGCCCATGTAGTAGGAGCTGCGGCAAAAGCGCTGCACCGTGTTGTTCTTGCGGCGTATCCAGTCCGCCTGGTCGGCCGTGGCGCCCGTCATGGCGTGGTGGAACAGCACTTGGCCATTGCGCGTGATGTTGACGGTGACGGCCTTGCCCCGCTTGCGCACTTCTTCGACGATCCACAGGCCCACGGCCAGCGCGGCATCGTTGTCGAAGCGTTCGAATTGCAGGGATTCTTCCTGTTGCGCCAGGGTTTGCAGCAAATCGGCGTAATGATCCATCGTGAAAGAGGGCGGTAGTGGCTGGAAGCGCTACTGTAGCGCACCACGGGACAGCCGCGCGCGCTTTTTGTGTGGCGCGGCTAAAATAGGCAACATGAACCTGTCCCTGTTCGCCGATGAAGAGCAAATCCCGGCCGGCCCCGTGCCGCTGGTGCCGGGCTCGTCCGCGTCCATCCTGCTGCGCGGTTTTGCGCTGCCTTATCTGGACGAGGTGCTGCCGGCGCTGGACGCCATCGTGCTGGCCGCGCCCCTGCGCCACATGGCCACGCCGGGCGGCTTGCGCATGTCGGTCGCCATGAGCAATTGCGGCCCTCTTGGCTGGGTCACGGATGGGCGCGGCTACCGCTACGCGCGCCTCGATCCGGCCAGCGGTTTGCCTTGGCCGCCGATGCCCCCCGTATTCCTGCGCCTGGCGCAAGAGGCGGCGCTGGCCGCCGGCTATCCTGGTTTTGTTCCCGACGCCTGCCTGGTCAACCGCTATGCGCCCGGAGCGCGCATGGCCTTGCACCAGGACCGCGATGAATGCGATTTCAACGCGCCCATCGTTTCCGTCTCGCTTGGCTTACCCGCTATTTTCCTGTTCGGCGGCGCCGAGCGGGCCGACAAGGCGGCGCGCATCGGCCTGCTGCATGGCGACGTCGTGGTGTGGGGCGGCGCCGACCGCCTGCGCTTCCACGGCGTGGCACCGCTGAAGGAAGGCGAACACGCGGTGCTGGGCGCGCAGCGCATCAATTTGACGTTTCGCAAGGCTGCCTGAGCTGGCGCCATGGCGTACCTGGCTTGCGTACGTACTGGGCATGCACGTAGCGCCACGGAATGGCCAGGTAGACGAGCACGACGAACGATATTTCAAACACATATTGCATGGTGGCGGGATCTACCCCGCCGTGCAGCCATTGCGGCAGCGGCACGAGCAGCAGCCACAGGGTCTTCCACAGCGCTTCCCACAGCAACACGGGCAGCATCTGCAGCGGATAGCGCAAACCCAGCAAACACAGCAATGAAAACGCGGCCAGCATGCAGTTCACGGTGCCGCGCATCAGTTCCCACGGCGCGTGCGGCGTGACGATGCCGGGCCACAGCACGCTGCCGAGGCCCAGGACGACCAGCAGATACATGGCGCGCAGCGCATACAGACGGGCGGTCGATACGGTATTCATGGTGCGGTCTCCTGGTCATGGGGGGGGCGATGAAGGGCTTTATTCGACTTCCTTGAGGATGGTTTCCAGGCTGCCCAGGCGCGCCTGGATCTGCGCCACGGATGCGCTCAAGGCGGCCAGCGACGCTGCCGTTTCCACCTGTGCGGCGGCCATCGACTTGGCCAGCTCCTGGTAGGCGCCGTCCTGCGCCAGCCTGGCGCGCGCCTGCACGATGCCGGACGTGTATTTGAGGGCGAAGATGATGACGGCGGCCGTGCAGGGGAAGAAGAAGGCGGCAAAAAAGATATTTTCAGACATGATGACCTCTACAGTTCAGGATTGATCCGGGTTGGGAGTGAGCGAGGATGCCGCCGCGGCGATGCTGGCCGGCGTCAGCCGCAATTCAAATGGGCTGGCCTCGAAATAGTTGAGGGCCTTGCCGTCGTGCGACAGCTCCAGCTGGCTGGTGACCAGTCCCGCGTGTTCCAGCTTTTGCAGGTGCAAATGCAGCAGGGGACGGCTGATGCCCAGGTCGCGCGCCAGCTGGCTGATGTAATTGCGCCCGCCGCTGGCCAGCGCCGCGATGATGCGCAGCCGGTGCGGGTTGTCGAGCGCCGCCAGCATGAGCAGCAAGCGCTCGCCCGTCGGTGGTGTGTTTATGTCTTTCATGTGTCAACATTATCTGACATGTGTTAGCGCGTCAAGAAAAATATCGCATCATATTAATGCAAGCTACTTGCAATATGGCGCCGCCTCTGCAGACTGCCGTGAGAAGGGTGGACGAGCAGGCGTTCGCGCGCTTGAATGGTGCTAATCTGATGTATGTGGAAGACGCGGCCCGCCGCGTGCAGGCGGCGCTGGCGCAACATTATGCGCAGGCGCGTGTTACCGTACGGCATATGGAAAGCCTGCATCCGCACGATGCCGTGGCGCAAGCGGGCAAGCTTGCCTGAGCTTTTCACTCAACCACCGTGGAGGTAGACAGCATGCCGGAGAAAATCGCGCAGGAGCCTGACGAAGACAGCCTGGAAGAGCAAGTGGAGCGAGAGCGGCGCGACCATGCGCTGATCGACGAGGAAAAGCTCGGTATGGACGAGCTGGAAGAGGAGCGGCTGAAACGGGAGTCCTTAAACAAGCTCAAGGGGTAGCCAGGCTGCTCCGTTTGAAGATAATGGCATATTAATAATTTCCCATGCACTTAAAAAAATGATATCGTCCTTGCAAGTGGTGAATATCTGATTATTTAATAGTGCTCAATATGGGGAAGTATATGTCAGGAGTCTGGAATTGCATGCAAGACTGGAGTGGGTTGCCTGTTCAAAAAAAGAGTGCAAAAGGGAAATTATTATTGCTTTCTTCTTTGTGTCTGCTCAGCTTGAATGTCGGCGCAACATCATTTTCAATTTCTCCGCAACATCCGCGCATATTAACGACGCAACTTGCAATAGATAATTTGAAGAGTCGGTTACCCTTGGGTCCAGCGGTTTTTCCTGGCGCGGCTGGGAGCATCGCATTTGATTTTACTGCATCGAAAAGAAATCCGGCGGTGGATGCTGCCGAGCAGTTCATTTTTGGCGAAATGAATGTCAATAATGGTAAAAATGGCATATTCATACGGCATATTGATGGCGATACGCCGGGGATTTCCAGAATTCAGATTGGTATGCTGCAAAAAGCAATCGGTACGAACCCTGCGCGTTACATCGCTTACAAGACGATCGAGATGCCAATCGGCGTGGCGACACGGATCGAGTTCAGCTGGAATAGCAGTACGAAAACCACCAGCCTGAAAATTGGTGATGTCAACGTGGCGATGGGATTGGAATGGCTGAGTGAGACATCCACAGGCAAGGTCGATTTTTCACCTGACCAGACCGCTTTTCAATTTCCGGGCAGGGTAAATGAACCTATCAGCAATTTCGTGTTGAAGGACGGCCAGGGAAATATCCTTGTCAGTTATCTAGGTAAACTCGATATGGAACTGGCCACCGCCTGGTTTGATTTGACACGGCTTGTCAAATCGGATGTGACATCGTTGAGTATGTGCCCAACCGCTGCCTCACCCTGGACGCAGCCGAAAGTGTGCAATACCGCCAGCGGACATCGCAATGGGATTGTCGAATCTGCGCAGCAATTGGCACTGGTGTATAAAATAACGAAAGATCCAGATTTTTATGCGGCGATATTAAATTATATCGACAAGTTACGTATCGTCCCCTTAAATGCTGGCGGCGACATGTCCATGGGCGGGCGTGTGATTGCACTGGGAATTCTGTATGACTGGCTATACACGGAGCTGGGCACCAGCGCTGTGCCGAATGATATTGCACAGGCCAGTTATCGGACGGCCATGGCTGCCACTATCCGCAATACCATTACGGCGCAGGCGGCACCCGGCGGCACCAATCTGCTAAGTGAAATTTGTGGCCAGCAAGGCATGGCAATCTCCTCGTTCGACTGCGCTGTCAAGCCCATCTTCAGTAACTGGAACCGCCATGCTTCGCCGTCCCAGCCATCCATCGCAACTGCTTATATGGCTGGCATGAATTTCAGCAGCGTATATGGTGCTGCTGTCGGCTTGCTGGCCATCGCCGGACCGGAGAATGACGACGTATGGCCGATGATAGAAACGGCGTATAGCCATTTTAACGAGGGTTTTCTGGCGGTGCGGCGCGATATCTCCATCGATGGCGGATACCACTCAGGATTTTCTTATAGTCTGACCGACTTGCCGTCCCGCCTGCTGCTGTGGAATACCGCTACGCAAAATGCAGGCGACATGGGGCAAGCTTCGCAATGGCTGCCAAAAACCATCTATCCGTACATCTATGGACAGCGTGACGATAAAAGTTATCCAGCCAGTGGCGACAATTTTGTCACATTATCAAGTTTTCCCTTGGTGGGCAGCATTGCGCTATGGGCCGCTGCCCATGCAAGGGATGGCAATGCCTGGGATTATTACCAGAAACAGGTGCATGGCCAGCGCTATACGCCAAATCGCTACCCCTACATCCTGGAGCAATTGTTTTGGCCCGTCGATCAGGCAAGCTTGCATCAGCCTGTCGATCTGGATTTGTCGCGCCACTTCCGCCGTTCGGGGCAAGTGCTGATGCGCGACCGTTGGGCTTACCCGGACGCGACCTTGCTGGAGTTCAAGTCCACATCATTTATCACTGATAACCACCATCATTTGGATCAGAACAGCATTTCTCTCAATTACAAGGGGCCGTTGCTGGTCGATTCCGGCAGGTATGACAGCTATGGCAGCGCTCATTGGACCAATTACTATACGCGTAGCATTGCCCACAACACAATCATTGCGTTTGATGCCAATGAGCGCTTTCAGCGGGCTGGCAGCGGGACGAGCAAGGTGGACTTCAGCAATGACGGTGGACAATGGGTGGGCAGCGCGCGTGCGGCATACCCAACCCTGGAAGAAATCCAGCCTGGTGCGATGAACGCTCTGGGTGGCATTGTCAATTATGAATATGCCCCTGGCTATACTTATGCTCGCGGCAACGCGAGCAAAGCCTATGCTTCGTCCAAACTGGATCAGGCGAATGGATTCTTGCGCAGCGTCGTCTACCTGCCGGCGCCGGCGACCGGTTCCCTGCCCATTGTCCTGACTTTCGACAGTGTGCGTACAAATGCCGCACCCGCCACCTTCTTGCTGCATACGGTCAACGAACCCGCCGCGGCAGTGGCGGCCACCGCACTTGGTAATGGGCAATACCGTTTTAATTATGCTGCCACCGATGCGCGTAGCATTACCATTCGCAATGGCGGCGGCATGCTGATTGCGCAAACCTTGCTGCCTGAGACGGCCGTAATTACCAAGGTTGGAGGACTGAACGCGGCTGGGCAATGCGACCAGATCAACGCCGATTCTGCCTTCGGACCTGGTACCTTATTACCGGGCGGTCCCACCGGCGATTGCCGGTTCACGGTACGTACTTTGCAGGCGGATAACAGCTATAAATGGCGCAATTATCCACCCAGGGCCGTGGCTGATGCCACCGATACCAGCGTCACGGGCGACATCGGCGCCTGGCGCCTGGAGGTACAGGCTTCGGGGAGCGTGCCTGCCGGAGCGGTTCAGTATTTCCTGCATGCCCTGCACGTGGCGGACAATGACTTGGGCAGCGGCAGTGCGGGCACTGGTTCGGCGCAGCGCCTGGTGGCAGACAGCCATACGGAAGCTGTGCTGATCGGTACGCAGACGGTGGTGGCGTTCAACCGCGACGCGGCGCCATCGGCACGCATGAGCTGGAATGCGCCGGCCTCGGCTGGCACCATCTTGGCGACCGGATTGTTGCCGAACACGGACTTTTTGTTGAGCCGGGTTGCGACGCCAGATGGGGAACAGCTGGTTTTGGCGCAGGCGCCGCCGGGTAGTGCAACTTACCGCAGTTCCGCCGAGGGTGTAGTCAATATCGGCATGTAGAATAGCGGTAGGCGGCGTGTGCCGCCTACCGGCTCCCGGCCATGCATTCTGCCGGGCACTGACGACCATCTTTTATTTAAATAAACGCATGAATCTTTCTTTGCAGAGCGCGTTCCTGGCCGCCTTGTCGGCCTTTTCTATTACTGCGGCCCAGGCCGCCACCATCTGCACGGCCATGGCCGACGCCAAAACAGGCACGGTCTTGCTGCAAGAGGGTAATTGTCTCGACAGAGTCACGCCCGCATCCACGTTCAAGATCGCGCTCAGCCTGATGGGCTATGACGCCGGCTTCCTCAAGGACGAGCACAAGCCCAGCCTGCCATATCGCCAGGGCTATGTGGACTGGGGCGGCGAGGCCTGGCGCCAGGATACGGACCCGTCGCGCTGGATGCAGTATTCCGTCGTCTGGTATTCGCAGCAGATCACGCAGGCGCTGGGCGCCGAGCGCTTCCAGAAATACGCGAAGGCTTTGCGCTATGGCAATGCGGACGTGTCGGGCGACAAGGGCAAGGACAATAGTCTGGAACGCTCGTGGATCAGCTCCTCGCTGAAGATTTCGCCGCTCGAGCAGCTGGGCTTCCTGCGCAAGCTGGTCAACGATCAATTGCCCGTGTCGAAACAGGCCATGGAGCAGACGCGGCGCCTGACGCGCCTGGCCGACGTGGACGGCTGGCAAGTGCATGGCAAGACGGGCGCTGCCTTCCCGCGCAAGGCCGACGGCAGCTTCGACGAAGCGCATGGCTACGGCTGGTTCGTGGGCTGGGCCAGCAAGGGCGAACGCAGCATCGTGTTCGCGCGCCTGGTGCAGGACGAGCAGAAGGGCCAGCAGTCGGCAGGCCTGCGCACGCGCGAAGCGATGCTGAAAGAATTGCCGGCCCTGCTGGAGCAGGCGCAGAAGTGACGGCCAGCATCGTTGCCGCCACCTTCATCGCTTCCGAAGGCGAGTATCTGGAAGCCGTCATCGAAGTGGGCGGCCAACGCCTGCACGTGATGGACGAGTTTGGCGGCGCGCAGATGGCCGCCGGCACGCAAGTCCAGCTCGAACTGTGGCCCATGCCCGGCGAGCTTGACGACTGGGACGCCATCTTCCGTGCCAACCCTGGCCGGGAGCAGGGCCTGCGCCGGCTTGACGGCTGGCGCTACCTGGCGCTGGGCGTCGTGACCCAGGTCGATCCCGTCATCTGCGATTGTGGCTTGCTGCAACTGGAAAACCCGTTTACGACGCATGATGCGCGCTGCGTGGGCGCGTATGTCGGCGTCACGGTGGCACGCCTCGATGCTTGCTTGGCGTAAATTCCGGCCCGCTTTGTTGCCCGCCCTATATACTTGCTGAAACGGATTTTCCGGCATCAGACAAGGTTACAGGCATGGCATCAGGCATGGAGCAGTTTCAGGAAAAAGCAAGGCAGGCATGGATGTGGACGCGCGCGCAGGCATTGCGGGTGGGAAGCGCGGCGTGGATGAGGGCGGTGGCGTTGTATCGGCGTGGTCACGCGCACTTGATGATCTTGCCGCCCGTGCGGCGCGCGCTGGTGCTGGGGCTCTGGTCTTTCCTGGCCGTGCTGGCGCTGCTGACCTTGTACATGCTGCTGCTGATCCCCTTGACGCCGAGCATCCACGACTTGCGCCAGGCGCGCGCGGCCGCGCCGAGCACCATGGTCAGCGCCGACGGCAAGGAACTGGCCCGCTTCGACCAGGGCTTGCAGGAACGGGTCACGTTAAAACAGATTTCGCCGAACGTGATCAGCGCCTTGATCTCGACGGAAGACCACCGTTTCTACGACCACCACGGCGTCGATTTCACGCGCACGGCGGGCGCCATCCTGCACACGGCGAGCGGCAACCCCCAGGGCGGTTCCACCATCACGCAGCAGCTCGCGCGCAATATGTTCCCCGAAGAAATCGGCCGCTCGCGCAACCTGAACCGCAAGCTGAAGGAGCTGATCACGGCCCTCAAGATCGAGGCCACCTACAGCAAGACGGAAATCCTCGAAGCGTATTTGAATACGGTGCCTTTCCTGTACAACACCTACGGCATCGAGATGGCGGCCCGCACCTATTTCGACAAGCCCGCTTCGCGCCTCGATATCCTCGAAAGCGCCACCCTGGTCGGTATGCTCAAGGGCACGAATTACTACAATCCTGTCGGCAATCCAGAACGCTCGCTGCAGCGCCGCAACGTGGTGCTGGGGCAAATGCGCAAGCACGACGTCATCGACGAGGCGCGCTACAAGCAGCTGGTGAAACGGCCGCTGCGCCTGCATTTCGAGCGCCAGAGCGAGCGGGCGCAATCGGACAGCCACTTCACGGCCTACGTGCGCAAATGGCTGATCGAGTGGGCTGATGAAAACGATTACAACCTGGAACTGGACGCCCTCGTGGTGCACACCACGCTCGATTACGATTTGCAGCAGGCGGCCGAGCGCGCCGTCGAGCGTCAGGCGAATGCCTTGCAGGCGATCGCCGACGTGGAGTGGAGCCGCGCCGGCGTGCCGTCGTCCACCTCGACGGGCATGTACGCGGGTATGCAGGGCGGTAGCGTGGCGTTTGATTATTTCTGGAAATCGCATCCTGGCTTGCTCGACAGTTTCGTGCGCGAATCGGCCGACTACCGCAAGCTGACGGCGGCTGGCGACACGCCGGAAGCGTCGCTGGCGCAGCTGAAGGGCGACCGCGCCTTCATGGCGGCCCTGCGCAAGTCGAAGACGCGCCTGGAAGCGGGCTTTACGGCCATGGACCCGGCCACGGGCGCCGTGCGCGCCTGGGTGGGCAGCCGCGACTTTGCGCGCGAACAGTTCGACCACGTGTCGCAGGCGGCGCGCCAGCCCGGTTCCACCTTCAAACCCATCGTATATGGCGCGGCGCTGGAAAAAGGTCTCAGTCCTGAACACGTCTACCGCGATGCCGTGATGGATATCAAGGCGGCCGACGGCACGAAATGGCGCCCGACGGACATGAGCGGCACGACGGGGCGCGACATGACCATGCGCGACGGCCTCGTGTATTCGAAAAACACGATCACGGCGCAAGTGATGCAGGACGTCGGCTTGCCGCCGATTATCAAGCTGGCGCGCGCGCTCGGTATCCGCGACAGCAAGCTGGAAAAAGTGCCGTCGCTGGCACTGGGCACCAGCCCCGTCACCTTGCTGGAAATGGTCAACGCCTACGCCAGCATCGCGGCCCAGGGCGAGGCGCGCCTGCCGTTTGTTGTCACGCACATCACGGACCGCGAAGGCAAGGTCATCGCCCGTTTCGGCGAAGACAAGCCCAAGCGCGCCATGCAGGCCGCATCGGCCGCCACGCTGACGGACATGATGCGCGGTGTGATCGACCGTGGCACGGGCACGGCCATCCGCAGCCGCTTCGGCATCCGCTCCGACGTGGCCGGCAAGAGCGGCACGACGCAAAACAATGCGGACGGCTGGTTCATCCTGATGCATCCGGAACTGGTGGGCGGCGCCTGGGTCGGTTTCAATGACGCGCGTGTCACCATGCGCAGCAATTACTGGGGCCAGGGCGGCCACAACGCCGTGCTGGTGGTGGGCGACTTTTTCAAGACGGCGCTCGATACAGGAAAACTGTCGCGCGATGCCATCTTCCCCGGCGGCAAGCCGCCACCGCCGCTGCGCCATGTGGAACCGGTCGAGGAACCGCAGGATGAACCGGTGGAAGAGCCCGGAGATTTGCTGCAAGAGGGCGCGCCGCCGGCGCCGCTGGCCATGCCGGCCGAAGGCGATGGCGGGCAGGAATCGCATGGCAAGGCGGTGCCGGAGCCTGCTCCTGCGCCCGCGCCAGCTCCCGTACCGCAGCCGGTGCCGGCACCGCAGGGATAAGCGCCGCCGCCGCGGTGAATTCAACCATCGTACAGATTAATCATGACCTCACCGATGCCCACGCTGCGCCTGATACTCGGTGACCAGCTCAATGCGCGGCACCGCTGGTTCACCGAAGTCGATCACGCCACCATCTATGTCTTGATGGAGGTGCGGCAGGAAACCGATTATGTGCTGCACCATGCGCAGAAAATCCTGGCGATCTTCGCTGCCATGCGCGAGCTGGCGCGCCAGCTGCGCCAGCGTGGTCACACCGTGCATTACATCGCCATCGGCGACGTGGCAAGCACGCGCTCGATACCGGAGAATGTCGAAGCGCTGATTCTTCGCTATGACGCTTGCGCCTTCGAATACCAGGCGCCAGACGAGTGGCGCCTCGACCAGCAGTTGTACCAGGCCGGGCGCCGCTCGCGCATTCCATGGCGGATGGTCGACAGCGACCATTTCTATACGGCCCGCCACGAGGCAGCCGATATTTTCGCCGGACGCAAGCAATGGCTGATGGAGTTCTTCTACCGCCAGATGCGCAGCACGCACCAAGTGCTGATGGAGGACGCGAAAAAACCCGTCGGCGGGCAGTGGAACTTCGATCACGATAACCGCAAGGCCTGGCGCGGCACGCCCGCCGAGCCGCAAGACCCGCGCACCGTGCATGACCATTCTCGGTTATGGGAAAGCATCGTCGCGGCCGGCGTGAAAAGCTTCGGCGCGCCGCGTGCGGACCGGCTGGCGTGGGCGCTGAACCGGGATGAGGCGCTGCAGCAGCTCGATGCCTTCATCGAGCGGGCCTTGCCGCATTTTGGCGACTTCCAGGATGCGATGAGCGTCAAGGCGTGGCGCTTGTTTCATTCCCTGCTGTCGTTCGCGCTGAACGTGAAAATGCTTAATCCGCGCGAAGTCGTCGCCAGGGCGCAAGCGGCTTATCACGCTGGCCATGCCCCCTTGGCTGCGGTCGAGGGCTTTATACGCCAGATCCTGGGATGGCGCGAATATGTGCGCGGTGTTTACTGGGCCCAGATGCCGGGGTATGTCGAAAAGAATTTCTTTGGCCATGCGCGCCCGCTGCCGTCATGGTTCTGGGATGGCAAGACGAAGATGCATTGCCTGTCGCGGGCGATTACCCAGTCGCTGGAACAGGCGCACGCGCATCACATCCAGCGCCTGATGGTGATCGGCAATTTCTCACTGCTGGCCGGCCTCGATCCGGCCAAGGTGCATGGCTGGTACCTGGGCATTTATATCGATGCCTTCGAGTGGGTGGAACTGCCCAACACCGCCGGCATGAGCCAGTTCGCCGATGGCGGGCTGCTGGCCACCAAGCCGTATGTCTCCAGCGCCGCGTATATCGACCGCATGAGCGACTATTGCAAAGGCTGCCATTACGATAAAAAGGCGCGCATCGGCGAGCGCGCCTGTCCCTTCAATGCCCTGTACTGGGATTTTTTCCATCGCAACGCGGACACATTGGAGCGCAATCCCCGCATAGGCATGGCGTATCGCCAGCTGGAGAAAATGGACGAGGCGACAATCGCGGCTTTCCGGCAGCAGGCTGCCACGATGCTGGCCAGGCTCGATTCCCTGTAACGCCAGGCAATATGGCCCGCGACCTGCTCGGAGGGTATTGCGCCCGACCCCGCTTTCAGCAGGGTGGCATGAAGAAACTGTAGTAGAGAAGGTGGCAAAAACTGCCGCGTGGCGCCGGCAGCCTGGCTACCATTTGGGTTGACGCGACCAGCGCAGCACCGTGGCAAGCCTGATTCTCACCGTATACTCATCTCCCGTTTCATGCTCCAGCCACAGGATGCCGTCTTCGATGCTGACCCAGGCATCGACTATTCGGGTGTCGAACGGCATCGCCGTATCTTTGATGTCAATCTTCATTCGTCCGGACTCCACATCGAGCGACCGTAATACCCGCGTCGTTCGCTGCGTAAACTCGATGACGTATGAAGTGCTTGTTTTTTTACTCATCAGGAATGCTCACCCAAAATGCTTTGAATATTTTTTTTCAATATTACTACATAAAAATTTACCCTTGCGCACGAAGGTAAACACGTCAATAAGCTAGTAATATAAAATTTCTATAAGGAAACATTAATTACCTCAATAGATTTAATTAGGTCTGGAACAGTGTTATTTTTACGTGCATAAAAAACATTTCCTGGTTAATCATTTCTTGATGGAATATATATTTATTTTTTTATAATATTAAATATCTTGTATTGCATGTATTGATATAAATCAATGTTCTTTTGGGTGTTAGCTTGAGGATATATTCTTGCTGCTAGGATATGAGATCAACTTTGGCTACAGTGAGTGATGCATGTCCGATGGAAATGAAAATTTCTCATTAGAAATTAATTGTGTGAATACTGCATCGGCATTTCATGCGCTGTATATCAGATATCGTATCCGCATAAGAAATTTGGTAAGTCAGTCCATTCATCGCGAGGAAGATATTGATGACATGGTTCAGCTTATATTTCTCAATGTTTTTCTATGGTTTAAAAGAGGTTGTGGGTGTTCGATGTTTTATCCGAAGTTATATTCAATGGCCATGCGCTGTATAAGGTCTGATTATTGTGGTGGCGGGGAAGTTAATTTAAGTTCGGTTGATTTTATTGATGGCGCAGATAATGTCGTTGATGCATTGGACTTGGTTGATGAAGATAGTCCGGAAGAGATATGTAGTGCAATGGAAACGGGGATGGAAATTATTCGATTAATCGCCAATTTGCCGGCGCCCTTGAAAAAGGCATTATTGTTGCGCGAGGATGAAGGTATGCGCTATGACGAGATTGCAATAAGGATGGGATGCCCGATGGGAACTGTACGAAGCCGTATCCACAGAGTAAGGGCAGAGATACGCAAGATACTGGAAAAAGATCAATGAGGGGGGCTGCCGAACTACGGTAGTCCCGAAGCGGGAGGTTACGGTGCCTGTTCCATACTTGACATGAATTTACATGGTAAATAAAAATTACATCGGTGGCCTCGTGCAGTTGGAGCTTGATCATCCCAGGCGGATCGACGCATTGACCGCACAAAAAATAGATGTGGCGATTATCTTCCAGGAAATGCTTGGCACCGCTGTGGCGGCAAAATACTTGCACACAAATGGCGTGTCGCTAGCTGTCGCTTTGCGCGTATTGGTATGCGAGCGCAGAAAAGATCCATCGCCGCCAAAAATGATCGGAATTGAAAAACGGTAGGTCCATCGTCGGCCGACCAGGCCCATTGCGGGCCAGACCGTATCGCGTTTGAAGCCCGCCCAGGCGCGCCATCACGGCGCCGTCAAGTCCTGGCGCTGGAATTCGATGCGGTTTTCCTGGTAGTCCCACTTGGTGTAGGGGCCGAACACGCGCCGGTTTTCCTTGCTGTCGGCATTCGACAGTTCGCGCTTCATGCGCCGCACGAGGGCGGGGTCCGTGAGCGGCGCGGTGGTGGCGGCGAATACGTCATGCCGCACGCTCTGTTTCGCGTCGGCGCCGCGCGAAATGATGGTGAGTTTGCGCGAGGCGGGATCGAAGTACAGGCGCATGGCGAAGGTGTTCATGTCCTGCAGATACAGGCCGTCGTCGCGTTGCTGGGCATAGAAATAATCGCCGCAGACGGCCTTCGGTTCGCGTTTCCACTCGCAGGACAGGACGATCATCAGATGCCGCTCATCGAGTTGCTTGACCAAAATGCGTCCCTTGGAATAGCCCCAGGTGCTGGCCGGCACGGTTGCCGACGAGGCAAGATTGTATTCGCCCACCAGCTTGGTCAAAGGAAGGGGAGCTTGCGCCGAAGCGCTGATGCAGAGGGTCAAGGCGGCAGCCGCTGCGGCGCCGCGTATGCAGGAAAATGGAGTCATGATGGCCATAAAGAAAAGTTGCCATATTATAGATGGCAACTTTCTAATACGGCCACGCGCTAGCGCGGCGCGCCGGCCTTACTTCAGCTTGCTCAATTCCGCGATGTCGATCTTGACGACCTTGTCGCCCACTGCGGCGACCAGCGTCTTGAAGTGCGGCGTCGCTTCATGCGCCGTGTGGCCTGCCTTGTCGGTCCATTCTTCCAGCATGATGAAGCGCGTGGGAATCTTGTTGTCGAGGTGCAGTTCGTAGCGCAGGCAGGCGCTTTCCGCGCGGCTCGGTGCTACGACGGCTTCCAGGGCGTCGCGCACGGCGTCGATATGTTGGGCTTGGGCATCGATGGTGGCGACGATGATCAGGGTCATGGTGGTCCTTGTGGTTGGGGGTCCGGCAGCTTAGCGCATCTGGCGCTTCCTTGCCGGCCGGTTACCATGGGGCTGCGCCGCAACGGCGTGCGGCGCAGTTGGCACTCATCAGGCCGCTTGCAGCGCGCCGATCTGCTCGAAAGCGCCCGTCAATGCCTGCGCCCTGGCCGCATCGCTGACCTTGACGCCTTCGGCGCGCACGATCTCGATCTGCGTGATGCCGAGGAAACCGAGGAAGGCGCGCAGATGGCTTTCCTGGTGCTCCAGGCTGGCCATCGGCGTGTCGGCGCCGTAGTAGCCGCCGCGCGTCGAGGCGATGATCACGCGCTTGCTGCCCAGCAAACCTTCGGGACCGTTGGCGCCGTACTGGAAGGTCTTGCCGGGCACGGCCAGCGCGTCGAGCCACGACTTGAGCTGGCTGGGGATGGCGAAGTTGTACATGGGCGCGCCGATGACGATGACGTCGGCATCCAGCACTTGATCGAGCGCGCCGGCCAGCGCCGCGCCGTCGGCTTCGCTGGGAGCGGCCGTAAATTGCGGCAATGGTTGCGCCGCCAGGTCGCGGTACTGGACGGTGGCGCCAGGCGCGGCCGCTTGCAGGCGGGCGATGATGGCGGCGGACAACTGGCGGCTGATGGAATGCTCGCCGAGGATGCTCGAATCGATATGCAGGATGTTCATATGGGCCTTCTTGGGTGGTATGATCGGGTGGTATGTTTTTGTAACCGAGGTAAATATAGTGACTATCAAATGAACGCACAAGAAGGCACTTTTTCCACACTGGGGCACACGGATGTGACTATTGGCGCCGCCGCCGCGCAAGGGGCGGAACTGGAGCGGCGCATGCGCGACGAGGGCGGCCATGCGGGCGTGGCCGCTTCCTGCCGCCCGATCACGGACATCCTCACGCGCGTGGGCGACAAATGGAGCGTGATGGTGGTGATCTTGCTGGGCAATGGCACCAAGCGCTTCAACGAGATGCGCCGGCTGATCGGCGGCATTTCGCAGCGCATGCTGACGTTGACCCTGCGCGGGCTCGAGCGCGACGGCCTCGTGACGCGCACCGTGTTTCCCACCGTGCCGCCGCGCGTCGACTACGCGCTGACGGACCTGGGACGTTCGCTGCTGATTCCCATCAGCGCGCTGGGCGCCTGGGCGCATGGCCACCGCGATGCCATCGATGCGGCGCGGCTGGCGTTCGATGCCAGGGTCGATGCGAACGCAGCGCAGGACAGTTAAGCCAGTTCGATGACTGCCAGCATGTCGTTGCCATCGGCATCCATGCCTTTTTTCACGAAGCCCATGCTGGCATAGAATTTTTGAGCGTTGGCATTGCCTGGCTTGTAGCAAATCTCGATGCTGCGCGCATCCGGTCGGGCGCGGATTTCCGCCAGCGCCAGGGCGAGCGCAGCCCTCCCATGGCCTTGTCCCTGGCGCCGGTGGTCGACCATGAAGCGCCAGATCTGATAGTGGCCGGGCGGATTGTCGTCGTCAGGCGAGACGAACATCAGGAAACCGATCACCTCCTCGGCGCAATACACGGCGCGCGTATGCATGGTGGCGGGGTAAAAGCTGGCCTGCGCGATCGAATAGTCGTTGCTGGCCAGATAGTCGCGCTGCTGGGGCAGCAGGGGCAGTTCGCTGATGATGTCGAAATTGTCGGCCGTGACGGCGCGCAGGCTGATGGTCATGTTCAAAGGCAATGAAAAGGCAGGGCGCACGAGTATGCGTAAAACTTACTCAAAAGGCAATTCTGTTCCACCACCTGCGCCAGACAGCGGTGGAACAATGGCTGCCATCCGCATTTACCGGGCTGCCACCGCCTCCGTCCCCGCCTGCGGCGCCTGCCAGCCGCCGCCCAGCGCCCGGTAGGTGGCGACGGCAGCGCGTGCCGATGCCGTTTGCGCCTGTTCGCGCGCGTCCGCTGCGCGCAGCAGCCGGGAGTCGGCCTGCAGCACGTCAAGGCGGCTGACCACACCTTTCTCGTAGGCGGCCAGCGCGGCGGCGCGGGCGCGTTCTAGCGCATGCACGCCTTGCGCCAGCAAGCTGGCCTGTTCTTCGTGGCGCAGCAGGGCCGAGCCGGCGTTTTCCACGTCTTCGGCTGCGTGCAGCGCCGCGAGCCGGTAGGCCGCCAGCAGCTCGGCTTCCTGGCCACGGGAAGCTTCGATCTGGGCGTCGATGCGGCCGAAATCGAACAGGCGCCAGCGCAGGCCCAGCATGCCGGCGGCCTGGCCGGAACCGCTGCCGAACAGGGTGCCGCCGGCCGTGGCGCTGCCAAACAGCGCACCCAGGCTCAGTTTCGGGTAGTACTCGGCGACGGCCGCGCCGGTGCGCGCGCTGGCGGCGGCCAGGCGCCGTTCGGCGGCGATCAGGTCGGGCCGGCGCCGCAGCAGTTCGCCCGGCGAGCCGCCGGCCGTGATGCGCGGCGCGCGCGCCATCGCGCCGGCGGCTGCCATGTCATCGTCATAGGTGCCTGGCGCCGCGCCCAGCATCACGTCGAGCGCATGCAGCGCCACTTCGCGTGCCGTGTCCAGGCCGGGAACGACGGCGCGCGCCTGCGCCAGCGACGCTTCGGCTTGCCGCAGCGCTGGCTCGTTCGCCAATCCCTTGTCATATAACAGCGTGGCCAGTTCCAGCAGCGCCGCGTCGGTGCCGACGTGCCGGCGCGCCAGGTCGAGCCGTGCCTGCAGCCCCTGGATCGTCAGATACAGGTCGGCCGTTTGCGCCGCTACGGCCAGCCGCGTGGCGGCCCATCCCGCTTCGCTGGCTGCGTAATCGGCGCGCGCCGCTTCGCGTTCGCGGCGCAGGCCGCCGAACAGGTCGAGTTCCCACGATGCCTGCAGGTTCAATTCGCGCGCGTTGCCTGCGCGCTCATAGCCTGGCGTGGCGTTCAATACCTGGCCCAGCGGCGTTTGCACGGACTGGTAGGCGCGCGCCGCCTGGCCGCCAAGGCTGGCCGACGGCAGCAGCGCGGCGTTGGCCGCACCGATGGCCGCGCGCGCCTGGCTGACCCTGGCCTGCGCTTGCGCCAGGTCGAGGTTTTGCGCGAGCGCCACTGTCACCAAGCGGGTCAGGCGCGGATCGCCGAAGGCCGTCCACCACTGCCGCAGTTCGGCAGAGTCAGCGTCCTGGCGCGCGCCGAGCGCCGCCTGGTGCAGGTACTGGGCCGCTTGCGGCAGTTCGGGCCGGCGGTAATCGTTGCCGACGGTGCAGCCGGTGGCGGCCAGGCCGGCGGCGATCAGCAGAAAGGGGAGGCGCAGGCGTGGCAGTGGCATGGTGGTCTTCCTGTTCAAAAGAGAATAATGTGTGACTATAATACAGTTTGGTCACTTATTGTGCATTCCGGCGCGGCGCGTTAAGCTGTCGCCATGAATTCCACCACACCCGACACACCCAGCCCAGCACGCGGCCCCGCCGGCCACGACGTGCGCGACCAGATCGTTGCCGCCGCCACCGATTACTTCAGCCGCTACGGCTATGAAAAGACGACCGTCTCCGACCTGGCCAGGGCGATCGGCTTTTCCAAGGCCTATATCTACAAGTTCTTCGAATCGAAGCAAGCCATCGGCGAGCATATCTGCGGCAACTGCCTGCACCAGATCGAGACGGAGGTGAAGGCGGCCGTCGAGGCTGCCGGGCGGCCGCCAGAGCAGCTGCGGCGCATGTTCAGGGCCAGCGTCGAGGCCAGCTTGCGGCTGTTTTTCCAGGACCGCAAGCTGTACGACATCGCCGCTTCGGCCGCCACCGAACGCTGGCCGGCCGTGCAGGCCTACGAGCTGGCGATGGGCGCCTTGCTGCAGGATATCTTGCAGCAGGGGCGCAAGACGGGCGACTTCGAACGCAAGACGCCGCTCGACGAAACGGCCAGCGCCATCTACCTGGTGATGCGCCCCTACGTCAATCCCTTGCTGCTGCAACACAGCGTCGACAGCAGCGAAACGGCCGTGGTGCAGCTGTCCAGTCTGGTGTTGCGCAGTTTGTCGCCATAGCCGCTTCAATGATAAGTGACGATTGACTTAATTGGTCACTAGTACCAGAATGAGGGCTCTGATCACTCATTCATGGAATTCCTATGCGCTGGCGCCGCCTCGCTTCATCTGTTGTCATTTCCACTTTACCCCTGGTGTTGAGCGCCTGCGCCGACAAGGCGCAGGCCGATCCTCGCACGGCCACACCGCTGGTGCGTGCCGTCACGGTGCAGGGCGCCGAAGCGGGCACGCGCAGCTTCACGGGCGTGGTCGCGCCGCGCGTGCAGAGCGATCTCGGTTTTCGCGTGGCCGGCAAGGTGCGCGAACGGCTGGTCGACTCCGGCCAGGCCGTGCGCCGTGGCCAGCCATTGATGCGCCTCGACGCCGACGACTTGCAACTGCTGGCGCAAGCGCGCCACGAAACAGTCATCGCCGACCGCGCCCGCGCGCGCCAGGCGGCGGATGAAGAAGCGCGCTACCGCGAATTGCGCGGCACGGGCGCCATCTCGGCATCCAGCTACGACCAGGTAAAGGCGGCGGCTGACGCGGCCGCCGCCCAGCTCAAGGCGTCCGAAGCCCAGGCCGGGGTGGCGCGCAATGCGCTGCAGTACGCGGTGCTGCTGGCCGACGCCGACGGCGTCGTGATGGACACCCTGGCCGAACCGGGCCAGGTGGTCGCGGCCGGGCAGGTGGTGGTGCGCCTGGCCCATGACGGCCGGCGCGAAGCGGCGATCCAGCTGCCTGAAACCTTGCGTCCCGCGCTCGGCTCCACGGGCCAGGCTACCCTGTTCGGCAGGCCGGGTGCCGGCGTGCCGGCCACCTTGCGCCAGCTGTCGCAGACGGCGGACCGGCAAACGCGCACTTTCGAGGCGCGCTATGTGCTCGACGCGGCGCTGTCAAGCGCGCCGCTGGGCGCCACCGTCACCTTGCGCCTGCCCGGCGCGCAAGCTGGCGCCGCCAGCGTGCAAGTACCGCTGGCGGCCCTGCATGACGCGGGCAAGGGGCAGGGCGTGTGGGTGATCGGCGGCGCGCCGTCGCAGGTCAGCTGGCGGCCCGTCAGGTTGCTGCGGCTGCACGAGGATGGCGCCGACGTGAATGGCCTGAAGGCGGGCGAACGCATCGTCGCGCTGGGCGCCCATCTGCTGCGCCAGGGCGAGCAGGTCAGGGTCGAACAGGCGCCAGTGGCCGCCGCCGCGGGAGCGCGTCCATGAGCGCGGCCGGCTTCAACCTGTCCGCGCTGGCCGTGCGCGAGCGATCCGTCACCCTGTTCCTGATCTGTCTCATTTCGCTGGCTGGTCTGCTGTCGTTCTTCAAGCTGGGGCGCGCGGAAGACCCGGCGTTCACGGTCAAGGTGATGACCATCGTCACCGCCTGGCCAGGCGCCAGCGCGCGCGAAATGCAGGACCAGGTGGCCGAGAAGATCGAAAAGCGCCTGCAGGAGCTGCGCTGGTACGAACGGGCCGAGACCTATACCACGCCGGGCCTGGCCTTCACGACACTGACCCTGCTCGACGGCACGCCGCCCGACCAGGTGCAGGCCGAGTTTTACCAGGCGCGCAAGAAGGCCGGCGACGAGGCGGCCAATTTGCCGGCCGGCGTGATCGGCCCCATGATCAATGACGAATACGCCGACGTCACCTTTGCCCTGTATGCGCTGAAAGCCAAGGGCGAGCCGCAGCGCCTGCTGGTGCGCGAGGCGGAAACCCTGCGCCAGCGGCTGCTGCACGTGCCGGGGGTGAAAAAGGTCAATATCATCGGCGAGCAGGCCGAACGCATCTACGTGGAGTTTTCGCAGGAGCGCCTGGCCACCCTGGGCGTGCGGGCGCAGGACGTGTTTGCCGCGCTGAACGGCCAGAATGCCTTGACGCCGGCCGGTTCCGTTGAAACGCGCGGGCCGCAGGTATTCATCCGCCTCGACGGCGCGCTCGACGCGCTGCAAAAGATCCGCGATACGCCTGTGGCGGCGCAGGGGCGCACCCTGACCCTGTCCGATATCGCCACCGTGCGCCGCGGCCAGGAAGATCCGGCCAGTTTCATGGTGCGCAATGGCGGCGAACCGGCGCTGCTCTTGGGCGTGGTCATGCGCGACGGCTGGAACGGGCTGGACCTGGGCAAGGCGCTGGACGGGGAAGTGACGGCCATCGGCGCCGCCATGCCGCTGGGTATGAGCCTGGCCAAGGTCACCGACCAGGCCGTCAATATCGGCGCGGCCGTCGACGAATTCATGCTCAAGTTCCTCGCCGCGCTGCTGGTGGTGATGCTGGTGTGCTTTATCAGCATGGGCTGGCGGGTCGGCATCGTGGTGGCCGCCGCCGTGCCATTGACCCTGGCCGTGGTGTTCATCGTGATGGCGGCGACGGGCAAGAACTTCGACCGCATCACCCTCGGTTCATTGATCCTGGGCCTGGGCCTGCTGGTGGATGACGCGATCATCGCCATCGAAATGATGGTCGTGAAGATGGAAGAGGGCTACAGCCGCATCGCCGCCTCCGCTTATGCCTGGAGCCACACGGCCGCACCCATGCTGGCCGGCACCCTGGTCACGGCCGTGGGCTTCATGCCGAACGGCTTTGCGCGTTCGAGCGCCGGCGAATACACGAGCAATATGTTCTGGATCGTCGGCATCGCCCTGATCGCCTCGTGGGTGGTGGCGGTGGTGTTCACTCCCTACCTGGGCGTGAAGCTGCTGCCTGAACTCAAACACGTCGCCGGCGGCCATGATGCGCTGTACGACACGCCGCGCTACCACCGTTTTCGCCGGCTGCTGGGGCGCGTGATCGCCCGCAAATGGCTGGTGTTCTGCACCGTGATCGGCTTGTTCGTGCTGGCCGTGCTGGGCATGGCCGTCGTCAAGAAGCAGTTTTTCCCGATATCGGACCGTCCTGAAGTGCTGATCGAAGTGCAGCTGCCCTACGGCAGCGCGATCGGGCAGACCAGCGGCGCGGCGGCCAAGGTGGAAGCGTGGCTGGCGCGCCAACCCGAGGCGAAGATCGTCACGGCCTATGTCGGCCAGGGCGCGCCGCGCTTTTACCTGGCGATGGGGCCAGAATTGCCCGACCCGTCGTTTGCCAAGATCGTCGTGCGCACCGACAGCCAGCAGGCGCGCGACGCCCTGAAGCAGCGTTTGCGTGTGGCGGTGGCCGCCGGGCTGGCGCCCGAGGCCAGGGTGCGCGTCACGCAACTGGTGTTCGGCCCGTATTCGCCGTTTCCCGTCGCCTACCGGGTCAGCGGCCCCGATCCCGAGGTGTTGCGCGGCATCGCCGGCCAGGTGCAAGCCGTGATGCAGGCCAGCCCCTTGATGCGCACCGTCAATACCGACTGGGGCACGCGTACGCCGACCCTGCATTTCAGCCTGCAGCAGGAGCGCTTGCAGGCGATGGGCCTGACGTCGGCCGCGGTGGCGCAGCAACTGCAGTTCCTGCTCAGCGGCGTGCCTGTCACGGCCGTGCGCGAAGATATCCGCACGGTGCAGGTGGTGGCGCGCGCGGCCGGCGACGTGCGGCTGGACCCGGCGCGCATCGCCGACCTGACCCTGGCCGGCGCGAATGGCGAGCGCATCGCGCTGTCGCAGGTTGGCAGCGTCGAGGTGCGCTCGGAAGAACCGGTGATGCGCCGGCGCGACCGCCAGCCGACGATTACCGTACGCGGCGACATCGCCGACGGCATGCAGCCGCCCGACGTCTCGGGCGCCATCACGGCGCAGCTGCAAACGGTCATCGACAAGCTGCCGGCCGGCTACCGCATCGAGCAGGCCGGCTCCATCGAGGAATCGGCCAAGGCCACGCAAGCCATGCTGCCGCTGTTCCCCATCATGCTGGCATTGACCTTGCTGATGATTATCCTGCAGGTGCGTTCGATCTCGGCGATGGTGATGGTGTTCCTGACCAGCCCATTGGGCCTGATCGGCGTGGTGCCTACCTTGCTGCTGTTCCAGCAGCCGTTCGGCATCAATGCGCTGGTCGGCCTGATCGCGCTGTCGGGCATTTTGATGCGCAATACCCTGATCCTGATCGGCCAGATCCACCAGAACGAGGCGGCCGGCCTGGCGCCGTTCGACGCTGTGGTGGAAGCGACCGTGCAGCGCGCGCGTCCCGTGATCCTCACGGCGCTGGCGGCCATTCTGGCGTTTATCCCGCTGACCCATTCGGTATTCTGGGGTACTTTGGCCTATACCCTGATCGGCGGCACGTTTGCCGGCACGGTGCTGACTTTGGTGTTCTTGCCCGCCATGTATGCGATCTGGTTCCGGATACGGCCGCAGGCAAGGGCGGCGCCGCAGGTTTAATCTGGCGCGGCACGATCGGCAGCGGCGTGCGCCAGGCGTGCGCGCCGCAGTTCGGCCCACTCGATCAGTGCCTGCATCGACGGTCCCAGCGCATGGCCGATCTCGCTCAATGCATATTCCACCCTGGGCGGTACCTGCGCATAGACCTTGCGCACGACGATACCGTCCTTTTCCAGCTGCTTGAGCTGCTGGATCAGCATTTTCTGGTTGACTTCCTCAATCAGGCGCTCCAGGTCGGAAAAGCGCAACGGCGCCTTGGCCGCAAACAGCTGGCACAGGATGATGATCTTCCATTTGCCTTCGAGTACGCGCAAGGTCTCGGTGGTGGCGTCGGCCCAGTCTCGGCGATTTTGCGGATCGCCACAATTCCATTCCCGTTGTTTTGTCATGATATGTGGGTTACTTACTTTTTGGTGGGTACTTCCCATTATTGCATAAGGCTCCTAAAATCACAGCACATTGGACGATCAACGACACGGAGCTCATGAACATGAAAATAGGAATTATTGGAACGGGAAATATCGGCGCAACCCTGGCGCGCAAGCTGCTGTCCGCCGGCCATGAGGTGAAGATAGCCAATTCCGGCGGCGTCAAAGGCGTGCAAAGCGTGGCCGACGACATCGGCGCGGTGCCGGCTGATGTGCATGGCGCCGTTGATGGCGTGGATGTGGTGGTGCTGGCCATTCCGCTGCCGGCCATGGCCAGCCTGCCTGCCGGCCTGTTCGACGCCGTGCCGCCGCAGGTCACCGTGATCGACACCAGTAATTATTACCCTGGCATGCGTGACGCGGCGATTGCGCAGATCGATGCGGGCATGGCCGAAAGCATCTGGGTGTCAGCCCAGCTGGGGCGCCCGGTGGTCAAGGCCTTCAACAATGTGCTGGCGCATACGCTGGCCGCGCTGGGCCAGCCTGCAGGCACGCCGGGCCGCCTCGCCATTGCCGTCGCCGGAGATGACCCGATGGCCATGCAGACGGCGATGACCTTGGTGGAGCAGGCCGGATTTGACGCGGTTGATGGCGGCACCTTGGCGCAGTCCTGGCGCCAGCAGCCCTGTACCCCCGCCTACTGCTGCGACCTTGAGGCGCCCGCCATGGCCAGGGCGTTTTCCGCGGCGGTTCCCGGCAAGGCGGCCGCGATACGCGACCGGATGCCGGCGCAGTTCGCCAAGCTGGGCGCGCATGCCAGCCATGACGACATCGTCGCCATGAACCGGCAACTGAACGTCTAGGCTCCGGCGGCATCCTGCCGGTAGCGCGCCGGCGGCAGTTCGAACTGGTTCTTGAAGAAGCGGGTGAACGCGCTTTGCGAGGAAAAGCCCAAGCGGTCGCCGATTTCCGCCACGCTCAGGCTTGTTTCGCGCAGCAAACGGCGCGATTCGCGGCTCTTGGCGCGCAGTTCCAGTGCGCGGAACGAGGTCTGCTCCTGCTGCAGCTGGCGCTGCAGGGTCCAGCGGTTCATCGCCAGGCCGTCGCACAGGGCCGGCAGCAGCGAGGCGCTATCGGCGTCGCCCGCGCCTTGCTGACCCAGCAGATCAATGATGGCTTGCTCCACGCGGGCCGAAAACAGCTGCGCCCCCTGCAGCTGCTGCAATTGCCCCTGCGCGTGCCGCAGCGCGTGGGGCGCCAGCATGGCGTTGAACTGGGCGAAGGGCCGGTCCAGCGCCGGTGCGTCGAACGTCAATGTATTGCGCGCCTGGCCAAAGGTGGCGGCGGCGCCGAAACACTCGGAAATGGCCGGCGCGAACCATGGCGCCTTGCCCTGGAATCCGGCATGGAAGGCGGTGGGCGCGCCATCGTCGTAGGCGCGCGCCACCAGCGACAGCATGCGGAAATTAGCCAGCGCCTGCATGGCGCCGCCCGACGGGCAGAACTCGGACAGGTATTCGATCTCGATACGCGTGCCATTTTCGCTCATCAGCATGAAATCGAATTCGCCGATCAATCCCCGCAAGTGCAGCAGCTCGTGCAGCGCGCTGCGCAGGGTGGGGCGGTTGAAGCAGACGTGGGCGATGCCCGAGTAATGCGCGAACCAGTGCGTCACGTCGAGGTCGAGCAGGCCGCGGTGCTGCGGCAGCTGCTGCGCGTAGGCCGTCATGCGGCGGTGCCGCTCGGCGTTGATGCGGCCGCCCGGCTCGTCCAGCTGCGCCGGCGTGATGCCCGTGCGCTGAAAAAACTCGGCGGGGTCGTGGCCATCGGCCTGCATGGCGCGCGCGCATTGCTGCGCGATCCGGTTCGAAACCGTGCGCGTGTCGGGTTTGTGCAAGGCTGTCTCCTGCTTATCCTGCTTGTTGTAGTAATTTTTCACAAATATTAGCACTTTGTAGGAGATTGTTGGTTGTTGTGCCATCTAACCAAAAATTGTTCTCGCGGGTATAAAACGCGTGCTGCGCGGTCAAGAAACTCACGCATTCTCACGCTATATTGTTTTCGGCCGGCCTTGCTGCCGCGCCTTGATACCTACAAAAACAGTCTTGGAGATAATGATGAATTGCACTTTGAAACCGATGGCCCGCATGGTCGCCGGCTGCGTCGCCACGCTTGCCCTGGCCGCCTGCGGCAATAACGGCAGCGTGGAATACAAGCAGCCCGTGTTCGGCGCCACCACCTACAGCCAGATCCAGGTCGATGGCTATGCCTTCAAGGACATGAACCGCAACGGCAAGATCGATCGATACGAAGACTGGCGCCTGCCGGCCGAGGTGCGCGCCGACGATCTGCTGTCGCACATGAGCCTCGATGAAAAAGCGGGCCTGATGATGCACGGTACGGCGCCCACCGTTGCTGACCCCACCGGCATCGGCCAGGGCGGCGCGTACGATTTGACGGCCCTGCAAGACCTGATCGTCAAGCAGTACGTCAACACCTTCATTACGCGCATGGCGGGCGACTCGGCCAACATGGCGGCCCAGTACAACAAGGTGCAAGCCCTGAGCGAAACGTCGCGCCACGGCATCCCTGTTTCCATCAGCACGGACCCACGCCACCATTTCCAGTACACGGTGGGCGCCAGCGCCGGCACCAAGGGTTTTTCGCAATGGCCTGAAACCCTGGGCCTGGCCGCCATCGGCGACGATGCGCTGGTACGCCGCTTCGGCGACATCGCGCGCCAGGAATACCTGGCCGTCGGCATCACGCAGGCCCTGTCGCCGCAGGCCGATCTGGCCACCGAGCCGCGCTGGTCGCGCATCAACGGCACCTTTGGCGAAGACGCGGACCTGGCCAAGCGCATGGTGCAGCACTATATCGAGGGCTTCCAGGACGGGAACACGGGCCTGCACGACGGCAGCGTGGTGGCTGTCGTAAAGCACTGGGTCGGCTACGGCGCTACGAAAGAGGGCTACGACGGCCACAATTACTATGGCCGCTACATGACCTACCCGGGAAATAATTTCGCCTACCACGTGAAACCGTTCGAGGGCGCCTTCACGGCCAAGGCGGCTTCCGTCATGCCGACCTACGCTCTGCCGGACGGCAATATCACGATCGACGGCATCACCCTGGAACAGGTGGCGGCCGGCTTCAGCAAGACCATGCTGACGGATCTGCTGCGCGGCAAATACGGTTTTGAAGGCGTGATCCTGTCCGACTGGGGCATCACCTCCGACTGCGACGCCAACTGCCGCAACGGCACGGCGCCTGGCGTCGCGCCTTCCTTCATGGGCTTTGGCACGCCGTGGGGCATGGAAGACGCCACCAAGGCCGAGCGCTACGTGAAGGCCGTGACGGCGGGGATGGACCAGTTTGGCGGCGTGACGGAAGCGCCGTACCTGACGCAAGCCGTGCAGCGTGGCCAGCTGACGGAAGCGCGCATCAACGCGTCGGCGCGGCGCATCCTGATCCAGAAATTCAAGCAGGGCCTGTTCGAGCATCCGTTCGTCGATGCGGCCAATGCGGCCACCACGGTGGGCAAGGCGGACTTCGTCGAGGCTGGCCTGGACGCGCAGCGCCGCTCGCTGGTCTTGCTGGAAAACAAGGACAAGGTCTTGCCGCTGGCGGCCACCGTCAAGAAGGTCTACCTGTACGGCATCGATGCGGCCGTGGCCAGGCAGTATGGCTACACGGTGGTCGCCACGCCGCAGGAAGCGGACGTGGCCCTGCTGCGCGTGGCCGCGCCGTATGAAATCCTGCACCCGAACTACATCTTCGGCAGCATGCAGCACGAGGGCCGCCTCGATTACGTGGACGGCAATGCCGACTACGAGGCGATCAAGAACGCGGCGAAATTCGCGCCGAAGACGGTGGTCACCGTGTACCTGGACCGCCCGGCCATCCTCGGCAACGTGCAGGACAAGGCCAGCGCCATCCTCGCCAACTTCGGCGTGAGCGACGGCGCGCTGTTCGATGTCCTGACGGGCAAGGCCAAGCCGCAAGGCAAGCTGCCGTTCGAACTGCCATCGTCGATGGCCGAAGTGCAAGTGCAGAAATCGGACGTGCCGTATGACACGGCCCGTCCGCTGTACAAGTTCGGTTACGGCCTGGCCTACTAAACGCCGTTCAACGCAGGGAAATCCAGCTGCGCTCTTTGGCGGAGCGCAGCGCGGCGGCTATCAGCCGGTCCACCTCGTAGCCGTCGCGGAAGGTGGGCCAGACCGGCTGGCCGCCGGCGATCGCCTGCAGAAAGTCGCGCGCTTCGATGACGATCTGCTCGTTGTAGCCGGTGCCGTGCCCGGCGCCCTGGCTGAACGCCAGGTAGTCGGGGTGGACGGGGCCCATCAGCAGGCGCTGGAAACCCTGGCGCTGCGCGGGGCGGCCGGCGTCGTACAGCCATAATTCGTTCTGGTTTTCCTGGTCGAAGGCGAGCGCGCCTTTCGTCCCCGTGATGCGGTAGGTGTAACCCATCTTGCGCCCGGCCGCCACGCGGCTGAAGGTCAGGGCGCCCAGCGCGCCGCTGGCAAAGCGCAGCATCACATTTCCCTGGTCGTCATTCTCCACCGCTTCCATGCCAGTGGGCCCTTGCCGCTGCGCGTGCACGGTATTCATGTCCGCCACGAGCGAGTCGACGGGGCCGCCCAGGCGCAGGGCCAGGTTGAGCAGGTGCGAGCCCACGTCGGCCAGCGCGCCGGCCCGCGTTGCCGTCGCTTCGCGCGTGCGCCACGAGGCAGGCGCGCGCGGGTCGTGCAGATAGTCTTCCACATGTTCGGCGGCGACGTGGATGATCTCGCCGATTTCGCCCGATTCGATGATCTGCCGCGCCAGCTGGCTGGCCGGCGTGCGGATGTAGTTGTAGCCGACCATGTTGGCCACGCCCGCCGCTTCGGCCGCCTGCGCCAGCAGCAGGGATTCGGCGGCCGTCATGCCCAGCGGTTTTTCGCAAAACACGGGTTTGCCCAGGGCCAGCGCGGCCAGCACGATGTCCTTGTGCGTGGCCGGCGGCGTGGCGACGATGATGGCGTCGATGGCGGGATCTCCCACCAGCGCGCGCCAGTCGCCCGTGGAGCGGTTCCAGCCCAGTTCCTGCGCGCTGCGGGCGGCGCCTTCCGCGCTGCTGGTGCTGATGCATTCGCATACGGGGTTCAAGGCCGTGTGAAAAATGCTGCGCACGGCCTTGTAGGCGATGGTGTGCGCCTTGCCCATGTAGCCGGCGCCGATCAGGCCGATGTTGATGTCTTGCATAGGGAGTCTCCGAGGATGTCGCGATAGGGGATCAAGCTTGCTGGCGCCAGGCATGGCTGTCCAGGGCGTCGAGGAAGCGGGCGGCGGGCCAGTCCTGTGCCAGCGCTTCGTGCATGAGTTGCTGCTGCGTGGGCGGTGCCATGCCGCCTATGGGCTGGTCGCGATCGAGGTTGCTGGGGAAGGCATAGCCCTCGGCGCAGGCTGCAATCGCGTGGCCGATGCCGTCGCCGGACAGGGCACCCTGGTCGCGCAGCGCCTGCAGTGCCGGATACAGCGCGGCGCTCATGGCGCGGCGGTCCAGCGCTTCCATGGCGCGCCCGAACGGCGACGACACTTGCAGCAAATTCGCCATGCGGCGGATGTCGGACGAACGGTTATGGCCCGCCGCATGGAACAGGGCGGGGTTGAAGAAGACGGCGTCGCCTTGTGACAGCGGCAGTTGCACGCAATGCTGCGCGAAATAATCGCGGAAGGGCGGTTGCTGCCAGGCGAGGAAACCGGCCTGGTAGCGCTGCGAATACGGCAGGTACAGGGTGGGGCCGGATTCGACCGGCATGTCGCAGTGGGCGACGGCGCCCTGCAAGGTCAAGAGGGCCGACATCTGGTGCACGGGCGCCGGGTAGGCGGCGCAGGCGGTGGTGCTCTGGAAACCCAGGTGATAGTCGCGGTGCGGCGCCTGGGCCGCGCCGCCCGGGTTGACGACGTTGACTTGCGCCGTCATCTGGTAGGCGGGTCCCAGCCACGCCTCGGCGATCCACGCAAACACGGGATTGGCGTAATAGCGCGCGAACGCTTCGGGCGCGCGCAGACACAGTTTTTGCTGGGCGTTCCAGATGCGGTCATTCGCGCCCGGTTTGGCGAAATGGTCGCCACCCGCTTGGCCGCTCGCGTGCTGTTCGGCGATCAGCGCGCGAAACACGCCGCTGACCTGTTCCAGCGTCGCCGTGTCGTCGACGGCGCGCCGGAACACGATGACGCCTGGGCCATCCATCAGCGCCTTGCCCCATTCTGCCTGCAGCGCGCGCAGCGACGCGGTACTGGCGGCCAGCGCACGTACCTGGTCGCAGTCGTAGACGAGGATATTGTCTTCCACCGCGACGGCGTGCGGATAGTCGGCCAGCACCGTGCATTGGCTGACGGTGCGGATGAAATCATCGAGCCGGCAATCTTGCTGCGACAGCCAGAAGGGGGCGGGCGGCGCGGCGTCTTGGGTGGTCATGCGGTGTCTCCTGAGTTTTACGTTGTAGAATCAGTATAGGGATGAAAATCGGCATTTTTCATCAGAAAATCCATCAAAAAACCATCAATGGAATGGACATGGCATGACGCATCCGTTTCCCGTCAAGGTCGTGGCGCTGCAGGCCGGCGTCAGCGTGGCGACCGTCGACCGCGTGATCAAGCAGCGCGGGGGCGTGCACGCGAATACCGTGCGCCGCGTGATGCAGGCGCTCGATGAACTGGCGCGGCAAAGCACGCAGGTGGGCTTGGCCGGCAGGAAGTTCATGCTCGACGTGCTGATGGTGGCGCCGCGCCGCTTTACGGACGCCGTGCGCGCCGCGCTGGAAGCGGAGTTACCGTCGCTGCACCCGGCCGTGCTGCGCTCGCGTTTTCACCTGCATGAAACCCTGGAAGTGGACGGCATCGTCGACCAGCTGGAACGCATCCGCAAGAACGGCAGCCATGGCGTGTTGCTGAAAGCGCCGGATTTGCCGCCCGTGGCCGAGGCGGTGGACCGGCTGGCGGCGGCCGGCATTCCCGTGGTGACCCTGGTGACGGACTTGCCATCCTGCGCGCGCCGCGGCTACGTGGGCATGGATAACCGCGCGGCGGGCGAGACGGCCGCCTGCCTGATCGGCCAGTGGCTGGGCGCGGGCCAGCGGCCCAGGAAACAGCAAGTGCTGGTGACCCTGAGCAGCAACCGTTTTCATGGCGAGGAGGAGCGCGAGATCGGCTTTCGCCGCGCGCTGCGCGAACGGCACCGCCATTTATCCATCGTCGAAGTGAGCGAAGGCCACGGTATCGACGGCGCCACGGGCGCGCTGGTGCGTGAAGCACTGGCTAAGCATCCAGGCATCGCCGCCGTGTATTCGATCGGCGGCGGCAATGCCGCCATCGTGCAGGCATTCGCGCAGGCGGGCCGGCCGTGCCAGGTCTTCATCGGCCACGACCTCGATGCGGACAACGTGGCGCTGCTCAAGTCGGGCGCCGTCCAGGCCGTGCTGCACCATGACCTGGGCCAGGACATGCGCCGCGCCTGCCAAGAGATACTGCGGGCGCAGGGCGCGCTGCCCGCCCTGGCGCAGGTGCCGCCCTTGTCCGCGATCCAGATCGTCACGCCGTGGAACCTGCCCGCGCTGAACGGGGTGAATTGACAGTTACCCGGGGCTGGCCGATACTCGCCGCTTCGCTCATCGTTCACCTCAGGAAGGAATCCCCCGATGTCCGTCACTCCGCAATTGTGCAAGACCGTGCTGGTAGCCTCACTCTCCATCGCGTTTACCATGCCCGCCATGGCCGCCGTCCCTGCCACTGCCGGCGCTTCATCGGCCTGGGTTGAAGCGAGCAACCGCAATGCGGCCATCGTGCTGGCGGCGCAGGCGCAGTTTTCGCCCGAAGACGCCTCCGACACGGGCCTGGCCCAGTACGACGGCCAGGCCGCCGACCTCGGGCCGAACATCACCGAGCGCCACGTGGCGGCCATGCAGAAGGCGCGCGCGCAATTGCAGCAAAAGCTGGAACTGGAACGCGACGAGCGCATACGCCAGGACCTGGAAATCCTGATCGGCGCCGTCGACCAGGAGATCATGGGCACGCAGCTGGAAGCCAAATACGCCCTGCCGTGGGTCGATGTGCCGCAAATGGTCTTTGGCAGCATGCAAAGCCTGCTGCAGGAGCAGCGCCCGGCCGCGCGCCGTGCCAAGGCGCTCGAACGCCTGCAACGCTACGTGGGCCAGTTCCCGG
Source organism: Janthinobacterium sp. HH104 (assembly GCF_001758715.1). Classification (NCBI taxonomy): domain Bacteria; kingdom Pseudomonadati; phylum Pseudomonadota; class Betaproteobacteria; order Burkholderiales; family Oxalobacteraceae; genus Janthinobacterium; species Janthinobacterium sp. HH104. The sequence goes on along the minus strand of NZ_LRIB01000027.1, from coordinate 221,438 downwards.
GCAGCACGCCGATCACGGCGCAGGCCAAGGCGCGCTTCACGGAAAAGATCGGCCAGCCTGGCCTGGCGGGACCCGTGCGCCTGCAGGTGGAACAGTCGCTGGAAAATGTGCCGACGTATATCGCCGGCATCCGCAAGCTGTTCGCCGACATGAAGATCACGGGGGCAGAAGGCGCACTGGCGGCCATGGAGCAGCAGCTGAACGAGTATGCGGCATGGGAAAAGCAGGTGGTGCTGCCCCTGTCGCGCACGGATTTCCGCATGGCGCCCGAGCTGTATGCATTCCGCCTGAAACAGGTGGGCATCGACATCGAGCCGCGCGCGCTGGTCGAACGGGCGCAGGTGGCTTACCTGGAAACGCGCGCCGCCATGCAGGCGCTGGCGCCCGTGGTGGCGGCCAAGCTGGCCTTGAAGGGCGTCGACGGCACGGACTACCGCCAGGTGATGCGCGCGCTGAAGGCCGATTCCATCCCCAACGAGCAGCTCGAAGCGCACTACAAGGGTGTCAATACGCAGCTGGAACAGCGCATCGCCCGGCAGCGCGTGGTCGATATTCCTGCGCGCGCCATGACCATGCGCCTGGCGTCCGCCGCCGAATCGGCGGCCCAGCCGGCGCCGCATATGCGTCCGCCTCCGCTGATCGGCAATACGGGCGAGCACGGCCAGTTCGTCCTCCCCGTCAGCAATCCGGCCGCCAGCGGCAAGGGCGAAGCGTATGACGATTTCAATTTCGCGGGCGCCGCCTGGACCCTGAGCGCGCACGAAGGCCGCCCAGGCCACGAGCTGCAGTTCAGCGCCATGGTGGAGCGCGGCGTATCGCAGGCGCGCAGCCTGTACGCATTCAACAGCGTCAACGTGGAAGGCTGGGCGCTGTACGCGGAAGCGGAGATGATTCCGTACGAGCCAGCCGAGGGCCAGTTCATCGCGCTGCAGTTCCGCATGCTGCGCGCGGCGCGCGCCATGCTCGACCCGATGCTGAACCTGGGGCAGGTCACGCGCGAGGAAGCGGGGCGCATCCTGACGGATGAAGTGATGCTGTCGAAACCGATGGCGCGCCAGGAGCTGGACCGCTACACCTTCAACATGCCGGGCCAGGCGGGCAGCTATTTCTATGGCTATACGCGCATCCTGCAGCTGCGCGCGGAAACGGAGCTGGCGCTGGGCGAGAAATTCGACCGCCTGGCGTTCAACAACTTCCTGCTGGGGCAGGGCTTGCTGCCGCCGGAGCTGCTGGCCAAGGCCGTGCGCGAACACTTCATCCCCGAGCAGAGAAAAACCAAAAGCTGACGCCATGGCACGGGAGCGGCAGGGAAGGGGAATTTTGCCGCTATTGTCTCCGGGCCAGCCGTATAATGACGCTCATTGTGCTGGCCCACCCAGGAGTTCCACTTGCAGCTACCGATCCGTTATCCGAATATGCCGCAACTGCTGCTGAAGGCCCGCGACAGCCTGCTCCAGCATTTCCGCCCCATCCTCAATCACTTCGGCGTGACGGAGCAGCAGTGGCGCATCATGCGCGCGCTGAATGAAAGCCCGACCCTGGAGCCGCGCGAGCTGTGCGAGATCTGCCAGATTTCGAGCCCCAGCATGAGCGGCATCCTGGCGCGCATGGAAGAAATCGGCCTGATCGGGCGCAGCAAGTTCGAAGGCGACCAGCGCCGCCGCAAGGTGCACCTGTCCGAAGCGGGCGCCAGTTTGCTGATGCAAATGGGTAAACTGATCGACCTGCAATATGCCCACCTGGAAGCGGCTTACGGCAAGCAAGTGTTCGAAGACATGCGCCGCGCCCTGGAAGCGTTTATTGCTCTTGAAACCCTGCCGGTGGCGCCCGCCATCCTGCGCTGAGCGGCAACCCCGCTCCCATCTTTCCCTTTCCGTACGGCCTTCGGGCGCGTGTTTTTCAGCATGCGCTGCCGCTGCTTTTTCCATGCCTGTTCCTGTGATTTCCCCGTGCTGCCGGGCGTGCGTCCGCACGTCTGCCGGATTTGCTATAAGACACAAGAAAGTTTTGCTATAAGACTAAGCCCTACAGTCAATCACTTACATGTGAGTAAATAAGCGTATAATTTGCTTCACTTGATCCAAATCAAGAAGAACAGCGGACGCTCCTCTCGCGGGAGGGGACTGCAACGCGGCGCCACGCCCGTATTTCGCCAGAGAAAACAGGAAAGTCAGGAAAAAAAATGAACACACCATGCATGCGCGCTGCGGCGCTGGCCGTCTCCACGCTCATCGGCGCAAACGTTTGCGCCCAAAGCAATGTCACCATTTACGGCGTGGTCGACGCGGCCACCGCGTACGCGAGCAACCAGGGCGGCAAGTCGAATACCTATATGCGCAGCGGCAGCTTGTCCGCCAGCAAGATCGGTTTCCAGGGCGTGGAAGACCTGGGCGGCGACCTGAAGGCGCTGTTCCTGCTGGAAAACGGCTTTGAAAGTGACACGGGCGCGCAAAGTTCGGCCAGTTCCCTGTTCAACCGCCAGGCCTACGTGGGCTTGCAATCGACAGCTTACGGCACCGTGACGGCGGGCCGCCAGTACACGCCGTACTACCTGCTCGTGGGTTCGCTGGCATCGAGCAATGTCTTGACGGGCGCGACCGGCGCCCACCCGGGCGACATCGACGGCCTCGACACGACCGTGCGTATCAGCAATTCCGTCACCTACAGCATGCCCGCCTGGCGCGGCTTGCAGGCCAGCGCGCAATACGGCTTTGGCGAAGCGGCCGACGGCAATGCCGTGGGCAGCAGCTTCAGCGCCGCCGTCAAGTACAGCACGTCGCCAGCCGAATTCGCGCTCGGCTACCTGAAACTGAAAAATGGCCAGAATGGCGCCGGCTGGAGCGACAACGCATCGGGCAGCTTCGGTATCTCCGCCCTCAACCAGGGCTACGCCTCGGCGGAAAGCATAGCATTCATCGCCGCCAGCGCACGCTACACCATGGGCAAGTGGATGGTGGGCGCCAATGCCAGCAACGTGCAATACCAGGCGGGCAGCCGCTCGGCCTTCCGCGACACGGCCATCTTCAATACGGCCGGCCTGATTTCGAGCTATCAGCTGACGCCGCAGTGGTTCCTGTCCGCCGGCTACAGCGACACCTTCGCCAGCCACGCCAACGGCATCGCCGACCGCGCGCGCTACCGCCAACTGTCGTTCGAACAGAATTACGCGCTGTCGAAGCGGACGGCGATCTACCTGATCGAAGCGCGCCAGCTGGCGCGCGGCCAGACACTGGGGCAGGACGGCGCGATCGTCAACGCCGTCGCCTCGGTCGGCGATTCGCAAAACGGCACGCCGTCGTCGAACGGCGGGCAGACGGTGGTGATGGTCGGTCTCAAGCATTCTTTCTGAACGGTTGCTGAACTCACGGGAGCTTCAATTGGACGCTACACACAATAAGGAGGGCCGCGGCCCTCTGAATCCCGGCCGCCGCATGGTGCTGGCCGGCCTGCTGTCGGCGTCGGCCGCGGCGCTGATTCCCTGGGCGCTGGCCGAACCGGTCGCCAATGCGGAGCAGGGCGCTTTCCTCGGCGTGTCGGCCATGCTCATCGGGCGGCAAGTGCTCGACCCCGTGCTGGCCAAGCGCCTGTATGACGCGCTGGTGGCGCAAGACGCCGCCTTCCCCGCGAAGGTGCGTGCGCTGCTGGCGCTGATCAATGCGCAGGGCTTGCAGGCGGCCGGCTTGCAGGAAGCGCTCGACGCGCTGGGCCCGGCCCAGTCGCCGCTGGCGGCCTTGCCGCGACAGATCGCCAGCGCCTGGTACCTGGGCATCGTCGGCACGGGCGAGGCGGCCGTCTGCGTCGCCTACGAGCAGGCCTTGAACGCGGCCGTCGTCGCCGACGTGCTCAAACCTCCCACGTATTCCTACGGCGCCTACGGCAGCTGGGCCAGAAAACCAATTTAAGGAGCCATCATGGCTGAAGAACTCTCCGCCGATTACCTCGTGATCGGCTCCGGCATCATCGGTTCCCTGGCCGCGCGCAAGCTGGCGCTGGCGGGCGCCTCGGTGCTGATCCTGGAAGCGGGCCCGCGCGTGTCGCGCGGCGAAATCGTCGCCCGTTTCCGCAACACGACGCGCCGCAGCGACTGGATGTCGCCATATCCATCGGTGGCCACGGCGCCGCACCCGATCTACCAGCCGAAGGACAACGGCTACCTGGTGCAGGGCGGCCCGTACCCATACCCGGCCGAATACATCCGCCAGTTCGGCGGCACTTCGTGGCATTGGGCCGCGCAGGCGTGGCGCAACGTGCCGAACGACTTCCGCATCCATACCCTGTATGGCGTGGGTGTCGACTGGCCGATCAGCTATGAAGACCTGGAGCCGTTCTACCAGGAAGCGGAAGAGATCATGGGCGTCTCGGGTGCCGACAATACGGGTTCGCCGCGCAAGCAGGCCTTCCCGATGGATTCCGTGACGGAGCCGTACGCCATGCGCCGCATCCGCGAACGCCTCGACCCGTCGTTCAAGGTGGTCGGCAACACGGTGGCGCGCAACAGCGTCAGCTACGATGGCCGTCCGGCCTGCTGCGGCAATAACAGCTGCCAGCCGATCTGCCCCATCGACGCGCAATACCATGGCGGCATCGCCGCAGTGCAGGCGGAAGCAGCGGGCGTCAAGATCGTCTGCAACGCCAACGTCTACAAGCTGGAACACGATGCGCAGGGCCGCATCACGGCCGCCCTGTACTACGACGTGGACAAGAAGAGCCACCGGGTCACGGCCAAGACCTTCATCCTGGCCGCCAACGGCATCGAAAGCCCCCGCTTGCTGCTCGTTTCCGCTTCGGACAAATACCCGAACGGCCTGGCCAACAGCAGCGACATGGTGGGCCGCAACCTGATGGACCACCCGAGCACCTCGATCACCTTCGACGCCGATGAAGACCTGTGGCTGGGCCGGGGCCCGCAAAGCCCCAATTCCATCAACACCATGCGCGATGGCGATTTCCGCAGCCAGCATTCGCCGTACCGCCTGGATTTCACGAACATCTCGAGAGTCGATGGCACCACCAGGGAATTGATCGGCAAGGGTGTGTTTGGCGATGCATTCGAACAGCAGCTGCGTTTCCGCTCGGCCCGTGAAATGAGCTTGAAAAACGTGCTGGAAGTGCTGCCGAATCCGGAAAACCGCATCGCCCTCAGCAGCGAGAAAGATGCCATGGGCATTCCCAAGCCGCAGGCGCATTACGCAATCGACGAGTACACCAAGCGCGGCCACGAGCGCTCGAAGCAGGATTTCGAGCGCATCGCCAAACTGATGGGCGGCACCAATCTGCGCCATAGCAAGGAAGGCGTGTTCGCCAACAACCAGCACATCTGCGGCACCCTGTCGATGGGTTCCGATCCGGCCAAGGCCGTGTGCGACCAGTGGGGCCGCACTTTCGACCACGCCAACCTGTTCCTGTGCAGCACGGGTGTGCTGCCCACGTCCGGCACCTGCAATTCGACGGAAAACGGCCTGGCCGTGGCGCTGCGCACCGTCAAGCATATCCTCGACGAACAACAGGGAGGCACGGCATGATGGCGATCTTCAGACTGGCGGCCGGCGCCGCCTTGCTGTCCCTGGCCTTGCCCGTGCTGGCGGCACAAGCGCCGGGCGCGGACGTACAGGCGATCGAACGCGGCCGCTACCTGGCCACGGCCGGCGACTGCATCGCCTGCCACAGCGTGCCTGGCGGGAAGCCTATGGCGGGCGGCCTGGCCCTGGCCACGCCGCTGGGCGCCATCGTCGCCACCAACATCACGCCGTCGACAACGCATGGCATCGGCAACTACACGCTGGCGCAGTTTTCCGCCGCCGTGCGCCATGGCGTGCGGGCCGACGGCGCCAATCTGTACCCGGCCATGCCCTACACGGCCTACGCCAAGGTGACGGATGACGACACGGCCGCCCTGTACGCCTACTTCATGCATGGCGTGGCGGCAGTGGACACGGCGCCGGCGCAAAAGACGGACTTGCCATTCCCGTTCAATATCCGTTTGTCGATGGCGGGCTGGAACCTGCTCTTCCTCGATAAAAAACCGTTCGTGGCCGATGCGTCGAAAAGCATGGAGTGGAACCGTGGCGCCTACCTGGCGCAAGGCCTGGCCCACTGCACCACGTGCCACACGCCGCGCAACGCGCTGATGGCGGAGCAGCTGTCGAAGGAGCTGGGCGGCGCGGACCTGGGTACGTGGTATGCGCCGAACATCACGTCGGACGTCAACAGCGGCGTGGGTGGCTGGAGCCAGCAGGAACTGGCCGGCTACCTGCGCACGGGCCGCGCCGCGCACCGTGGGCAGGCGGCAGGCCCGATGGCCGAGGCCATCGACCATAGCCTCAAGCACCTGAGCGACGCGGACTTGAACGCCATCGCGCACTACATCAAGAGCGTGCCTGCCATCCGCGACAAGGCGGACGTGAAACCGGTGACGCAATGGGGCCATGCTGGCGACGAGTTGAGCAGCATCCGCGGCGTGCCGCTGCCGCAAAACCTGAACACGATGTCGGGTGCGCAGCTCTACGATGCGCAGTGCGCCAGCTGCCACCAGGCCAAGGGCGAGGGCAGTTTCGATGGCAGCTTGCCGCCCCTGTTCCACAACTCGGCGACGGGCCGCGGCAACAGCAATAACCTGGTGATGGCGATACTCGATGGCGTGGAACGGCAGGACGGCAAGGGTAGTCATGCCGGCCACCTGATGCCCGCCTTCCGCCAGACCCTGTCGGACGAGCAGATCGTCACCCTCGGCAATTACGTGCAGCGGATGTACGGCAATCCCGCCATCAAGGTGACGGCGGAGCAGGTGACGACCTTGCGCAATGGCGGCGCACCGTCGAACCTGATCGGCCTTGCCCGCGCGGGCATCATCGTCGGCGTGCTGGTGCTGCTGGCTTTGCTGCTGTGGTGGCGGGGTCGGCGGCGCAAGGAAACATCGACAGCGTAAAAAGACACCCTGAAGCAAAGGCTGGGGTCAGACCCGACAAGGTCTGCCCCTTTTTTTACGCAGGAGTTTGCAACTGATTTGCATCTGCGTGAATTATGTACTATCATTAGTTACATGAGACGCGACAGCAAACTATCATCGATCCTCCATGTGCTGCTGCACATGGCCCATGCGGGACGCCCGATGACGTCCGAGGAACTCTCCGCTTACCTGGACACCAACCCCGTGCTGGTGCGGCGCGTGATGGCCGGCCTGCGCGAGCGCGGCTACGTGGCGTCGGACAAGGGCCATGGCGGCGGCTGGCGCATCGTCTGCGACCTGCACCAGGTGACCCTGCAAGACATCTACGTGGCCGTGGGTTCGCCCACCATCTTCGCCATGGGCAACCGTGTCGATCAGCCGGGCTGTTTGGTTGAGCAGGTTGTCAACCAGTCGCTGGCCAGCGCCTTCGATGAAGCCGAGGCGCTGCTGATCCAGCGCTTTGGCACCGTCACCCTGGCCGACCTGGCCGACCGTTTCAGCCAACAATACGCCACCCACAAAGGAGCACCACATGCACATTCCTGAATCGCCTGGCATCCCGTTCGATGCCGTCATCGTTGGCGGCAGCTACGCGGGTCTGTCCGCCGCCACGCAACTGGCGCGCGCCCGCCGCCGCGTGCTGGTGATCGACGGCGGCCAGCGCCGCAACCGCTACGCCAGCCATTCCCACGGTTTCCTGACCCAGGACGGCAGCGGCACGGCCGCCATCGCGGCCGAGGGCAAGGCGCAGTTGATGGCGTATGCCACCGTCACCTGGCGGGACGGCATGGCCGTGCAGGCTGCGGCCAGCAGCGATGGCGATGGCTTCGATGTGACCCTGGCGGATGGCCATGTCGTGCACGGCCGCCGCCTCGTGCTGGCCACCGGCGTGATCGATGAACTGCCGCCCGTCGATGGCCTGGCCGAGCGCTGGGGCGGCAGCGTCTTTCACTGCCCGTATTGCCACGGCTATGAACTGGAGCAGGGCGCCATCGGCGTGCTGGCCACCGGCCCCTTGTCCATGCACCATGCGCTGATGCTGCCCGACTGGGGCACGGTCACTTTTTTCCTCAATGGCGCGTTCGAGCCTGATGCGGCGCAGCTGGCGCAACTGGAGGCACGCGGCGTAACTTTGGTGCGCACGCCCGTGGCGCGGATCGACGCGGTGGCCGACGTGGTCACGGCCGATGGCAGCCGCCACGCGATGGCCGGCCTGTTCGTGGCGACCCGCACCCGCCTGGCTAGTTCCCTGGCCGGCGAATTGGGCTGCGCGCTGGAAGACGGGCTCATGGGACCGTTCGTGCGCACCGACGAGCAAAAGGCCAGCAGCGTGCCTGGTGTCTTTTGCTGCGGTGACGCGGGCCGCATGGCGGGCAGCGTGGCGTTTGCGGTGGCCGATGGCGCCATGGCGGGCGTGGCGGCGCACCGCTCGCTGATGTTCGGACTCGATCAGGCGGCAAAACCGCCATCGATCTTCAGCCCGGCGCCCGTGACGAACGCCGCTTCCGCGCTGGCCAGATAGGCGACCATGCCGGCGATTTCATCGGCCGTGCCGTGGCGGGGCAGGGCCATCAGGCCGTGCATCAGGTCGGCAAAGTCGCCCGTCGGCGGGTTCATGTCCGTGGCGACGGGGCCCGGTTCCACATTATTGATGGTGATGCCGCGCGGGCCCAGGTCGCGCGACAGGCCTTGCGTCAGGCCGCTCAGCGCCGATTTGCTCATGGCGTAGGCGGCCGCGCCGCCGAACGGCATGCGGTGCGCATTCGTGCTGCCGATATTGATGATGCGCCCGCCCGTCGGCATGTGCGCCACGGCCGCCTTGATGGCGACGAAGACGGCGCGCACGTTGACGTTCAAGGTCTTGTCGAAGTCTTCCAGCGAAAAATCGTCGATGGCGCCAGGCAGGAACACGCCCGCATTGTTGACGAGGATGTCGACACGCCCAAACTGCGCCGCCACCTTGGCGATGGCGGCCGTCAGGGCGGAGGCGTCGGCCGCATCGGCCTGCACGCCCAGGGCCTTGCCGCCGGCCGCCTCCACTTTGGCGGCCAGCGCCTGCGCTTCGGCGGCGGAGCTTTGGTAGGTGAAGACGACGTTGGCGCCCTGGCTGGCAAGGCGGCGCACGATGGCGGCGCCGATGCCGCGCGAGCCGCCCGTCACGAACGCGATCTTGTCTTGCAGTGGCAGGGAGGTGCTGGTGGTGGCTTGGGTTTGCATGATGAGCTTTCTGAGTGGGGAGTCGAGGAATTCAGTATCTGCCTTTCATTCCTGTCGCGCTAGCCATGAATCGCTACAATCACTTTCAACCATTGGTATCAAATGAGCGGGTAGAATAGGCGCATGGAAGCCCTCAATCACTTGCAATCGTTTGTGTTGTCTGCCGAGCTGGGCAGCTTTTCGGCCGCCGCGCGCCGCCTGGGCCTGACGCCAGCGGCCGTCAGCAAGAACGTGGCGCGGCTGGAAGCGAGCCTGGGGTTGCGGCTGTTCCAGCGCAGCACACGCCGTTTGACCCTGACGGAAGGGGGCGAGCGCTTCCTGCAGCAGATCGGCGGTGCCCTGTCCACCTTGCGCGAAGCGATTGCCGGCGTGGCGGAAGAGGGCGGCCAGCCGGCCGGCATACTGAAAATCAGTATGGCGCCGTCGTTCGGACGCAGCTATGTGGTGCCCTTGCTGGGCGACTTCATCGCGCGCTATCCCGGCGTCATTCCCGACTGCCATTTCGACAACCGGCAAGTGGACCTGGTCGGCGAAGGGTTTGACGTGGCCATCGGCGGCGGCATCGAGCTGACGCCGGGCGTGGTGGCGCGCGAACTGGGCCACGCCCACATCGTCGCCACGGCATCGCCCGCCTTCATGCGGGGCAAGGCCATGCCCATGCACCCGTCGGACCTGGCACAATTCGACGGCGTGGCGCGCCGCTCGGCCGGCAGCGGCCGATTGCGCAGCTGGATACTGCGCGACGGTTCGGGCGGCGAAGGCGTGGCCGAATGCCGGCCGCGCGCCATTTTCGACGATCCGGAAGCGATGGCGCAGGCGGCCATTCTTGGCGTGGGCGTGGCGCTGCTGCCCATGCCGCACGCGCTGGCCCATTTGCGCAGCGGCGCCCTGGTCCGGCTGCTGCCCGGCTGGCATGCCGATTCCGGCCCTTTGTCCGTGTACTATCCGAGCAAGAAACTGCTGCCCGCAAAGACGCGCGTGTTCGTCGATTTTTTGCTGGAACAGTTCCGCCAGCGCGATTTCGCCGCGCAGATACGGCCCGATTAATCGATGAAAAATCTTATGCCTGACAACTACAGCCTGTTTTACACCTTTGACCATGATCAGCCGGCCCGCTTCCAGGAAGCGCGCGTGTTCGGCACCACCGTGTGGACGGCCAGCGGCGCGGCCATGACCTGGGGCGCGGAGACGCGCACGCAGTATGCGAGCGTCGCCGTAGCGCAGGCTGCCTATCTGTCCCATTGCGATGCTGCTGTCGCCGGTGGCCATACCCTGGCGCGCGCCATGCTCATCGACCCGGCCGTCTTTGATTTCGCGCTGCTGCACACCCTGGTGGCGGACGCCGCGCGCCGGGCATTTGGGGCCGTGCGCCGTGCCCATCCTGATCAGCACATCGACGCTTACGCGCTGGTCAGCGACGACAGCGCCATGACCATCGGCCCGGCGGCCAACAGCCGCGAAGCGCTGGCCGCCTCGGAGTACGGCGAAGAGATGCTGTGGAATCCGGCGGAATGGGCGTTTGAGGACGGGGTCGCGTATTTCGACAGCGCCTACCGATTGCTGCTGCAGGCGCACCGCGACTTGCCCTTCGACGTCGATTTCGACACCTTCCGCAGCGGCGTGTTCGACGCCTGCATTGCGGCGCTGGCGCAGCTTGATGCCGAACGCTGTTTTGGTGCGGGCGCGCAGCGTGACGATTTCGTGCTGCTGTTTGAGGTCAGCGACAGCGAGGCGGTGGAAGGCGCGATGGAACGATTGAATCCGCCGGCCGTGGTGGCGCGTTTCGCGGCGTGGATGGCCAGCTGGGCCGATTAGGTTCTACGCCGCCACCAGCCTCAGTCTCGTAATCTCCGCCGGCGCGCCGATGCGTTTCGGCGGGCCCCAGTAACCGGTGCCGCGGCTCACATAAATCCACAGGCGGCCTTGCCGGTGCAGGCCCGCCACATACGGCTGCTGCAGCGGCACGAACAGATTCCAGGGCCAGAATTGTCCCCCGTGCGTGTGGCCCGACAATTGCAGGTCGTAGCCGGCCGCTTCGGCGTCAGGCGCGCTGCGCGGCTGGTGCGCCAGCAGGATGCGGGGGAGATCGGCCGGTGCGCCGGCGATGGCCGCTTGCGGGTCGCTTTTCTGGGCAGGGTCGAAACTGGCCGCATTGAAATCGGTGACGCCGGCCAGGGCCAGGCGCGCGCCGTCGTGTTCGAGCACCGTGTGCTCGTTCATCAGTACGCGCAAGCCCAGGCGGCGGAATTCCGCCACCCACGGCGCGGCGCCCGAATAGTATTCGTGGTTGCCCGTCACGAGGAAGACGCCATGGCGCGCACGCAGCTCGCCCAGCGGCGCCGTATGGCTGCCCAGCTGCGCCACCGTGCCATCGACCACGTCGCCCGTGATGGCGACGATGTCGGCCCGCAGGCCGTTGGCGCGCTCGACGATGGCTTCCACGTAGGCGCGCTTGATGGTGGCGCCCACGTGGATGTCGCTCAGCTGCACGATGGTCAAGCCCTGCAAGGCAGCCGGCAGGCCGGCAATCGGCACCGTCACTTCGCGCACGCGCGCCACCTTGCGAGCGTTGAGGTAGCCGACGACGGTGGCCAGCAGGGCCAGAAGCAGGACCAGCACGGCGGACGCCTGTGCGTGCGGGCGGGCGGCGGGAATCAGCAGGGTCAGCTCGCGCAGCACGGTGAGTACGAACAGCGAGGAAAAAAAGCCCATGCACAGCGAGCCAGCCCAGCTCAAGCGGTCGGCCAGGCGCCCATCGTTGGTGACGGCGCGGGCGAAGATGGTCATCGGCATGAGCATGGTCGAGGCGAGCAAGACGGCGCCGCCCAGCAGCCAGCCGGCCAGGCCGACGGGCAGGGCAGGCAGCAGCAGCCAGCCCAGCAGGGCGTGCAGGGCGCCCAGTATCATGGTGATGCGCAGCAGCGGCGTGCGGGTTTTCATGTCATGGTTCCAGAGGTGAGGCGGCCGCCGATTATAGCGGACGCCCTGGCAACACGCAGCCGCCACCCCCGCTCATGGTGCGATATGCAATCCCAGCATGGCCAGCTTGCCAAAATCGACAGGCTTGGCGAAGTGTTCATTGAAACCCGACGCCAGGGCCGCCTGCCGGTCGTGTTCCTGGCCATAGCCGGTCAGCGCCACGAGCAGGAACTGCTGCGGTATCGGCAGCTGGCGCATTTTGACGGCCACGTCGTAGCCGCTCATGTCGGGCAGGCCGATGTCGAGAAAGACGATGTCGGGCTTGAATTCCAGGGTGCGCTCGGTCGCTTGCGTGCCAGTGTAGGCCGTGCGCACCGTGTGGCCGTACATTTCCAGCAATTCGGCCAGGGTGTCGGCCGCGTCGCAGTTGTCGTCGACGACGAGGATGCGCTGGCTGCCGCCGGTGGCCGCCTCCGGCGCTGGCGCGGCCGGCTGCGGCAGGTTGGCGTCGAGCGGCAGGATGACTTCGAAGGTGCTGCCCAGCCCCACGCCAGGGCTGTGCACGCTGACCTGGCCGCCGTGCAAGGTCACCAGGTTGCGCACCAGCGACAGGCCGATGCCCAAGCCGTCCTGCACCCGGTCGGGCGAGTGGCCGCTCTGCTCGAACAGGCCGAAGATGCTGTCGATGCTGGCGGCGGCGATGCCGATGCCGTTGTCGCTCAGGCTGATGCGCACGTTGTCGCTTTCGCGCACGGCGGTGATGGCGATGCGCCCGCCCGGCGCCGTGAACTTGGCCGCGTTGAGCAGCAGGTTGGCGACGATCTGCGACAGGCGCACGGCGTCGCCGCAGACCCACAGTTCTTCCTTGGGCAAGTTCACGTCCAGCGCATGGCCGCGCGCTTCGACGCTGTGCGAGCTCGTTTCCAGCGCGCTGCGGATGACGCTGGCCAGGCTCACGCTTTCCCATTGCAGCGAGATTTTGCCCTGCGAGATGCGCGACACGTCGAGCAGGTCGTCCACCAGGCGCACCAGGTGGTCGGTGTGGCGCCCGATGGTGCGGCGTGCGTTGTCCTGCACGGCCGGCACGACGGGGTCGAGCTTGCACAGCAGGGCCAGCGCCGTGCGGATGGGGCCCAGCGGATTGCGCAATTCGTGCGCCAGGGTGGCCAGGAATTCATCCTTGCGGCGGTCCACGTCGCGCAGCGCGCGCTCGACCCGTCCCAGCCGCAGCAGCGCCTTGACGTTGGCGATCAGTTCATCGGCCTCGATCGGCTCGACCAGATAATTGTCGGCGCCGCCATCGAGGGCGCGGATCTTGTCGGCCGTGCCGATGCAGGAAGCGGACGTCTGCAGCACCAGGATGGTGTTCGTCTCGGCGCCGCCCTTCAGCTGGCGGCACACTTCCAGGCCGTTGATGTCGGGCAGCTTGACGTCGAGGAGGATCAGGTTGGGGCGGTCCTGGCGGGCGCGCAGCAGCGCGTCGCCCCCATTCGAGGCTTCGATGACCTTGAAGCCGGCGCGTTTGAGGATGCGCGATTTGGCGTAGCGTGCGCCGTCGCTGTCATCGACGTTCAGGATCAGAGCATCGCTGTTGTTATCCGGTAGCATGCGCATTGTCCCATGTGGTTGTGCCTTGCGGCGGAGCCGGCTCTTGCCGGTGATGTGTATTGCCGATCAGCGCGCGCAGGGTCGCCAGCAATTGCTGGCGCGACAGCGGCTTGATGTAGTAGGCCTCGGCGCCCAGGGCCAGTCCCTTGCGCACGTCGTCGATCTCGGTGGCGACGATGACAGGTACCTGGCGCCGCAGCGGGTCGTTTTTCAGCTCGGCCAGCCAATGCCAGGCCGTTTCGCCGTGCAGCAGGATGTCGAGGATGACGGCGGCGGGGCGCTGCTGTTCCCAGCGCTCCTGCGCCTCGCGCACGCTGCGCGCGGGAACGACGCGAAATTCGCTGCCGGCCAAAAATTTTTCATACAGCAGGCGCACGGGCGGATTGTCTTCCACCACGAGCACGCCGATGCGCTGGTCGTTGCCATTGTCGTTGGCCGGCGCGCTGGGCGGCAGGCTGCCTTCGGGCGCATGGTAGCTGGTGGGCAGGACGACGGAAAACAGCGAACCGTGGCCCGGTGTGCTTTCCACGGACACCGTGCCATTGAGCAGGGTGGCCAGGTTGCGGCACAGGGGCAGGCCCAGGCCCGTGCCCTTGACCTTGCGCTGCATGTGGTTTTCCACCTGGCTGAATTCCTCGAAGATCAGCTGCACGTCTTCGGCATCGATGCCCAGGCCCGTGTCGGAGACGGAAAAGCGGATGGCGTCCTGCTCCGGCAAGGGCGTGGCACTGACGACGATGGCGCCGGCCTCGGTGAATTTGAGGGCGTTGGAGATGAAGTTGCGCAGGATTTGCGACAGCTTGCCTTCATCCGTGTGGATGTGCAGCGCCGGGTCGGGGTCGATGAAGGTCAAGGTGAGGGTATCGGACACCAGCAGCGGACGCAGCATGCCGCGCAGGGCGCTGAACAGGTCGGCCACATGGAAGCTGTTGGCGTGCACGTCGACCTTGCCCGCCTCGATCTTGGCCAGGTCCAGCAGGTCGTTGACCAGGTCGCTCAGGCTGACGGCGCTTTGCAGGATGAACATCACCTGCTTTTCCTGCTCTTCCGACAGATCGCCGTCGATGCGGTCGAGCAGCAGCTTGGACAGGGCGCGGATGGAGCTGAGCGGGGTGCGGAATTCATGGCTCATGTTCGACAGGAAGCGCGATTTCATCTGGTCGGCGCGGCGCAGGTGGTCGGCTTTTTCGTCGAGTTCCGCGAACAGCGCCACCACGCCGCGGTTGGTGTCTTCCAGCTCGCGCGTCAGCTGCAGCAGGTCGTCCTGGCGCGTCTTCAGTTCGGCCAGGGTGCTCAAAAGCTCGCGGTTCTGCTGCTGCACTTCGGACAGCGTGATATCCGAAGGCAGCGCCTGCAGGCTGCCGGACAGCGTGCCGATCATGCTTCCGTCGAGCAGGCGCGCGTCGCGCGGGAACAGCTTGTGCAGCGTGATCTGCGTGCCTTCGCCGGGCGTGCTGTGGATATGGCAGCGGTCCATCAGGCGCTGGGCGCCCAGGATGCCCAGGCCCATGCCCGTCGGCGAGCGGTAGGTGCCGGCCAATATCTTGTCGAGCTGCGCAATGCCGGGGCCCTGGTCTTCGATGCGGATGCTGAGCACCTGCGGCGCCGTCTGGCCGTCGATGGCGAAATGCACCTTGCCGCTGCCGGCGTAGTTGTAGACGTTGCGCGCCAGTTCCGACACGGCCGTGGCGATGCGCACCTGGTCCTGCACGCCGAAGCCGCACAGGGCGGCGATCTGCCGCGCGCGCTGGCGTGCGCCCACTACATCGAGTTCGCTGCCGATATGGGCCGTCAATATGCGTTGCGTCATGCTGTTTCGCTCCTTTCCGCGGTGACGGCCTGGCATTCCTCATGTTCGCGCAGCACCACCACCGTGACGTCGTCGCGCCCGCGCGCAAAATCGCGGTACAGCACGGCGGCGACGAGGCTGGGGTGGCATTGCGCCAGGCCCGGATACTGTTCCAGGTCCCAGCGCGTGTGCAAGCCGTCCGAGTGCATGATCAAGGTCGTGCCCAGCTGCCATGGATAGCAGAACTCCTGCACCTTGCGCAGGTTGCTGCCGACGATGCCGTTATGCGACAGCAGATGCCGGCGCTGCTGCGCATCGAAGGCGCAGGCGGCGATATTGCCCACGCCCGCATAGCGCAATTCGCGGCGCGCGCTGTCGATATGCGCCACCGCCATGGCCGCGCCGCGCGTCGTGCGCAGGGCGCCGTGGGCCAGTTCGATGAAGGGGGCGGGCAGGGGCGGCAAGCCGGGCGTGTCGGTTTCCAGCAAGGCGCTGGCGCGTTCCGAGGCGCGCGCCGCCAGCGGGCCGTGGCCCAGGCCATCGGCCACCATCAGGCTCAGTTCATGGCCTTCGCAGACCACGTTCCAGGCGTCGCCGCACACCTGCTCCGAGGCCAGCGGCAGGCACACGGCGCCGATGCGCCAGTTCGGATGGGCGGGGATGGCGCTGCTGGCGTGCTGCCCCCAGACCACCACCATCAGCACCGTGCCCTTGCCAGGCGCCGTGTACAGGTCGAATTCCTGGCCCAGGCGGCGTATCGCGCCCAGCCCCACGCCGTAGGTGCCCGTGGTGGAATGGCCATCCTGCATGTGCTGGCGTACATTGGCCATGCCGGGGCCGTTGTCGATGGCCAGCACTTCGATGCCGCTGGTGCCGCCGCGCAGCACCTTGCGCAGCAGGATTTCGCCGCGTTGCGCGTGCTTGACGATGTTGGTCGCCGCTTCGCTGATGATGATGGCCAGCTGGCCCGTGCGCACGTCGTCGAAGCCGATGCGGCGCGCCAGTTCGTTGCCGGCGCGGCGGGCCGCGGCGATCTCGCTCGGTTCGCCGATGGGAAAACTTCTTTGCCTGAGAATGTCAGGCTGTGGTTCCTGGTGGTTCAAAACAGCTTCCATTTCGCGATGGTGACGGTGGTGCCCGCGCCGGGCGCCGTGTCGATGTGAAATGCGTCGGCAAGGCGCTTGGCGCCGCCCAGCCCCAGTCCCAGCCCGCCGCCGCTGGTGTAGCCATCGGTCAGCGCCAGGGGGATATCGTCGATGCCCGGTCCCGCATCGACAAAGCGCAGTTCCAGCCCCTGCCGCGCGCCATCGCAAACGCGCGCGATGCGCGCTTCGCCGCCGCCGCCGTAGCGCAGGGTGTTGCGCGCCAGCTCGCTGGCCGCCGTGATGATCTTGGTCTGTTCGATCAGGCCAAACCCCATGGCGACCATGCTGTCGCGCACCTGCTTGCGCAGCCGCACGACGTCTTCGTCGCTATGCAGGGGCAGGATCTGCTGCGTCTGCGGCCCTCCCGTCTGAGTCCGCTCCTGTGCCTGCGCGCCTAGCATGGCGCCCCCGTCATGCGCATGCGCCGCCCCGTTCCAGCATCTTGATGCCCAGCTCCACGTTGAGCGCGGTGCTCACGCCTTCCAGGGTCAGCCCCAGCTCCACCAGGGTGATGGCGACGGCTGGCTGCATGCCGACGACGACGGTGCGCGCGTCGAGGATTTTCGCCATCGCCGCCGTGTTGCTGATCATGCGGCCGATGAAGGAGTCCACGATGTCAAGCGCGGAAATATCGATCAGCACGCCCGTGGCGCGGTCCGTCACGATGCGGGTGGTCAGGTCGTCCTGCAAGGTCATCGCCAGGCGGTCATGCATGTCCACCTGGATCGTCACCAGCAGCAGCCGGCCCATGCGTAAAATGGGGATTCTTTCCATAGGCTCCTCAGTGTGCTTGCTGCTGGTAGCTGATGCTGGAACCCGTGCGTTTCAGGGCCACGACGAAGGCGTCGGCCAGGGTGGCCTTGGTCATCACGTCTTCCAGGTTGACGCCCAGGTGCACGATGGTTTGCGCGATCTGCGGGCGGATGCCGCTGATGATGCAGTCGGCGCCCATCAGGCGCGCGGCGGCGATGGTTTTCAGCAGGTGCTGCGCCACCAGGGTGTCGACTGTCGGCACGCCCGTGATGTCAATGATGGCGATCAGGGCGCCCGTATCGACGATCTTTTGCAGCAGGCTTTCCATCACCACCTGCGTGCGCGCACTGTCGAGCGTGCCGATCAGGGGCAGGGCCAGCACGTTTTGCCACAGCTGCACGACGGGCGTCGACAGTTCCAGCAATTCCTGCTGCTGGCGCAGAATCACCTGTTCGCGCGCCTTCTGGTAGATGGCGATGGTCAGCAGGCCCAGCTCGTCGAACAATTTGCTGGTGCTGACGATGGCGTCGCCCAGCTGCTCCGGCTGCGCCGTGATCGCCTTGCGCAGGTAGCCGAACAGCGGCTCCTTGAGGGCGAACATGAAGCTGGCCGTGTCGATCGGCGAATAGCCCTGGCGCACGCGCGACTGCGATATTTCCGCGATCAGCTGGCGTGTATCGTCCCAGGCGCCGCCTTCGATGTCGAACGAGTCGCCGCTTTCCAGCGCGCCAGCCAGCAGCGGCAGCAATTGCGATGCCTGCTGGCGCAGCTCGTTTTCCGCGATCTTGTCGCGCCGCACGAGGCGGGCGATCAGGCCGGCCATCCAGCCATCCAGCAGTTCCGTGTGGTGCTCGTTGATGATGCCGGCCAGTTGCTGCGCCTGGCCCGTGCCCGTCTTGTTTTTCATGCTCATCCTTGGCTGGAGTGGAGGGTGCGGCACGGCCGCAAACGGGCCCGCGCTGTGATGAGCAAATTATAGGCAGGCATCGCGGAAGCTTGTGTTCTGTGCCGCACATAGTGGCGCATGTCGATTTACATTCCTCCAGGAAACGTTGAAGCTTTAAAGATGCATGTAATTTGCATGTTTAAGCGAATTCCGCTACACTGGCCGCACTCAACAAGAGAAAAACGCCATGAATATCGACAAATTCAAACAGCAGCATCTGGCCATCCTGGCCGCCATCGACGACTTGCGCCAGCTGGCGCGCGGCGGTGTGGCCGCGCAGGCGCAGGCCATTGCCGAACAGATCATCGCCATGAGCGGCTTGATCAAGCTGCACCTGGCCGTCGAGCAGCGCTACCTGTATCCGGCCGCGCAAGCGTCCGGCGTCGCCAAAGTGGCCCAGCTGGGGCGCCAGTACGAAAACGAGATGCACGGCATCGCCGGCGCCTACCTTGATTTCGCCGGCCGCTGGAATACGCCCGTGCGCCTGGAAGCCGAACCGGAAGCCTTCCGCAGCGAAGCCAATACCGTGCTGCACGCGCTGTTCCAGCGCATGCGCCGCGAAGACCATGAGTTATATCCAGCTGTAGAGACGCTGGCCTGAGACCGCTTACCCATATCCACACAGGAGTTTTACATGCTGACCCAAGAACAACGCGCCATCATCACGGCCACCGTCCCCATCCTCGAGCAGGGCGGCGAAGCGCTGACGCGCCACTTCTACAAGAATCTGTTCCGCGACCATCCGGAAGTGCTGCCGTACTTTAACCAGGCGCACCAGCACAGCGGCGACCAGCAGCGCGCACTGGCCAATGGCGTGCTGATGTATGCCAAACATATCGATCAACTGGATGCGTTGGGCGACCTCGTGTCGACCATCGTCAACAAGCACGTGGCCCTGCAAATTCGCGCCGAGCACTATCCGCTGGTCGGTGCCAGCCTGCTGCAGGCGATCCGCGAAGTGCTGGGCGCAGAGGTCGCCAGCGATGCCGTCATCGACGCCTGGGGCGCGGCCTACGGACAACTGGCCGACATCCTGGCCGGCGAAGAAGGGCGCATCTACAAGGCGCAGGCGGCCGCACCGGGCGGCTGGAGCGGCGCGCGCGACTTTACCGTGCGCAGCAAGACAGTGGAAAGCGGCGAGATCACATCCTTCCTGCTGGCGCCCGTTGATGGCCAGCCCGTGCTCGACTTCGCGCCAGGCCAGTACATCGGCGTGCTGGCCACCGTCGATGGTGTGCCCATGCGCCGCCAATACTCGCTGTCGGCCGCCAGCAATGGCCAGACTTACCGCATCAGCGTCAAGCGCGAGCAGGGCGGCAAGGTGTCGAACTATTTCCACGACCACGTGCAGGCGGGCGACACTGTGCAGCTGACGCCGCCATCGGGCGACTTCGTGCTGAAAGACAGCGACAAGCCGCTGGTGCTGATCAGCGGCGGCGTGGGCATCACGCCGACCTTGGCCATGCTGACGGCGGCCCTGCGCGGCAAGCGTCCCGTGCATTTCATCCATGCGGCGCGCAACCACGGCGTGCATGCGTTTCGCGCGCAGATCGACGAGCTGGCCGCGCAGCACCCGCAGTTGCAGCGCTATTACTGCTATGCGGAACATGGTGGTGAACACGATGCGCCGGACGCCATCGGCTTGCTGAATAAAGAGCAGCTGAATGACTGGCTGCCGGCCTCGCGCGACGTCGATGCCTATTTCCTGGGACCGCAGCCGTTCATGCGGGCCGTCAAGCAATACTTGCGCGAGCTGGGCGTGCCGGAACAGCAGACGCACCATGAATTCTTCGGACCGGCTGCCGCCTTGAACTGATTTTTCTTCCTGTCTTGTGTTGCCCCCGCGAGAAAAAACGCTGCCGTAAGGGGCGGGTAAGCCTCGCGCTGTACTGTGAATCCAAGCTCGCACAAAAGAGCACGCTTTTACATAACAGGAGGCAACACAATGCATGACGATCTGGTTCAAAAAATCAAGAGCGACCCCAGCTATCATCAGCTGGTCAAGGTGCGTTCCCGCTTCGGCTGGGCGCTGACGGGCCTGATGATGCTCGTGTACTACGGCTACATCCTGCTCATCGCCTTCAACAAGGAATTCCTGGCCACGAAAACGGGCGCCGGCGTGATGACCTGGGGCATGCCGATCGGCCTGTTCGTCATCGTGTTTACCGTGCTCGTCACCGGCATCTATGTGCGCCGCGCCAACAAGCAATTCGACGACCTGAGCAACGCCATCCAGGCACGGGTGCAGGCATGAGCGCCGCCAAGCATGCGCTGCGCGGCATGTCTTGCCTGAGCGTCCTGGCCCTGCTGGGTGCCAGCAACGCCGCGTTTGCGGCCGGCGCCGACCTGGGCCAGGCAGTCAAGCAACCGACCAACTGGACGGCGATCATCATGTTCGCCGCCTTCGTCATCTTCACCCTGTTCGTCACCAAGTGGGCAGCTGCGAAGACCAAGTCGGCCTCCGATTTCTACACGGCCGGCGGCGGCATCACGGGCTTCCAGAACGGCCTGGCGATTGCGGGCGACTATATGTCGGCCGCATCGTTTCTCGGCATTTCCGCCGCCGTCTTCCTGAACGGCTACGATGGCCTGATCTACGCCATCGGCTTTCTCGTCGGCTGGCCCGTCATCACCTTTTTGATGGCCGAGCGCCTGCGCAATCTGGGCCGCTTCACCTTTGCCGACGTGGCCGCCTACCGCTTCAAGCAGGCGCCGATCCGCATCTTTTCCGCGTCCGGCACCCTCGTCGTCGTGGCCTTTTACCTGATCGCACAGATGGTGGGCGCGGGCCAGCTGATCAAGCTGCTGTTCGGCCTCGAGTACTGGATCGCCGTCGTCCTCGTCGGTACCTTGATGATGATCTACGTGCTGTTCGGCGGCATGACGGCCACCACCTGGGTGCAGATCATCAAGGCCGTGATGCTGCTGGGCGGGGCCACCTTCATGGCCGTGGCCGTGCTGGCGCAATTCAACTTCAGCCCGGAAGCGCTGTTCGCCAAGTCGGTGGACGTGCACGCCACCAAGGAAGCCATCATGGGCCCTGGTTCCTTCATCAAGGACCCGATCTCGGCCATCTCGTTCGGCATGGCGCTGATGTTCGGCACGGCCGGTTTGCCGCACATTTTGATGCGTTTCTTCACGGTGCCGAGCGCCAAGGAAGCGCGCAAATCCGTGTTCTGGGCCACCACCTGGATCGCCTATTTCTACATTCTGACCTTCATCATCGGCTTTGGCGCCATCGTGCTGGTGAGCACCAATCCCGAGTTCAAGGATGCGGCCGGCAAGCTGCTGGGTGGTAACAACATGGCGGCAGTGCACCTGGCCAAGGCCGTGGGCGGCAACGTCTTCCTCGGCTTCATGTCGGCGGTCGCGTTCGCCACGATTCTGGCTGTCGTGGCGGGCCTGACCCTGTCGGGCGCGTCGGCCGTGTCGCACGATCTGTATGCCACCGTCATCAAGAAGGGCAAGGCCACGGGCGCCAATGAATTGAAAGTGTCGCGCGTGACGACGATCGTGCTGGGCATCATCGCCGTGGTGCTGGGCATCGCCTTTGAAAAGCAGAACATCGCCTTCATGGTCTCGCTGGCTTTCGCCATTGCCGCCTCGGCCAACTTCCCCGTGCTGTTCATGTCGGTGCTGTGGAAGGATTGCACGACGCGGGGCGCCACCATCGGCGGCTTCCTCGGCTTGACCACGGCCGTCGCGCTGACGGTGGTGTCGAAGTCCGTGTGGGTCGACGTGCTCGGCCATGGCGAAGCGCTGTTTCCTTACGCCTCGCCGGCGCTGTTCTCGATGACGGCAGGCTTTGTTGGCATCTGGCTGTTCTCGGTGCTCGACAAGAGCCCGCGCGCGCGCATCGACCGCGCCGGCTACGAAGCGCAGCAGATGCGTTCGGAAACGGGCATCGGCGCGGCAGGCGCTAGCGCGCATTGATGTTTTAGATAGTCGCTGCAGGAAACAATGCCCGGTTCGCCGGGCATTGTTGTTTTTGGCGCGCTTACTTTGCCACGCGCAGGGGGATCACACCGGCCGCCAGCGCCGGCGCGCCCGGCGTCGCTTCAAGTATCGATGCCAGGGTCACCGTGTCGAGCACGGCCAGGAAGGCGGCCGTGGCCTGGCCCAGCTTGGCTTTCAGCAGGCAATCGGGTGTCAGCGGGCAGGTATTGTTTTCCTTGTTAAAACATTCCGCCATGAAAAAATCGTTTTCCGTCTCGCGCACGACGGTGCCGATATTGATCTCGGCCGGATCGCGCGCCAGGCGCAGGCCGCCATTGCGCCCACGCACCGTTTCCACGATGCCTGACAGGCCCAGCTGGTGCACCACCTTCATCAAATGATTTTTCGAGATGGCATGCAGGTCGGCGATGTCCTGAATGGTCACCAGGCGGTCGCGGTGCACGCCCAGGTACATCAGGGTGCGCAGGGTGTAGTCGGTATAGGCAGTCAGTCGCATGGGAGTAGAGAGTAAACACCCGACAAAGCTACTGCGCGTCGCGATTTGCGGCCTGCGATGCTCACTGTGCATCCGCACAGCTGCGCTTCTCGGCCACAACTCTCATCCGCTCGCTACGTTTTTGTCAGGTGTGTGAAAGATGTGGATTACATCCTTGTTTCATCCGCAGCATACAGGAGAGCGCCGGCCGTGTGTATTGCGCCGTCACTTTTCCGCTTCGAAAGACAAAAGTTGATTGCCTTTCGCTTAAATGCGTAGTAAATTTTCATATTGTTGCCCTGGTAAATAGCTCGTAAGCCCTTGTTGGCCCTTTGAGTAGGATTTTTTTTGATGGAAATCAAGAGGATGGTGAAGCAATAAGGTAAATTTACTACAAATTCGACGATGGGCGTTTCCCGGGCCGGGAAGCGCGAACTACGCAATCTGTGCGGTGCCGCCATGGCCGCCCCAGGAAATACATACCATGCAAATGAATGAAGTGAAAGACGAGCTGCTGAGCAGCGATATCCGCCAGCTGGGCCGTCTGCTGGGCGACGCCATCCGCAACCACTTGGGCGACCCCGCCTTCGAGCGCATCGAACATGTGCGCCAGCTGGCCATCCGTTTCCGCCGCGACAATGATGAAGCGGCGCGCGCGCAGCTGTCGGACGCGCTGCAAGCGCTGTCGCAGGAAGAAACCACGCAATTGACGCGCGCTTTCAGCTATTTCTCGCTGCTGGCCAATATTGCGGAAGACCAGCACCACATTCGCCGCACGCGCGCCCACTTGATCGCCGGCTCGCCGCCGCGCCAGGGTAGCCTCAGCCATGCCGTCGGCAACGTGTTTGACGCGGGCAAGGCAGATGCATTGGAAACGTTTTTCGAAGATGCGTTCGTCAGCCCCGTCTTCACGGCGCATCCGACGGAAGTGCAGCGCAAGAGCATCCAGAATTGCCAGATGGCCATTGCCCGCCTGTTGAGCGAGCGCGACCGCGTGCAGATGACGCCGGAAGAAGCCGAGCAAAACGAAGAAGCGCTGGGCCGCGGCATCGTGACCTTGTGGCAGACGCGTTTGCTGCGTACGAGCAAGCTGTCCGTCATGGATGAAGTGGCCAATGGCCTGTCGTTCTACGACCACACGATCTTGCGCGAATTGCCGAAACTGTATTCTTCGCTGGAAACGATGCTGGCCCAGCGCGATGCCCGCTGGGAAGATGCGGAATTACCGAATTTCATGAAGGTCGGCAGCTGGATAGGCGGCGACCGCGACGGCAACCCGTTCGTCACGGCCGACATCCTGCGCAGCACCCTGCAAACGCAGGCCGACAAGGTGCTCGACTTTTACCTCGGTGAATTGCGCAAGCTCGCTTCGCAACTGTCGCTGGCGCAAATACTGAACGCCTGCAGCGAGCCGCTGCGCGCGCTGGCCGAGCGCTCGGCCGATGCCTCGCCGCATCGCGTGGACGAGCCGTACCGCCGCGCCCTGCACGGCATCCATGCGCGCCTGGAAAACACGCGCGTGGTTCTTTCCGGCAAGGGCAAGCAAGCCGACGGTGTGCAGCCTTACGCTGCGGCTGCCGAACTGCTGGCCGACCTGGACGTGGTCCAGCATTCGCTCGTCAGCAATGGCTTGCGCGCACTGGCACGGGGCCGCTTGCGCCAGCTGCGCCGCGCCGTCAAGGTCTTCGGTTTCTCGCTGGCGCCGCTCGACTTGCGCCAGAATTCCGACGTGCATGAGCGCGTCGTGGGCGAACTGTTCGCGGGTGCCCAGCCGGGCCTCGTCTACCTGGACCTCGATGAAGAGCAGCGCATCAGCTTGCTGCTGGCCGAACTGGAATCGCCACGCCTGCTGACGTCGCCGTATGCGCAATACTCGGAAGAAACGACTTCCGAACTCGACATCTTCCGCGCCGTGCGCGAAGCCCACGTCAAATACGGCAAGGAGTCGGTGCCGAACTGCATCATTTCGAAGGCGGCCAGCGTGTCGGACTTGCTGGAAGTGGCCTTGCTGCTGAAAGAAGTGGGCTTGCTGCGCCAGGACAGCCTCGAAGCGGACGTCAACATCATCCCGCTGTTTGAAACGATCGACGACTTGCGTGCCGGCCCCGCCATCATGGCGCGCGCGTTCGGCTTGCCGTTCTACCGTGGCTTGCTTGCCTCGCGCGCGGACCAGCAGGAAGTCATGCTCGGCTATTCGGACAGCAACAAGGACGGCGGCTTCCTGACCTCGGGCTGGGAACTCTACAAGGCCGAGATCGAACTGGTGACCGTCTTCAAGGAGTATCAGATCAAGCTGCGCCTGTTCCACGGCCGCGGTGGTTCCGTGGGACGCGGCGGCGGCCCCAGCTACGAAGCCATCCTGGCCCAGCCGGCAGGCGCCGTGCAGGGACAGATCCGGCTGACGGAGCAGGGCGAAGTCATCACGGCCAAGTATGCGAACCCGGAAGTGGGGCGCCGCAACCTGGAAGTGCTGGTGGCCGCCACCATCCAGTCGACCCTGCTGCCGCAGGCCCAGCTGCAACCGAAGGCTTCGGCCGGCGCGGGCCATTTGGCCGCGATGGAAGAGCTGTCCGGCACGGCCCTGAACGCCTACCGCGACCTCGTGTATGGCACCGAGGGCTTCGAGCAGTATTTCTGGGAATCGACGGTGATTGCCGAGATTGCCGCACTGAACATCGGCAGCCGTCCCGCTTCGCGCAAGAAATCCACGTCCATCGAAGATTTGCGCGCCATTCCGTGGGTGTTGAGCTGGGCGCAATGCCGCTTGATGCTGCCGGGCTGGTTCGGTTTCGGTTCCGCCGTGCAAGCCTACCTGGCCGCCCATCCCGCCGATGGCGCGGACGTGCTGCGCGGCATGTACACGGACTGGCCATTCTTCACGTCCTTGCTGTCGAACATGGATATGGTCCTGGCCAAGAGCGACATCGCCATTGCAGGCAAGTATGCGGAACTGGTCAAGGACAAGGCCTTGCGCGACGCCATCTTCACGCGCATCCGCGCCGAATACGCGGCCACGCTGGACGCCTTGAAGCTGATCACGGGCCAGGAAGAGTTACAGCAGGCCAATCCGCTGATGCAGCGTTCGATACGCAACCGTTTCCCGTATATCGACCCGCTCAATCACGTGCAGGTGGAGCTGCTGAAGCGTTTCCGCGAGGGCAAGCAGGATGCGGCAGCTCGCACGGGCATCCATTTGTCGATCAATGGGATTGCGGCGGGGTTGCGTAACAGCGGTTAATTTTTAGGGCAGAGCCGCCGAAAATCCGGGGTCAGACCCGCCGGGTCTGACCCCAGCAGTTGCACTTTGGGTGGCTTTACGAACTCAGCAGAAAACATCAAGGAGACAGCATGACCATCAAAGTTGCCATCAATGGCTATGGCCGCATCGGCCGCAACGTCTTGCGCGCGTTTTATGAAGGCGGCAAGCAACAGGATATCGAGATCGTCGCCATCAATGACCTGGGCGACGCGAAGTCGAATGCGCATTTGACGCGCTACGACACGGTGCACGGCAAGTTTCCCGGCGTCGTCACCATCGACGGCGACAATATGCTCGTCAATGGCGATCGTATCCGCGTCTTCGCGCAGCGCGACCCGGCCCTGATTCCGTGGGGCGAGCTCGGCGTCGACGTGGTGCTCGAATGCACGGGTTTCTTCACGACCAAGGAAAAAGCGTCGGCCCACCTGAAGGGCGGGGCAAAGAAAGTCATCATTTCCGCGCCGGGCGGCAAGGACGTGGACGCCACCATCGTGTTCGGCGTCAACCAGCAGGTGCTGAAAGCCACGGACACGGTCATCTCGAATGCCTCGTGCACGACGAATTGCCTGGCGCCGCTGGTAAAACCGCTCAACGACGCCATCGGCATCGAATCGGGACTGATGACCACCGTGCACGCCTACACGAATGACCAGGTGCTGTCCGACGTGATGCATGAAGACTTGCGCCGCGCCCGTTCGGCTACGCATTCGATGATTCCCACCAAGACGGGCGCCGCTGCCGCCGTCGGCCTCGTCTTGCCGGAACTCAATGGCAAGCTCGATGGCTTTGCCATCCGCGTGCCGACGATCAACGTCTCGCTGGTCGACCTGTCCTTTATCGCCAAGCGCGATACGACGGTGGAAGAGGTGAATGCCTTGCTGAAAACGGCGTCGGAAGGCGCGCTGAAAGGCATCCTGACGTACCAGACGGAACCACTGGTTTCCATCGATTTCAACCACAACCCGGCTTCGTCGAACTTCGATTCGACCTTGACCAAGGTTTCGGGCCGCCTCGTGAAAGTGTCGTCGTGGTACGACAACGAGTGGGGCTTCTCGAACCGCATGCTCGACACGACGGTCGCCCTGATGGCGGCCAAGTAAGAACGTAGTACCGCTGATCCAGCGCACCAGGACGGCCGGCCCACAAGGCTGGCCCTTGTAGCAACTTATTTTAGAAAGCAGCAACCATGACCATGCAAGTACAGCAACGCGCCACCAAGATCGTTTCCACCATCGGCCCCGCTTCAAACGATATCGATACCCTCGTCCGCATGTTCAAGGCCGGCGTCGACGTCGTGCGCCTGAACTTTTCGCATGGCAAGGCGCAAGACCATATCGACCGCGCCCGCATGGTGCGCGAAGCGGCAGCCCTGTGCGGCCGCGAAGTGGCCATCATGGCCGACTTGCAAGGCCCGAAAATTCGCGTCGGCAAGTTTGAAGAAGGCAAGATTTTCCTGGAAAACGGCGCCAAGTTCATCCTCGACGCGAAATGGGGCGAGAACGGCGAACTGGGCAACATCGAGCGCTGCGGCCTCGATTACAAGGAATTGCCGCGTGACTTGCGCGCGGCCGACGTATTGCTGCTCAACGACGGCCTCATCGTGCTGACGGTCGACAAAGTCGTCGGCAGCGAAATCCATACGACCGTCAAGATCGGCGGCGAGTTGTCGAACAACAAGGGTATCAACCGCCAGGGCGGCGGCTTGTCGGCGCCGGCCCTGACGGCGAAAGACATGGAAGACGTGAAAACGGCGATGAGCTTCCAGGCCGATTACGTGGCCGTGTCCTTTCCGAAAAACGCCACCGACATGGTCATGGCGCGCCAGTTGGCCAATATCGCCGGCGAAGCATGGGACCACAAGCCGATGATGATCGCCAAGATCGAGCGCGCGGAAGCCATTCCTGCGTTGCAAGAAATTCTCGACGCGTCCGACGGCATCATGGTGGCCCGTGGCGACCTGGCCGTGGAAGTGGGCAATGCGGCCGTGCCTGCCTTGCAAAAGCGCATGATCAAGATGGCGCGCGCATCGAACAAGCTGGCGATCACGGCCACGCAGATGATGGAATCGATGATCGTCAACGCCGTGCCGACCCGCGCGGAAGTGTCCGACGTGGCCAATGCAGTGCTCGACGGCACGGACGCCGTCATGACGTCGGCGGAAACGGCGTCGGGCCGCTACCCGATCGAAACGGTGGAAGCGATGGCCGCCATCTGCCTGGATGCGGAAAAGTGGGACACCTGCAAGCTGGATGCCGATTTCCTCAACGCCACGTTCTCGCGCATCGACCAGTCGATCGCGTATGGCGCCCTGTTTACAGCCCACCATTTGCGCGTAAAGGCCATCGCCACCCTGACGGAATCGGGCTCCACAGCCTTGTGGATGAGCCGCTGCAACATCGATATCCCGATCGTCGCGCTGACCCCGAGCGTGGGCACGCGCCGCAAGCTGGCCCTGTACCGCAACGTCAGCACTCTGGAACTGACGTCCGGCACGGACCGCGACAAGGTCTTGCAGCAGGCGGAAGATTTGCTGGTCGAACATAAAGTCGTGGCCAAAGGCGACACCGTCGTGCTGACCTGGGGCGAGCCGATGGGCAAGGTCGGCGGCACGAACGCGCTGAAGATCATGAAGATCGGCCAGCACTGATCGTCTCACAGGCCGGCAGCCGCTTGCAGCCTTAAGAATGGCTGAAAGAGAGGCGCTCGGCCGCGCGCCGCAATGGCAGATGCCCAATCTGCCATTGCGGTGGCCGCAATTCCGTGTCAGCATGGACTTCCTGCCTTCCAGGGCGCCTCCGGAATTCATGATGACTGCATACTTGCCTGCCTTGATCTGGTCGCTGTCGGCCTTCGCTTGCCTCTTCATCGCCAAACGCCGTTCCTTACGAATAACGGCCATCCGTGCCATCCTGGTGACTTTCCTGGGTCCGTTTGCCATTCCCTTCGCGCTGGCGGCAAAGCCCGGGATGTACGGCTAAGCGTGTGGCCTGCGCGCATTCCTC
Organism: Janthinobacterium sp. HH104; assembly: GCF_001758715.1. Taxonomy (NCBI): domain Bacteria; kingdom Pseudomonadati; phylum Pseudomonadota; class Betaproteobacteria; order Burkholderiales; family Oxalobacteraceae; genus Janthinobacterium; species Janthinobacterium sp. HH104. The sequence goes on along the minus strand of NZ_LRIB01000027.1, from coordinate 192,422 downwards.
TTTGCTATATTCAAACTTTTAGCTAGAGGAATGCCCATGAAGCGCAGCGCCACCTTGCTCCTGATGACTATTTTCCCCCTGTGCGCGGCCACGTTCGCTTCGGCGGCCGAGCCTGCGCAGCGCTTGCAGCGCGCCACGGGGCTGTAGAAGGTGACGCCTGCCACCTCGCCATTTTCCTGGGAAATATGCGTTGACCACGCGCGCGACCGCCTGATCGACGACGACCTGTGGTCCGGCTTCGAGCAGGAATGCAAGATCGAGTCGCAAAGCCGTCAGGGCGACAGTTACCAATTCGCGTCCAGCTGCCCGGACGCCAGGTTGGCCGGCACCTTCAAGGGAGACCTGGCCAAGGCATATACCCTGAGCGCCGACACCACCGTGCAAGTCAATGGCAAGAGCGAAGTGCAGCGCACGGAATTGGCTGCCGTGTTCCAGGGCGCTTGTCCGGCGGGGCTGGCGCCGGGCGCGAAGAAAATGCGCGGCGGCATGGTGATGAAGAGCTTGTATACCGACCGCTAGAAGAGCGCAGCCACGCTGAAACAACAGTTTCCAGGGATAGGCGGGCGCCGGCATTGACGCCGGAGGCAATGATTTGTGATAATGAGAATTATTATCAATTAGCCGCGCCTTGCCTTGCGCGCATCGGAGTCCCAGTGAACATTGCGCAGTCCAGCGAGTCGATAGCCGGCATCTACAGCAGCCACCACGGCTGGCTGATGCGCTGGCTGCGCGCCAAGCTGCAGTGCGCCGACCATGCGGCCGACCTGGCGCACGATACCTTCGTGCGCCTGCTGATGGCGCCGCCGGAGAACCGGCAAAGCTTGCGCGAGCCGCGCGCCTACCTGACGACCGTGGCGCAGCGCCTGCTGATCGACCATTACCGGCGCCTCTCGCTGGAGCAGGCCTGGCTGGAAACGCTGGCGCAACAGCCTGAATTGCTGATGCAGTCGCCGGAAGAGCGGCTGCTCGTGCGCGAAGCCTTGCAGCGCATCGATGCCATGCTCGACGGCTTGCCGCCGCTCGTGCGCAGCGCCTTCCTGCTGGCCCATGTCGATGGCCTCGGCTACGGGGAAATCGCCAGGCGCCTGGCCGTGAGCGAGCGCAGCATCAAGCGCTATATGGTGCAGGCGTTCGAGCGCTGCATCCTGCTGATCCTGTGAGCGCCAGCACGACCGCCATCGATCCCCGCGCGGCGCGGGCGGCGGCGCAATGGCTGGTGCGCCTGCACGGGGGCGCCTTGACGCCAAGCGAGCAACTGGCGTTCCAGGCCTGGCGCGCCAGCGATCCCACGCATGAACTGGCGTGGCAGCGGGCCGAGCTGGTGTGCAGCACCCTGGCCAGCGTGCCGCCCGCTCTGCGCCAGACGGCGGACGCGGCGCCGCATTCGCCGCAGCGGCGCGCCGTGCTTTACGGCTTGGCCGGGCTGATCGCGGCCGGGCCGGCCCTGTGGCTGGCCAGCCAGTCGGCACCGTGGCAAGCGTGGCGCGCCGGCATCCGCACGGCCAGGGGCGAGATCCGCCACATGACATTACCCGACGGCACGCAACTGGTGCTCAATACGGACACGGCCATCGACGTGCGTTTTGACGGCGCGGCGCGGCTGGTGGACTTGTATGCAGGGGAAATCCACGTCGCCACGGCGCACGACGCAGCCGTGCCGGCGCGCCCCTTCCTCGTGCGCAGCGGCAATGGCGCCGTGCGCGCGCTGGGCACGCACTTCAGCGTACGCCACCTTGGCAGCGTGCTGGCGCCACGCACGCAGGTCAGCGTCAGCGAGGGTGCCGTCGAGATCGCGCCATCGCATGCGCCCGAGGCCTTGCAAAGGGTCGATGCGGGCCGGCAGGGCAGTTTCGATGACGTGGCCGTTTCTGCCTTGACGCCGCTGGCATTGCATGCGGACGCCTGGCTGCGGGGCGTGCTGATCGCCGAGCGCATGCCGCTGGGCGAGCTGCTCGAACAGGTGGCGCGTTACCGTTACGGCGTGCTGCGCTGCGATCCCGCGCTGACGGCCATGCCCGTGGACGGCATCTTCCAGTTGAACGACCCCGACAACATCCTGCTCTTGCTGCAGCGCTCCTTGCCGATCCGGCTGGCGTACCGCACGCGCTACTGGATCAGCGTCGAGGTGGCTTGAGCTTGTCGGCTTACGCGCGGCTGCGCCCCGCTAAGCCGACCTACGGTTTGTGCAGATATGGGCAGCTTGGCGTGCTTGTGTAGGTCGGCTTAGCCCGCAGGGCGTAAGCCGACAGGCAATGTCGACTGGCCTTGTCGGCTTACGCGTGGCTGCGCCCCGCTAAGCCGACCTACGGTTTGTGCGGATATGGGCAGCTTGGTGTGCTTGTGTAGGTCGGCTTAGCCCGCAGGGCGTAAGCCGACAGGCAATGTCGACTGGCCTTGTCGGCTTACGCGTGGCTGCGCCCCGCTAAGCCGACCTACGGTTTGTGCGGATATGGGCAGCTTGGTGTGCTTGTGTAGGTCGGCTTAGCCCGCAGGGCGTAAGCCGACAGGCAACGTTGGCTGGTCTTGTCGGCTTACGCGCGGCTGTGCCCCGCTAAGCCGACCTACGGTTTGTGCGGATATGAGCAGCTTGGTGTGCTTGTGTAGGTCGGCTTAGCCCGCAGGGCGTAAGCCGACAGGCAATGTCGACCGGCCTTGTCGGCTTACGCGTGGCTGCGCCCCGCTAAGCCGACCTACGATGTTCCGCCAATCCGACGCGCGCCGCTTATTTGCATTTCTCCTGTCCCTTTTTCCGGATTGCTTCGTCATACAAGGTAGACAACGAACAATCCGAACCATCGAAAGGGTCTACATGGCTTTGCAGCACCGTAACTTTACCGCAGCACGCATGACGCTCCATCCCACCACCGGCGCCGTGCGCGCCGCGCTGGTCCTGCTCCTTGCCGTGGGCGCGGCCGGCGCCGGCTTGCCGCACATGGCGGTGGCGGCCGAGGCCAGCCCGGCCGCCACAGTGCGCGAGTACAGCGTTCCCGCCGGCAGCTTGCGCGATGCCTTACCCGCGTTTGCCATCGCCGCCGGAATCAACCTGTCCACCCAGGGCGTGGCGCTCGACGGCTTGGTGACGCGGGGTTTGCAGGGGCGCTATGGCGTCACGGCCGGCTTGCAAAAACTGCTGCAGGGCAGCGGCCTGGAAGCGGCGGATGGCGGCAATGGCAATTACCTGCTGCGCAAGATCAATACCAGCACGGCCGATGGGGGACTTGCCAGCATGCCGGCCGTCGTCGTCAGCGCCGAGGCGGACCGCGCCACGGAAGGCACGGGGCTGTATACGGCCCGTAATATGTCGACGGCCACGGGCTTGAACCTGTCGCAGCGCCACACGCCGCAAACGGTCAGCGTTATTTCGCGCCAGCAAATGGAAGATTTCGATCTGACCACCTTGCAGGACGTGGCGCGCGCCACGCCCGGCATCTATGGCAAGACGCAAGGCGTGTCTGACCAGGAAACCACGTATTTCGCGCGCGGCTTCGCCTTGAGCCATGTCAATGTCGATGGCTTGCCGCTGGACGTCACGGGTTTTAACGAGCGCAACGTCTCGGCCGACATGCTGATGTACGACAGGGTGGAAATGGTGCGCGGCGCCACGGGCTTGATGGAAGGGGCGGGCGCGCCGTCGGGCAGCATCAACATGATACGCAAGCGCCCCACGGCCACGCCCTTGCTGAACGCCTCGGCTCACCTGGGCAGCTGGAAGGACCGGCAATTGACGGTGGACGCCAGCAATGCCCTGAATGCGTCGGGCAGCGTGCGGGGCAGGGTGGCGGCCAGCTGGCGCGACAGCGACAGTTTTGTCGACGTGGTCAACAACAAGAACAGCACCGTGTATGCGATCGTCGAGGCGGACCTGACGCCGTCGACCACGGCCGGCATCGGTTTTTCGCGCCAGCACAGCCGCACCGATGGCGTGTTCGTCGGCTTGCCGACCATGCTTGACGGCCGTCACATGGACTTGCCCCGCTCGACCTTCCTGAACAATGCCGACTCGTTCCAGAAGCGCGACAACAACGTCGTCTTCGCCGACCTGGAAACAAAGCTGGAGCAGGGCTGGCGCAGCCGCTTCGCCATCACGCGCATCGATGCCTCGTCCAGCACGCGCAACACCACCAACAGCCGCATCGATGGCGAAATATACAAGCTGAGCCAGTCGGAAACGGGTTGGAAGTACAACACGGAACAAGTCGTGGCCGACTGGCGCCTGAGCGGCCCCGTCACCTGGTTCGGCCGCAAGCACGACGTGATCGTCGGCGCCAGCTACCGCCACGACGATTCGGACGCGGGCCAGAGCTGGGAAGGCGCTGCCACGCGCGTGATCGATATCCGCCAGTGGAATCCCTACGCCTACCCGATGCGCGGCGCGGCGTTCGAGCCCTACAACTGGGGCCGCAAGACGGACGAGAAGGGCATTTATGCGGCCGGCAACTTCAGCCTGGCCGATCCGCTGCGCCTGGTGCTGGGCGGGCGCTTCGGCTGGTATGCGCAGGATGTGACTGGCTGGTATGCCACCAACCCCGCCTGGCGCCGCGGCCTGACGGAAAACGCGAAATTCACGCCGTACGCGGGCCTCATCTATGACGTGGACTCGCATCATTCCGTGTATGCGAGCGGCACGCAGATTTTCGAGCCGCAAAGTTCACTCGATGTGGGTGGCAACACCTTGCCGCCGTTGAGCGGCACCAACCTGGAGGTGGGCGTCAAGGGCGAGTATTTCGGCGGCCGGCTCAATGCCAGCGGCGCGCTGTTCCGTATCAAGCAGAATAATCGCGCCATGGCCGATGAGCTCAACTGTCCCACGGGCGGCGCCATTTATTGCGCCCGCGCGGCCGGGCAGGTGCGGAGCGAAGGCGTCGATCTGCAATTGTCGGGCTCGCCATTGCCGGGCTGGCAGATATCTGGCGGCTACACCTATGTGCTGGCCAAGTACACCAAGGACAGCGAGGCGGCGAATATCGGCCAGCGCATCGCCACGGACGAACCGAAGCAGCTGTTCAAGCTGATGACGAACGTCCAGCTGGGCGGCAGTCTGGCGCAATGGAATGTGGGCGCCTCCGTCTACGCGCAAGACAAGATTGAGCGCCGTGACGCGGCTTACCTTACGCGGCAGGGCGGCTACGCCATCGTCGGGCTGACGGCCGGTTACCGCATCAGCGAGCAGCTGCAGCTGCGCCTGAATATCGACAACGTGCTGGACCGCCGCTATTACCAGGCGCTTGGCTATGCGTGGTCGGGCGGGCTGGAGCGTTACGGCGCGCCGCGCAGCGTGCTGCTGTCCTTGCACTACAAGATGTAGCCGCTGCGCCAGCAGAGCGCGTCCCTTGCGGCGCCTCTGCTACACTGCCGCCGTCTTTATCTTTTCACTTTGCCATGACCGCTACTCCTGTCCTCACCCCCCTGAAAAGCGCTTTCCAGCAATCGCGCACCGAGAATAACATCGAGCTGATCCTGCCCGAACTGCTGGCCGCGCAATTGCACGTCGTTATCGGCGGGCAGAGCGAGCAGATCGACCTGTTCCTCGTGCCGTCGCCCAATCCCGAGCGCCAGTGCGTGACGGTGGCGGAAGACCTGGCCTTCCTGGCCGGCATCGCGTTTCCGAAGATTCCCGTGACGGGCGCGCAACTGGTCGCCTCGATTCCCGCCGAGATCGAAATCGTGATCCTGCACGGCGATGGCGCCAATTACCTGACGCGCGAGCAACTGGCATGGTTCCGCCGCATGCTGGGGCAGAACGCCTGAGCGCAATAAAAAAAGCATGACCGTCAACGCTGCCTTGACCCTGCGTCCCGTATGCACCGCCAACGCCGAGGCCGTCATCGGGCTGCCGCTGCATGCGGCGCAACGCGATTTTATTGCCAGCAATGCCGAGTCGCTGGCGCTGGCCGCCAGCCACGCCAACATGGACCCGCGCGCCATCTATGCCGGCGACGAACTGATCGGCTTTGCCATGTATGCGCTGCCGGGCAGTACGGGGCGGCAGGATACGCACGTGCTGTACCGCCTGATGATCGCGGCGCCGTGGCAGGGGCAGGGATTTGCCAGGGCGGCCCTGGCCCTGCTGCTGGACGAGATGCGTTCGCGCGGGGCGGGCAGGGTGGTGCTCTACTACGTGCCCGCCAACGCGCGTGCCCGGCAACTGTATGCGCAGTCCGGTTTCGTCGAAACAGGGCTCGACGGCGATGGCGAGATGATGGCCGAGCGCCTGCTTTCCTGAGCCTGTCGCATCGCGGCCGCAGAATAGTTTTCTTTTGGCAACTATATTGCTGAAGTCCTATGAATATTTTCGCAAAGCAACTATACTCATGGCTCTTTAAAAAATCATCGTCACGCTGGCGGCCAGACATCCGCGCCAGAGTTCGTACGCATTCCGCCTGTTCTCTCTGAACGGGCACCTTTCCCCCGCGCGGCAGGCGCGGGCGTGATGACCGAGCCTTGCCCTGGTCGACTGCTACCGTTGTCATTTCCGCTGTATTGCCGCTTTAGTAAAAAGCCTGGCGACGGCGCGCGGTGTGCCGTCATGTTTTGCGACGTTAGGTTTCACTCTCTTATGCCACGACAGTATGTTTAGTTCCATCTTTGCCGTATCAACCGATACCATGCAGTACATCTATGGCACGCACAATGCGTGGCTGGTGCTGTTTTCCATCGGTATCGCCATCTTTGCCTCGTTCATGGCCTTGCAGATCGCCGGCATGGCGCGCAGCAGCGAGCGCGGCTTCCAGCGCCAGACGGCCATCATCACGGGCGCGATCGCGCTGGGCGGCGGCATCTGGTCGATGCACTTCATCGGCATGCTGGCCTTCGATATCTGCACGCGCGTGTCCTTCGATCCGGGCCTGACCCTGCTGTCGATGCTGCCCGGCATGGCCGCTTCGTGGGTGGCGCTGCACTTGCTGGCGCGTCCGAGCATCAACTGGCGGCAACTGGTGGTGGGCGGTGTGCTCGTCGGCGTGGGCATCGGCTCTATGCATTACAGCGGCATGGCCGCCATGCAGACGTCGCTGGCCCTGCGCTACGAACCCTGGCTGTTCGCCCTGTCGCTGCTGGTGGCCGTGACCTTGGCCATGCTGGCGCTGTGGGTACGCTTCGGCCTGAGCGCCATGCGCCAGCGCCTGAGCCCATTGGCCTCCTTGCTGCTCAGCAGCGTGGTGATGGGCCTGGCCATTTCCGGAATGCACTACACAGGCATGCTGGCCGCGCGTTTTTCCGGCACGCCCACGGCAGGCGAGAACACGATTACGGTGCAAGCTTCGTTCGTGGCCCTGGCCGTGGCCCTGATCACTGTCACCCTGACCGTCTTCGTGGCGGCCGCGAACGGCTTGCTGCGCTACCGCCAGCTGTTGCGCCACGCCAGCGTCAGCGAATCGCGCCTGCGCGCCATCGTCGATACGGCGGCCGATGGCTTGATCACCATCGATGGCCAGGGCAAGGTGCGCTCCTTCAATCCCGCCGCGGAAAGCCTGTTCGGCTGGCGCGAAGCGGAAATCGTGGGGCGCGACGCCAGCGTGCTGCTGCAGCCGGCCGACGCGGCCGAATACGAAGGCTATCTGCGCGACTACCTGGAAACGGGCGCCTCGCGCATCCTCGACAGCGGACGCGAACTCGATGGCCGCCACAAGGATGGCGCCGTGCTGCCCATGCGCGTGGCGATCGGCAAGATCGATACGCCGGGCCAGCCCCTGTTCGTGGCGTTTGTCACGGACATGCGCTCGTCGCGCAGCATGGAGCAGGCGCTGAAAGACAGCGAGCGCCAGTACCGCACCCTGATCCGCAATATCCCAGGCGTGTCCTTCCACTGCAGCTTCGCGCCCGAATGGAAGATGATCTTCATCAGCGACGCCGTCTTCAACCTGACGGGCTGGCTGCCGCAGGACTTCGCCGAAGGGCGGGTCAGGCTGTTCGACCTCGTGCATCCGGACGACCGCCAGCGCGTCAACGACACCTGCGTGCAGGCGGCCGGCGAACGGCGCGATTTCGAGAACGTCTACCGCATGATCCACCGCGACGGGCGCGAGCGCTGGGTGCGCGAAAGCAGCGGTCCCGTGCTCGATAACGACGGCGTGGTGCGCTGGATCGACGGCGTCATCCTCGATATCACGGAAAGCGAATTGCGCAACGCGGAATACGAAGGCAAGGTGACGGCGATCTCGCGCGCGACGGCCGTCGCCGAGTTCGACCTGCAGGGACGCATCCTGGCGGCCAACCAGAACTTCCTCGACCTGACCGGCTACCAGCTCGACGACGTGCTGGGCCTGCACCACAGCGTGTTCTGCGAGCCGGGCTACGTGACCTCGCCCGACTACGTCGCGTTCTGGCAGCACCTGGCGCAGGGCGAATTCAATACGGGCGAGTACAAGCGCATCGGCAAGCATGGCAAGGAAGTGTGGATACAGGCTTCGTACAACCCGATCTTCAACACGGACGGCAAGCCGTTCAAGGTGGTCAAGCTGGCCACCGACGTGAGCGAGCGGCGCGCCATGCAGGAAAACCTGCGCGCGGCGAAAGACCGCGCCGAACTGGCCGCCGAATCGAAGACCAGCTTCCTGGCCAACATGAGCCATGAAATCCGCACGCCGATGAACGCCATCATCGGCTTTACGGAAGTGCTGCTGGGGACTGCCCTGGACAGCCTGCAACGCCGCCATCTGGGCACGGTACGCCAGTCGGCACGTTCGCTGCTCGAGCTGCTGAACGACATCCTCGACATGGCCAAGCTGGAAAAAGGCGCGACCGAGCTGGAACTGGTGGACTTTTCGCTGCCGGACCTGGTCGACCACGTGGCCGCGTCCCTGCGCATCACGGCGCATGCGCGCGACTTGGTGCTGCATGTCGATGTCGACCCCGGCATGGGCCAGTTCTTCCTGGGCGACGCGCGCCGGGTGCAGCAGGTGCTGACGAATCTGATCGGCAACGCCGTCAAGTTCACGGAAGTGGGCCATGTGCGCGTGGCCGTCGGCATGCGGGGCGAGCAGGTGCATATCGCCGTGCACGACACGGGCATCGGCATCCCGGCCGACCGACTGGACAAAATCTTCGCGCCCTTTACGCAAGCCGATTCCTCGATGAGCCGCCGCTTTGGCGGCACGGGCCTGGGCACGACGATTTCGCTGCAGCTGGTCGAGCTGATGGGGGGCACCATCACGGTGGAAAGCACCCTGGGCGTGGGCAGCGTGTTCCACGTGCTGCTGCCGCTGGCGCCGGGCAAGGCCGTGTCGCGCCGCAGCGAGCAGCCCGTGGTGGCCTTGCCGCCGCTGCGCATCCTGGCGGCCGACGACGTGCCGCAGAACGTCGAGCTGCTCCTGATCAGCCTGGGCGCGGCCGGCCACCAGGTGATCGCCGCCAGCGATGGCGAGAGCGCCGTGCGCGAGTTCAGCAAAGGCAGCTTCGATGTCGTCCTGATGGACGTGCAGATGCCGCGCATGGATGGCCTGGAAGCGACGCGTCTGATCCGCGTGTACGAGCGCGAACAGGGTCTGAAGGCGACGCCCATCATCGCCCTGACGGCCAGCGTGCTGGAACAGGACCGGCGCGCCGCGCAGACGGCAGGCATGAACGGCTTTGCTTCGAAGCCGCTGGAAATGCACAAGCTGACGGCGGAAATCGCCCGCCTGCTCGATATCGCCGTGTCCATGCCGCCGCCGGCGGCCGGCGCGGCGGCGCGTGCGGCCGCCGGCCAGGTCGACTGGCAGCGCGGCATCGCCCTGTGGGGCGGCCGCGAAGCCCTGCAGCGGGCGATTGGCCGCTTCGTGCAGGCCAATGGCGACTGCGCCGCCATGCTGGCGGCCGAACTGGAACGGGGCGGCAGCAGCGTGGCGGGCCATTTGCTGCACCGTATCAAGGGCGCTGCGGGCAACCTGTGCCTGGTGCAGGTCGAAAGCCTGCTGGGCCGCATCGAGCAGGCGATCGCGCGCCAGCTGCCGGCGACCGAATTGCTGGTGCAGCTGGCCGCCGCCTTCATGGCGCTGGCCGGCGAACTGGAAGAATCGGGCATGCCGGCCGTGGCAGTGGGTACGCCGGCTGCCGGCGCGCCACTCGATGCCGACGCCGCCGGTGCCTTGCTGCGGCAAGCCATCGCCAGCCTGGAAGGCGGGCAGCTCGACGACGCCCTGATGGCGCAGATCGCCGCCATGCTGGCGCCGCACGGCCAGCAGCAGCGACTGCAGGCGCTGGCCAGCGCCATCGACGACTTTGAATTTGCGCGTGCCGCGGGCGTGCTGCGCCAGCTGCTGGCGTGGCTGGAAACGCCTATGCCGGCCGACCTTTCCTGATATTGGGCTAACGATGACCTTACACGAAGACAAACCGATCCTGCTGCTGGTCGACGATGAAGCGACGAATCTGCAGGTGCTGCGCCAGATCCTGCAGGACGATTACCGCCTGCTGTACGCCAAGGATGGCGAGAAGGCGCTGGAGCTGGCGCAGAACAACCCCGTCGAACTGATCCTGCTCGACATCATGATGCCCGCGATGACAGGCTATGAAGTGTGCCGCCAGTTGAAGGCCATGCCGGCCACCGCGCCCATTCCCGTCATCTTCGTTACCGCCCTGTGCGACGTGAAGGACGAGGCGGACGGTTTTGACGCGGGCGCCGTCGATTACATCACCAAGCCGGTCAGCCCGCCCATCGTGCGCGCCCGCGTGCGCACGCACCTGTCGCTGGTGGACGCCGAGGAATTGCGCCGCTCGCGCCTGCAGGTGATCCAGACTCTGGGCCAGGCCGCCGAATACAAGGATAACGAGACGGGCATGCACGTCATCCGCATGAGCTATTACGCGCGCCAGCTGGCACTGGCGGCCGGCTACAGCGCGGCCAGGGCGGAAGATTTATTGAATGCGGCGCCCATGCACGACGTGGGCAAGATCGGCATCCCCGACGCCATCCTGCAAAAGCCGGGCAAGCTCGATGCGGACGAGTGGCAAGTCATGCGCCGCCACGCGGAAATCGGCGCGGCCATCATCGGCGAGCACGCGAGCGGCTTGCTGAAAATGGCGCGCACCATCGCCCTGACGCACCACGAAAAATGGGACGGCAGCGGCTATCCGCAAGGCTTGAAGGGCGAGGAAATCCCGCACGAGGGCCGCATCGTCGCCATCGCCGACGTCTTCGACGCCCTCACCAGCGAACGCCCGTACAAGCGCGCCTGGACGATCGACGAAGCCATCGCCACCATGCAGCGCGACAGCGGCACGCACTTCGATCCTGAGCTGCTGGCGCTGTTCATCGAGCAGCTGCCGGCCATGCTGGAGATCAAGGACAAGTGGCGCGAGCCGGTGTGATACCGGGAGCGCGCCAGCCTGGCAGGTCGGATTAGCGGGGCAAAGCCCCGCGTAATCCGACAGCGCTGTTGGCGCTGCCCAAAGTGAAGCTAACAATGTTGTCGGATTACGGCTTCGCCTAATCCGACCTACGGTTGCCAGCCCAGCCATGGGCACCAGTCGGGTAGGTCGGCTTAGCGCGGAGCGCGTAAGCCGACATCACCATGGGCGTGGCCAATAATGTTGTCGGATTACCGCCTGCGGCCTCGGCCATGCTGGAGATCAAGGACAAGTGGCGCGAGCCGGTGTGATGCTGGCAGCACGGCAGGCTGGTAGGTCGGATTAGCGGGGCAAAGCCCCGCGTAATCCGACAACGCTGTTGGCGCTGCCCAAAGTGAAGCTAACAATGTTGTCGGATTACGGCTTCGCCTAATCCGACCTACGGTTGTTAATCCGCCAGCCGCAAGATGCGCCGTATCTCCAGGATCGCCTGCGGGCTTTCCTGCACGCTGTGCCACGAGGGGATGACTTTTTCCGACTGCGCGCCGTCGAGGTGGGCGCTGGCGTAGGGCACGACGCCGTCGCTCGATTCCGCCAGTGGCAAGTCCGGCGTGTCGTTGCCCATGATGGAGTAGTAGCGCACGTTCGGGCTGATGGGCAGGTCGGCTACCAGGCGCACGAACGGGTCCTTGTCGCTGAGGTTATCGATGCTGTTGGGGATGCGCAGCGGCTCGCTGCTGCCCGTGTCGAGCTGCGCCAGGCTGCCGGCCGCGTCGGACAACTGGTCGAGCATGGTGATGGGCAGCGTGACGAGGTTGGCGATCCAGCGCGCCACCTTGTGGTTGGCGAACGAGGTGCCGCGGTGCGGCGCGGCGATGAAGATGGCGCGGTTTACCTGCGGCATGGCCGTGAAATTCAGATAGGGGGCCAGTCCCGCACGGACTTTTTCCGCCTTCTTGCCCTTCAAATTGTATTCTTCCGTGATGGCGTCGAGCAGGGTGTTGCTGGCATCGGAAACCATCAGGCGCGCCAGTACGCCGCCCATGCTGTGGCCGATCAAGACCATGTCGTTGGCCGCGTCGGCCTTGGCGGCAGGGTCAAATTGCGCCAGGGTCGCGTTCAGCGCCTTGCGGATGGCGGCGTTGTTGGCGGCCAGCGGCGCATTGCTCGGGTAGTACACCTGCCAGATCTGGTAGCGGCGGCGCAGCTGTTCGTCGCCCATCAGTTCATTCGCCACGTTGATCCACGCTTCCGGGCTGCTGGCCAGGCCGTGCAGCATGACGATGGTGCGCTTGTTCGGATCGTAGGGCTGCATCAGGTGCACCTGCGGGCGCGAGATGCCGTCGGCGCTGCCGAACAGGGTGCGCAGCGCCTGCACGCCGAAGCCGGAGCGGGCCAGCCACAGGCCATAGCCGGCCGTGAAGTTGGCCGCCACGGGCAGTTCCTGTCCCGCCATGCGCGTCGATTCGCTGCGCGTCGGATCGACCAGCATCACCAGCAGCTGTTGCGTGGCCAATACCTCCTGCAGGCTGTTGCCGTCGAAGCGGATCAGCGCCGTGACGACGGGGAAACGCGTCTCCTGGTATGGCACATACTCGCCTTTCGGCGCCCGGGGCTTGGGCATGACGGCCACCAGGTCGGCGCCGAAGCCGTCGCGCCGGTACACATTGCGCAGGCCGGAAAACGACAGCGAGGTGGCCGGCAGCAGTTCGTCGGGCAGGGTGCCGTCGTCGGGCAGGCGCAGGGCAGACAATTCGCTGTCGATCTGCCAGCCGGCGACGCGGATCACATTGCCGTCGGGGCGGTACTCGCCACGGTGGCGGAACAGATTGCCGACGGCCTTTTGCACGGCATAGTTGTAGTAGTCGCGGATTTGCGTCTGGCGTTCCTCGAAGGCGCGCTGGCCCGGCGTGCGGGTTGTGTAGAACAGGTAGGCATACGCGTAGCGGGCCGATTCGAGCCATGCGGCCAGCGTTTCGGCACTCGGGTGGCCGCCCTGTTTTTCTTCCGCCAGCGCGCTTTCCAGCCACAATTCGGACAGGGTGGCCAGGCGCTGTTCGTCGCTGAGCAGTTCGGAGCGGGCCAGGTCGGCGCGGCAGCTGCCCGTATTGGCTTCGCAGGCGGCGATGTCGCTGCCGATGATGCGCAGCACCTCGCTGGCCGAGGCGCTCAGTTTGCCCGTGGTGAGGATGTCGCCGCGCCGCTGCTGCAGATAGTCGGCCGGTGAAATGGAGCTGACGGTGACGGCGGCGCAGCCGCTCAGCAGCGCCGCCGCGCACAGCAGGGCGCCCAGGCGCAGGCGCCGCATCAGCGTGGCCCGCATGTCAGAACGAGTAGACCAGGGTCAGCGAGGTTTGCGTATCCGTGTTCTTCTTGTCGTCCGGCACGCGCGTGTCGTTGCGGGCGCTGAAGGCGGCCTTCATCTGCATGGTGCCGTTGATTTTCGTGCTGAGGGCCGTTTCGGCGATCGAGTGGGTGTTCGAGGTGCCCCGTTCCACGCTGACCGTCTGCGTGAACATGGCCGACTGGCTGATCTTCCACTTCATGGCGGCCGCGCCGCGCACCGTCAGGCCGTGTTCCGATTCGCCCGCGTCGTTGGTGCCGCTGAAGTAGCCAGGACCGAATTCCACGTCGACGCTTTTGTCTGTCGACTGGTACCAGCGCGAGCCATGACCGACGGCCAGGGTCGAGTACTTGGTGTAGGCGCCGAACTTGTCGTTCACGTGCGAGGCCAGCACGAACAGCTTTTCATGGTCGGCCATCAGCTTGTAGGCCGCCTTGGCGGAGGCGGAAAAGCGTTCGGCCGAGCGTTCGCGCACTTTTTCGCCATCGTCATTCGTCGTTTCGTCTTCCTTGAAATAGCCGCTGAAAATGTACTGGTTGCTCCAGTCATCGAGTTCCTGGCGCGCGTCGATCTTGCCCGTGACGGAAGTGCCGACCGTGTTGCCCGAGGTGGTGATGGCGCCCAGTTCGGCGGAAGTGCTCCAGCTGCCGATGGGGATTTCATCGAACAGCATGCTTTGTTTGGTATCTGCTGCGGCGGCGCTGCCGCAAGTGATGGCCATGGCCAGCGCCAGTGCGAGAGAGTGGGTCGATTTCATGGCTGTATCGGTTTGTGGCGCGCGCCAGGCGCGCCTGATGTTCGTTAGTGGCAGTGATGGTTTGCAGGCCGCGGCAAGCCGGGAGGCGCCGATAAAAAATGCGCGCGTGGGCGCGGCCAAACATTGTCGAGGCTGTATTGTACCCGACCCTGTGATCGCGCGTCGCACGCGGCGGGGCTGGCAAGTGGCGCGCGCCTGGCGTATGCTGCGCCTATTTGCTGCCTGATCTTTACAAGGAATTCCCCGTGCGCTGCCTGGTCATCGAAGACGAAGCCGAAACTTCCCGCTATATCTGTGCCGGCCTGCGCGAGGCGGGTCACGACGTCACCGCCTGCGACAATGGCATCGACGGCATGCGCCTGGCCTGCGGCGAAGACTGGGACGCGCTGGTGCTCGACCGCCTGCTGCCCGGCGAGATCGATGGCCTGGCCATCGTCGCGCGCCTGCGCGGCATGGGCCGCAACACGCCCGTGCTGGTGCTGTCGGCCCTGTCCAGCGTCGACGAGCGCGTGCGCGGTTTGCGCAGCGGCGGCGACGATTACCTGTCAAAACCGTTCGCCATCGACGAACTGCTGGCGCGCATCGAGGCGCTGCTGCGGCGTGCCGCGCCCGTGCCCGAATCGACGCAGCTGCAGGTGGCCGACCTGGTACTCGACATGCGCACCATGCGCGTGACGCGCGCCAACCGGCAGATCGCACTGCAGCCGCGCGAATTCCGTTTGCTCGAATACCTGATGCGCCACCAGGGCCAGTCCGTCACGCGCGCCATGCTGCTCGAAGCCGTGTGGGACTACCATTTCGACCCGCAGACCAACGTCATCGACGTGCAGGTGAGCCGCTTGCGCACCAAGGTGGACAAGGAATTTTCGCCGCCGCTGATCCACACGGTGCGCGGCGTCGGCTACACGCTGGGCGTGATCGACAGTGCGTAACTTGCACCATTCGATCGCGGCCCGCCTGGCGCTCGGCTATGGCGTGCTGGTGGTCGTGTCGATCAGCATCGTCTGCGCCGTGTTCTATTTCGGCACCATCGGCGTGCTCGATCGCAGCGTGGACCGCAAGCTGGCCCTGCTCTCGGAGCGCCTCGCCGCGCTGTACGAACAGGGCGGCAGCAGCCGCACGACGGCGGAAATCGCCCATTTGCTGACCGACCGCACCGACAGCGACACGGAGATTTTTTTGCTGGTGGATGCCGATGGCCGCCGCGTGGCGGGCAATCTGACGTCCTGGCCCGACGTGGGTAGCCCCGTGGGCCACCTGCTGCACCGCGACGTCACGCGCGAAGGGCGCAGGGTGCCGGCGCGCATGCTGATCCGCGATCTCGATGGCGGCGCGCGCCTGTTCGTCGGGCGCGACATGGAGGAGGGCAGGTCGATCCGCGCCCTCGTGCTGCGCTCGCTGGCCTATGGCGGCGGGGCGGCCATCCTGCTCGTGGTGGCCGGGGCGTGGCTGTTCCGCCGCCAGCTCGAGGCGCGCATCGGGCAGATCCGCCGCACGGCGGGCGAAATCGAGGCGGGTGACCTGAGCCGGCGCATTCCCGTCTTCAGCGAAGATGAATTCGGCTTGCTGAGCCGCGACATCAACCGCATGCTCGACCGCATCGAACACCTGATGGAAGGCGTGCGCCACGTGTCGAACGCCATCGCGCACGACCTGCGTACGCCGCTGGGCCGCATCCGCAACAAGCTCGATGGCGCCTTGCGCCAGCAGCAGGGCGTGGCTGACTACGAGAGCGCGGCGCAGGCGGCCATCGACGACATCGACGACCTCACGCGCGTGTTCGACAAGCTGCTGCAGATCGCGGCCGCCGAGTCGGGCATGCGCCCCGAGAATTTCGACGACATCGACCTGCATCAGATCGGCGCCGATATCGTGGAAATGTATGAAGCGACGGCCGACGAGCAGGGCGTGTTGCTGGTGCAGATGTATGGCGACGGCGTGCCGGCGCGCGGCGACCGCAATCTGCTGGGCAGCGCGCTGGCCAGCCTGGTCGACAATGCCATCAAGTACGCGGGCCCGGGCGCCACGGTGGAAGTGTCGGCCGGCAGCGATGCGCAGGGCAACTGGCTGGCCGTGCGCGACAACGGCCCCGGTGTGCCAACGGAAGAACTGCCGAAGCTGACGCAGCGTTTTTACCGCCTCGACAAGAGCCGCCACTTGCCCGGCAATGGCCTGGGCCTGTCCATCGTCGCGGCCATCGCGGCGCTGCATGGGGGCAGCCTGGAGATCGAGGATGCGGCGCCGGGCTTGCGGCTGCAATTGCGGCTGCTGCGCTAGCATGGCCAGCGTGGCGTATCGGCACATTACCAACTTGTAACCCCCTTCATTTTCACCTCCCCCTATCATCCGCTCTACCCGGCGTGGAGCGGCTGCCAGCGTGCAGCCGCCTGTTCCGGGCTGCCTGCGGCCGTCGCCGTGTCCCGTTCATCAGACCCGTCATAGAGCCGTTCGCATGCATACTTTTACCGCCACCGGCGACAACGCCGCGCCACAGCAGGCGCCACTGCGCCAGCATGGCCACCGCATCAAGGCCGCGCTGGGTGCCATCGTCTTTCCCCGGCAGCGCGCGCGCTGGCAAGCGTTCATCGCCGCGACGCCGGGACTGCCGGCGCTGGCGCAAGCCCATCCCCGCCTGCTGTACAAGATCTATCGTCCCTACGCCAACCGCCATTTCGGCTGCGCGGCGCGGGTGGACCTGCTGCGCGGGCATTACCGCTTCCTGTGGCAGGCGGGCGCGCGGCCGCTGGTGGAATACGCGGCGCGGCGCGCGCTGGTGCTGGCCGCCATCGAGGGCAAGGATGGCGCCACCTACCGCCTGAAATTGACGGCCATCCGCGACAGCCACCGCGAAGGGGAACTGTGCCTGCGCCTGACGCGCGACGGCGTGCCGCTGTACCTGGCCAGTTTCCTGTTCCGCCCCCAGCCAGGCGGCGCCGTCATCCAGCTGGGCGCCTTGCAGGGCTTGCGTTCCCCCGCTGGCGCGCAGGCGGTGAAAGAGGCCACGCGGGCGCTGCATGGCTGCCGGCCGAAAAACCTGATGGTGGCCGCCTTGCGCGACTTCGGTGATTTCTTCGGCTGCGGCCACCTGGAACTGGTCAGCAACGCCAACCGCATCGCGCTGAACTGGCGCCGGCGCCGCCATATCTCGTGCGACTACGACCTGGCGTGGCGTGAACTGCATGCGCAGCCCGCCAGCGACGGCAATTTCCGCCTGCCATGCGGGCCCTGCCGGATGCCGGACCTGGCCCTGGTGCCGTCGAAAAAGCGGGCGGATGCGCGCCGGCGCGGCGCCATGCTGGTGCAACTGGCGGCCGACATGCGCTGGCAAGTGGCGGCCCTGCTGCACGCGCAATGAAGGCGCGGGGCGGGTTTTTTGACCTGTGCGGCTTTTTTGCCGGGCGGTCCGGCGCAAGCGGCGCGATCGGCGTATACTTATCGGCGTTGTTAACCTGAAGCCAGTCACCCCATGCCAGCACAATTCCCCACTTCGCGCATGCGCCGCCTGCGCGCGACCCCGCAACTGCGCGAGCTGTTCCGCGAAACCGAGATCAATCCGCGCGACCTGGTCCTGCCGATCTTCGTCGACGAAGGCAGCAGCGATTTCATCGACATCAAGTCCATGCCCGGCGTGCGCCGCATTCCCGAAGCGAAGCTGGCGCAGGAAGTGGAGCGCTACGCGCGCGCCGGCCTGCGCTCCGTCATGACCTTCGGCATTTCGCACCACAAGGACAGCCACGGCACGGACACCCTGAACCCGGACGGCCTGGTGGCGCGCATGTCGCGCATCATCAAGGACGCCGTGCCGGAAATGGTGGTCATGTCCGACACCTGCTTCTGTGAATACACGGACCACGGCCATTGCGGCATCCTGCATGGCGACACGGTCGACAATGACAGCACGGTGCTCAACCTCGGCAAGCAAGCCGTCATCGCGGCCCAGGCGGGCGCCGACATCATCGCGCCATCGGCCGCCATGGATGGCCAGGTGGCGGCGATCCGCAGCGCGTTAGATGCGGCCGGTTTCCACGACACGCCCGTGATGGCGTATTCGACCAAGTTCGCCTCCGGCCTGTACGGCCCGTTCCGCGACGCGGCCGGCAGCACCCTGAAGGGCGACCGCAAGACCTACCAGATGGACCCGATGAACCGCCGCGAAGCCGTGCGCGAGTCCCTGATCGACGAAGCCGAAGGCGCCGACGCGCTGATGGTCAAACCGGCCGGCGCCTACCTGGACATCATCCGCGACCTGCGCGAAGTGACGCGCTTGCCGATCGGTGCCTACCAGGTCAGCGGAGAATACGCGATGATCAAGTTCGCCGCACAGGCCGGTGCCATCGACGAGCGCCGCGTGGTGCAGGAAACCCTGGGCGCCATCAAGCGCGCGGGCGCGGACATGATCTTTACGTATTTTGCGATGGATGTGCTGAATAATCCGTATTGAGCATACCCGGCGTTTTTCTCACCCCGAAAGCAAATTCCGGGGTCAGACCCGGCGGGTCTGACCCCAGCATTTACGCTGTTGGGGTTCTTTCTGCATTCCCCGCTCCCATGCCCCTGAAAATCTCCCGCATCCTGCACGCCGGCTATGTCTTCGAATGCGAAGGCACGGCCATCGCCTTCGATCCTATCGTCGAAAATCCGTTCAGCCGCAACTGCCACGCGTTTCCGCCCGTGCGCTTCGACCTCGACGCCGTGCGCCGGCTGCGCTGGGATGCCGCCTTCATCTCGCACTTCCACGACGACCACTGCTCGCTCGACAGCCTCGATGTGCTCGACCGCGCCACGCCCATCTATCTGTACTGCGTCTTCGACGAACTGTTCGCGATGCTGCGCGCGCTGGGGTTTACGCAGGTGCGGCGCCTGCACGTCGACGTGCCGGTGCAGGTCGGTGCCATCGAGGTGATCCCGCGCCGCGCGCTGGACGACGATGTCGACTCGCTGTTCCAGGTGCGCGCGGACGGGCTGAACGTGCTGAACGTCGTCGATTCCTGGATCGGCCCCGAGACTTTGGCGCAGTTGGCCGCCTTTGCGCCGTGGGACATGGTGCTGTGGCCATTCCAGACCATGCGCGAAATCGCCGTCATCGCGCCATCGCAGGCGCAGCCTGGCCCCGTCGAACTTCCCGACGACTGGGTGCCGCAGCTGCGCGCGCTGGCGCCCCGGTACATCGTGCCCAGCTCTTGCCAGTTCGTGCAGGAAGACTGGTCCTGGTACAACCATGCGATGTTCCCGATTACCTATCGCCGCTTTGCCGATGAAATCGGCGCCGCGCTGCCCGAGGCGCACATCTTCCGCCTTGATCCGTCCACCTCGGTGCTGCTCGACGCGCACGGCGTGACGCCAGCTACGCCGCTGCCCTGGGTCATCCCCGTGGGCCCGCAAGACGTGGATTTCGACTACCGCCCCGAGGCGCCGCCGCCCGCCACGGCGGACATCGCGCGCCACTTCGCGCCCTTGAGCGATGCCGACGCGGCGCTGGTGTTCGATTTCTGCCGCCACGGTTTGCTTGAACGCTACCGTGACATGGAGCTGTCCGAGGATAGCTACTTCCAGGCCCCGCGTTTGTGGCGATTGTCGCTGTACGGCCATGACGGCGTGGCCACCATCCTGTATTACCGCACCCACGGCGACTTGATCGACCTCGTGCCGGACACGGGCGAGGCGCCCGGCTGGACCACCGAGGTGCCGCTGGTGAAATGCCATGCGGCGCTGGTGCTCGGTGAATCGCTGACGTCGATGTACATGCGCATCAACGATGGCCCTTTCGATGCCGAAGCGCGGGCGGAGCTGGCGGAAGCCGACATCGTCGACGACCCGCTGATCCGCTGCCTGTTCAACGACGCCATCGGCGCCTACCAGGCGGCGCAGCTCAAACGCTTGCTGGCCCGCTGAAGAAAGTCGCGCGACAGAGTAAGATAGCTGCTTCTGACTAGAACGGGAAAGACACCATGGCACAAGACAATGAAACGGCAATCCTGGCCGGCGGCTGCTTCTGGGGCGTGCAAGACTTGCTGCGCCGTTATCCGGGCGTGATCGCCACGCGCGTGGGCTACAGCGGCGGCGACGTGGCCAACGCCACTTACCGCAACCATGGAACGCATGCGGAAGCGATCGAGATCATCTTCGACCCGGCCACCATCAGCTACCGCAAGATCCTGGAATTCTTCTTCCAGATCCACGACCCCAGCACGGAAAACCGCCAGGGCAACGACCGCGGCACGAGCTACCGTTCAGCCATCTATTACACGAACGACGAGCAGAAAAAGGTAGCCGAAGACACCATCCGCGACGTCGACGCCTCCGGCCTGTGGCCCGGCAAGGTGGTGACGGAAGTGGCGCCGGCCGGCCCGTTCTGGGAGGCGGAACCCGAGCACCAGGATTATCTGCAGCGCTTGCCGCACGGCTACACCTGCCATTACATCCGGCCGGACTGGGTGTTGCCGCAGCGCGGGCAGTAAGGAAGCAGATATGCGTTACTGGCGCGTCGAGCGGCGGCAGGCGGAAGGGCAGCTGGACTTCGGGCGTACCCTGGAGCTGATGGCTGCCATCGGCCATGCCGACGTGAATGCCGTCGCCGGGGCTATCCTGAAGACGGTCAGCACGGTCGCGCCGATTGCCCAGTGCACGATCTTTGCCTATGAATTCGGCAATCGGCCACGGACCGTCGCCGTGGCCGACCGGCGCGGTGGACGTTTCCTGCAAGATATTGCCGACAGCTACGCGCGCCATTACTACGCGCTCGACGGCAACCAGCGCGTGATCGCGCCGGCGCCGGGACGGAAAATCGATCCCGCCATCGTGCTGCACCAGCAAGCCAGCGACGAGATCGACCATCCGGGCTACCGCGCCGCCTGCTATCAAAAACCGAATGTCTCGGACCGGCTATCCCTGCTGGTGCAGCCGGCCGGCGATATCTGGCTCTCCGTCAATTTCTACCGCGACAGCAGCCAGGGCCAGTTCCAGCCCGCCGAAGTGGCCGGCATCGAAACCCTGTCACCGCTGTTTGCCCATGCCGTCAAGCACCACTACAGCCTGAACGGCCAGGCCGCGCAAGGCGTCGCTCCCATGATGCTGGCAAGGCTGCGCCAGCATTGCCCCGCCTTGAGCAAGCGCGAACTGGACGTATTACGCTGCGTGCTCGAAGGCCTTACGGCCGTGGAAATCGCCGAAACCATGGGCGTGCAGCCGTCCAGCGTGACGACTTACCAGAAGCGCGCCTATAAGCGCCTGGGCATTTCCAGCCAGCGCCAGTTGTTCGCCCTGTGCATGGCGCCAGCGCCTTAGTACTTTTGGCGTAGCAATGGCTCCGCCTTTCTGACTGTTTTAGCCGCAAAATGTCCCCAAAATGGGGACAGCCGCCGGCATCGCCGTCTGCATACTGTGTTTCAAGCCGGGATCACCCGGCCGCTCTCACCCAAGAACAATAACAAGGGGAGGGCGACACCTTATGGAGACAAGCATGACCATCGCCAAAGCGGCCACCCCCGCCACTGCGCCCGTCCCTGACGCGGCCGCCGTCCAACTGGAACAGCAGGTGATGCGCAAGGTATCGCGCCACCTGCTGGGATTTCTGTTCCTGCTGTTCGTGTTTTCCTTTCTTGACCGCATCAATATCGGCTTTGCCGGCCTGACCATGATGCAGGACCTGGGCCTGTCCGGCACCCAGTTCGGCTTTGCCACCACCCTGTTTTACATCGCCTATATCGCGTGCAGCATCCCCAGCAACATCGTGCTGGCGCGCATCGGCGCGCGTAAATGGATAGGCAGCATGATGATCGCGTGGGGGCTGGCCTCGACGGCGACCCTGTTCGCCAGCGGCCCGGCCAGCCTGTATGCGCTGCGCTTTTTAGTGGGCGTGACGGAGGCGGGCTTTCTGCCCGGCATGCTGCTGTACCTGACGTACTGGTTTCCCAGTGCCTACCGGGCGCGCGCCAATGCCCTGTTCATGATCGCCATGCCCGTGACGGCCGCCATCGGTTCGGCCTTGTCGGGCCTGATCCTGGGCCTTGATGGGCACTGGGGCTTGAAGGGCTGGCAATGGCTGTTCTTGCTCGAAGGCATGCCATCCGTGTTCCTGGGGCTGGCCGTGTATGGTTACCTCGACGACTCGCCCAACAAGGCAAACTGGCTGAGCAAGCTGGAACAGCAGGTGCTGGCGCGCATGCTGGCGGCCGAGCACAAGCCGGTGGCGTCCCAGCAGAAGACTTCGGTTCTGACCGAAATGCTGTCGCCCACGATATTGAAATTCGGCGTCGCCTATTTTTGCCTGGTGAATACTCTGGCGATGGTGGCCGTGTGGACGCCGCTGATCGTGAAAAGTTTTAACAGCAATGCCAGCAACACGCAGATCGGTCTGCTGGCCGCCATTCCGCAAGTATGCACCGTCATCGGCATGATTGCCTGGGGCCGCCGCTCGGACCGCTTGCAGGAACGCCGCTGGCACATCGTCTGGCCCATGCTGCTGTCGGCCGCCGGCTGGCTCTTCACCGCGTATTCGGCCAATCCCATCGTGCAGCTGCTGGGCGTATGCATGGCATCGACGGGCGCGTACACGGCCATGTCTGTCTTCTGGACCACGCCGGACCGTGCCCTGAGCCTGGGTGCGCGCGCCATCGGCATCGCCGTCATCAATGCCACGGGCAATATCGGCTCGGCCCTGAACCCCGTCGTCGTGGGCTGGCTGAAGGATTTCACGCACAGCTTTGCCACGGGCTTGCTGTACGCCAGCGTGCTGCTGGTGGCGGGTGCTGCCATCGTGCTGACCCTGCCCATCGCGCGTGGCGGCAAAGAACAATCTTGATTGAAGAGGACCTATCATGAGCGACACGTTCCACCCTTATCCCCATGTGCCGAAGGTGTACCCACCCGGCAAACCGGCCGGTGCCGCCACGCAGCACGTCCCGGTGCTGATCGTCGGCGGCGGCCCCGTGGGCCTGGCCACGGCCCTGGGCCTGGCCCGCCACGGCGTACGCAGCGTGCTGATCGAAGCGGACGATGGCGTCTGCACGGGCAGCCGCGCCATCTGCATCTCGCGGCGCAGCCTGGAAATCATCGAACGCCTGGGCGCGCTCGACGGCTTTATCAGCAAAGGATTGCCGTGGGCCGGTGGGCGCAGTTTTTACCGCGACGAGGAAGTGCTGCACTTCACGATGCCGCAAGACGCGAACCAGAAGCTGCCGCCCATGGTCAACCTGGCGCAATACCATATCGAGCAATTCCTGCTCGATGCGGCCGAACGCCAGCCGGAGCTGATCGACATCCGCTGGCAAACGCGGGTCACTGGCGTGGATCGGCGCGCCGATGGCGCCACGGTCACGGTGGCCACGCCCGACGACACTTACCGGATTGACACGGACTGGCTGGTGGCGGCCGATGGCGGGCGCAGCGTCGTGCGCGAGGCGCTGGGCTTGAAATTGCAGGGCACCAGCTATGAAGGGCGCTATGTGATCGTCGATATCCACCTGAAGAGCGAGCGCCCGACGGAACGTCTCGCGTATTTCGACCCGCCGTCGAATCCCGGTTCCACCGTGCTGGTGCACAAGCAGCCCGACGATATCTGGCGCATCGACTATCAATTGCGCGATGACGAGGATGCGCAGGCGGCCGTGCTGCTGGAAAACGTGGCGCCCCGCGTAGACAGCTTGCTGGCCATGATGGGGGAGACACAGCCGTGGCATCCCGTGTGGATCACCATCTATAGAGCCAACGCATTGACGCTGGAAAAATACCGGCACGGCCCCGTGCTGTTCGCTGGCGATGCGGCCCATCTGGTGCCCATCTTCGGCGTGCGCGGAGCGAACTCGGGTATCGACGATGCGGACAACCTGGCCTGGAAGCTCGCGTACGTGGTCAAGGGCCAGGCGCCGCAGGCCTTGCTCGACAGCTATTCGGACGAGCGCGTGTACGCCGCCCATGAAAACCTGCGCCACGGCACCAAAAGCACGGAATTCATGGCGCCGCCCACGTTCGCCTTCGATCTCATGCGCACGGCCGTGCTGGGCCTGGCGGGCAAGCACGCGCACGTGCGCTCGCTGATCAACCCGCGCCAGACGAGCGCCATCGCGTATGCGCAGTCGGCCTTGAATGCGCCAGATAGCGCGACGTTTGCCGCCGGCCCCGCGCCGGGCACAGTCTTGCCCGAGTGTCCGCTGGCGCTGCTGCACAACGGCGGGCAAAAAGCGGGGTATATTACCGATCTGGTGAACCGCACTGATGGCGATTTCACGGGGCTGTACTTCAGCGACGATGGCTGCGTGCCTGCGGAACTGCTGGCGCTGGGCGACATTTTGCCGCTGACTGTCGTGGCGATCACCCGCAGTGGCGCGCAAGAGGGTGCCTGGGACCACACGGCCCAGGTATTCCCGCTGTTCGATGCGAAGCCAGGCAGTTTTTACCTTGTGCGCCCGGATGGCCATGTACTGGGGCGCTGGCGGCAAGTGCAGGCGGAGCAGGTGGCGGCAGCGCTGGCTAAATCCGGGGTCAGTCCCTTCGGGAGCGGTACGCGCCCCATTGGGGCGTGCACCCCCGCCGGGTCTGACCCCAGCACTTTGCGCAGCGGGTCAGTAAAAGTTATTAAGGAGATAGCATGACCGACATCGAACTGGACAATCTTTACACCGAGCTATGCCACACCATGGGTGGCCTGGGCGAACAGCGCTCACCCCTGTTCCTGGCACGCTTTGCCTTGCTGGCCATGGGCGCCATCGGCAAGGCTGACGTGGTGCAGGGCTTGCTGCGTGACGCGGCCGACGGCTTGGCGGAGCGCGCATGATAGGCGCCGGCTACCAGAGCGGCTTCGGCAACGAATTTGCCACGGAAGCCATCGCGGGCGCCTTGCCGCAAGGGCAGAATTCGCCGCAGCGGGCACCACTGGGCCTGTACGCGGAGCAATTGTCGGGCACGGCCTTCACGGCGCCGCGCGCGCAGAACCGGCGCTCGTGGCTGTACCGCATCCGTCCCGCCAGCCAGCATCCGCCATTCACCCTGGTGGAAAACACCCGCATCGTCAGCGATTTCCATGCGATGCCGCCCACGCCACCGAACCAGCTGCGCTGGGATCCGCTGCCGCTGCCCGACAGCGCGACGCCAACGGACTTCATCGACGGCTGGCAAACGATGGCCGGCAATGGCAGCGCCGAAACGATGAGCGGCTGCGCCATCCACGTGTATGCGGCCAACCGTTCCATGCAGCGCTTTTTCTATTCGGCCGATGGCGAATTGCTGGTCGTTCCGCAGGAAGGCCGGCTGGCCATCGCCACGGAACTGGGCTTGATCGAGCTGGAACCGCAGGAAATTGCCGTGATCCCCCGCGGCGTGCGCTTCCGCGTGACCCTGCCCGACGGCGCGGCGCGCGGCTATGTCTGCGAAAACTTTGGCACGGCCTTCCGGCTGCCGGACATGGGCCCCATCGGCTCGAACGGCCTGGCCAACAGCCGCGACTTCCTCACGCCGCACGCGGCCTACGAAGACATCGATGGCGAGTGCGAACTGGTGGCCAAGTTCGGCGGCCATCTGTGGCGCACGACCCTCGACCATTCGCCGCTGGACGTGGTGGCCTGGCATGGCAATTACGCGCCCTACAAATACGATTTGCGCCGGTTTAACGTCATCGGTTCGATCAGCTACGACCATCCGGACCCGTCGATCTTCCTCGTGCTGCAGGCACCGAGCGAAAATCCGCTGCTGGGCGCCATCGATTTCGCCATCTTTCCGCCCCGCTGGCTGGCGGCCGAACATACGTTCCGGCCGCCCTGGTTCCACCGCAACGTGGCCAGCGAATTCATGGGCCTGATCCACGGCGTGTACGACGCCAAGGCGGCCGGTTTCGTGCCGGGCGGCGCCAGCCTGCACAACTGTATGTCCGGCCACGGTCCCGATGCGCAGACGTTTGAAAAGGCCTCGCACAGCGACACGAGCACGCCCGTGAAGGTGGCCGATACCATGGCCTTCATGTTCGAGACGCGCACCATCCTCAAGCCGACGCCATTCGCCTTGAACGGCGAACTGCTGCAGAATGACTACTTCGAGTGCTGGCAAGGCTTGCGCAAGCATTTCGATCCGGACCAGGCTTAGTCAAATGGCGGTCAAGCGGCCCGCGCCAGCGTGTGCGGGTTGCCGGGCAGGCCGCATTGCCTGCTTGCTTGCCGCAGCAAGGTTCGGGCCCACGCCCCGCATATGCAAAATCCGGATAAGCTAGCGCGGCACCATTCGTTCACGCGGGCGCTTTGTACGCGTTATAGTCGGCCCATGGAACTCTTAGCCCACAATTTCAGCAGCGATTTCGCGCGCAGCGCCCACCTTGCCCGTGGCGCCGGCGATGACGGCGACAGCGAGGCGCTGGTCGCCTTCCGCGACCCGCAGCAAATGAGCTTGCTGGTGCGCGCCACGGCCTTTGTCTTTGCCGATCCCCGCTCGCGCCAGTTGCACGAGCTGATCGAGCGCATCGCCCCCAGCGAGGCGACAGTGCTGATCACGGGCGAAACGGGCACCGGCAAGGAACTGATTGCGCGCCACGTGCACGGCTTGAGCGGGCGCGCCGAACAGACCTTTGTGGCGATCAACTGCGGCGCGTTTTCCGAAACCCTCGTCGAGAGCGAACTGTTTGGCTATGAAAAAGGCGCGTTTACGGGCGCGCAGCAGGGCAAGCCGGGCTGGTTCGAGACGGCCAGCGGCGGCACCCTGTTCCTCGATGAAATCGGCGACCTGCCGCTGGCGATGCAGGTCAAGCTGCTGCGCGTGCTGCAGGAGCGCGAAGTGGTGCGCCTGGGGGCGCGGCGCGCCATTCCCATCGACGTGCGCCTGATCGCGGCCACCAATGTGGACCTGGCCGAAGCCGTGCGGGCCGGGCGCTTCCGCGAAGACCTGTATTACCGGCTGCAAGTGATCGGCCTGCCGCTGCGTCCCCTGCGCGAGCGTCCGGGCGACATCATGCCGCTGACACGCCACTTCATGGCCATCTATGCGCAGCGCCTGCACCTGGGCGAGGTGGAACTGGGCCTCGATGCGCAACAGGCCTTGCTCGCTTATCCATGGCCGGGCAATATCCGCGAACTGGAAAACGTCATCCACCGCGCGCTGCTCGTCTGCCGCAGCGGCGTCGTGCGCGCCGAGGACTTGAGCTTGTCGGGCTGGCACCGCGCGCCTGCCGCCGCACCTGTCTCTGCGCCTGTTCCAGATGCCTGGGCCGGCGGCGCCGACATCGCCTACGCGGCCCATGGCGCGGCCTGCCAGGACGATATGCTGGCCGCCGAGCGTTTTGCCCGCGCCTGGCAAGCCTTGCTCGACTCGGGCGAAGCCGTGGAATTCGAAGCCATGCAGCAGGAACTGGTGCGCGCGGCGTGGGAGCGCAACGAGCGCAACCAGGTGCGCACGGCGAGGCATTTGAACCTGAGCCGCAACATCCTGCGCACCTTCTTGAAAAAGGCGGGCGCCATCGACTAGCCACGCGACTTGGCCAATGGAGCCGGACCCGCAGCGATGCGGCTCCGGCTTTTTTCATGGCTGCTGCGCGCGCAACACATTGCTGCCGTGGCTGCAGCCGGTTGCTGCGCAAGCAGCAGCTTCGGGCGCCGATGGGTGTCTAGCGCATGGCATGTTTTCTGCGAGGAGGGAAGGGCAGATCGCTACGCACGATGCGCCGCGACCTTTTCTTCGACCCACGACAGGAGTCCATGCATGACCATCGAATTCATCTGGCAATTGCCCACCAGCGGCGACGGCCGTTACGCGGCGCCCGGCATTTCTCGCCGGGGCGAGCGAGCCGCTGGCGCGCCCAGTCCCTTGCAGGCCGGCGTGAGTGACCCGCGCGGCGTGCGTCCGCCCTTCAATTATTTCGATTACCTGCACCAGATCGCCCGCGCGGCCGACCTTTCCGGCTTCGACGGCATCCAGATACGCCACGATACGCAGGGCGATGAAAGCTGGATCGTCGCAGGGTATTTGGCGCGCAGCACGCGGCACCTGAAACTGATCGCCGAATTCGACGCGGCCTGGGGTTCGGCCGTGTATGCGGCGAAGAACGCCGTCAGCTTCCAGCGCTTTACGGGCGGACGTTTCGCCTGGCAGATCGGCCACGGCGGCGATGCCGCAGCGCGCCGGCGCCAGGGCGACGCAGTGCCGGACGCGGACATTCTGCCCCGCATCGATGAATTCATCACGGTGGCGTGCGGCGTGCAGAATACGTCACCGTTCAGCTTCAAGGGCAAGTTCTTCGAGGTGCAGGACGGCGGCTTCAAGGGGCCGCTGGCGAACCATCCCATTAACACCATCTACCTGAATGGGGACAGCCCGGAGGCGCTGGCCCTGTCGGCGCGCCAGGCCGACGTGCACGTGTTCGACGCAGCGCCCGTGGCGGCCCTGCAGCCTTCCATCGCCAGCCTGCAGACGCAGGCGCGCCAACTGGGCCGCACGGTGGCGGCAGGCGTGCGCATCGACGTGCTGGCCCGCGAAACGTCCGACGAAGCACTGCGCGATGCGCGCCGCTACCGCAGTGGCGCGGGGCTGCCCGACGATAGTGCGTTTGATGGCGGCACCGTTGCCTTCTGGCCCGGCTTTGCGCAAGCGCAGACGGGCGCCCGTGGCGCCCTGGTCGGCAGCTACGAGCAGGTCAGCGCCGCGCTTGAAGCGTATGCGCAGGCGGGGGTCTCCAGCTTCGTGCTGGCGGCCATCCCCCATTTCGAGGAAGCCTACCGCATCGGTGAACACGTGCTGCCCCGCGTGCGGGCGGCGTTGTACACGCAACGGCAAGCGGCCTGAATCCCCTAATTTGAAGGAGTACCACTACATGGCAATCGATTTTTTCTGGCGCATTCCCACGCATGGCGAACCGAGTTCGCACCGCGCCCGCACGCCGTTTCGCGGCGACTGGTTTCCCGGCAATGACAACCTGCGCCAGGCCGGCCTCGGTGGAGGCGGCGCCGACGGTTTTACGTATATCGACTATCTGGCGGAAATCGCCCGCGCGGCCGAGCTGTCGGGCTTTCAGGGCGGCCTGATTCCTTCGTTTCCCATGACGGACGAACCGTGGGCCATCTCCGCGCTGCTGGCGCGCGAGACGAGCACCTTCCGCTTCATGATCCCGTTCCAGCCCGGCTTCCTGAACCCCGTGGTGGCCGCGCGCATGACGGCCAGCCTGCAGCGGGCCACGGGCGGCCGCGCCCTGTACAACGTGATCACGGGCGGCGGCGGTCCGGCGCAGCTGTGGTGGGGCGATTCGGCCGGCCACGACGACCGCTACACGCGCACGACGGAATTCCTTGACGTGGTGCGCGGCGTGTGGCGCGGCGGGCCGTTTTCATACCAGGGCAAGTTCTACCAGGTGGAAGACGCGGGCCTGGCCACGCCGCTGTCGGAGCAGGATTTCCCCGAGATTTATTTTTCCGGCTCATCCGACGCGGCCCTCGGTTCCGCTTCCAAGCATGCCGATTACTACCTGACGTGGCTGGAACCGTTCGAGCAGCTGCGCGAGAAATTCGCCCGCGTGCA
The DNA here is from genome assembly GCF_001758715.1 of Janthinobacterium sp. HH104. Lineage (NCBI taxonomy): Bacteria > Pseudomonadati > Pseudomonadota > Betaproteobacteria > Burkholderiales > Oxalobacteraceae > Janthinobacterium > Janthinobacterium sp. HH104. The sequence continues at coordinate 162,573 of NZ_LRIB01000027.1, read as the reverse complement.
TGAAAAGACGGCGCTCTTGGGCCGCAAGATCAAATGCGCCGTGCGCGTCGACATCGTGGCCCGCGCCACGGAAGAAGAAGCGTGGGACGAAGTGCGCAAGGGTTTTGACGCCGTGGACCCCGCCACCCTGCGCCAGTTCCTCGGCGCCGATGGCGGCGATTCCGTGGGCGCGGCGCGCCAGCGGGGCAACCGCCCGACGACCCTGAACAGCTATAAGGACTTGATCACGGCGCCGAACATCTGGTCCGGCTTCAACTTGCTGCGCGGCGGGCAGACGCAGGGCATCGTCGGCAGCTACCAGCAGGTGGCCGAACGCCTCGACGAACTGGTGCAGCTGGGTGCCGACGCCTTCATCCTGGCCAGCACGCCGCACCTGGAAGAAGCGTACCAGGTGGGCGAGGAAGTGCTGCCGCTCGTGCGCGGACACACGTCGGCACTCTTGCGCGCTGCCTGATCCTTTCCCTGTTGGCGCGACAGCAGCGTCACCGCCTGCTGTCGCGCAGGCAGCACGCGGCAGCGCCGCTGCTGCCAAATCAACAGCACTATCATGATGATAGTCTTCCTTTGAAATCAATCACTTGAGCACGATTTTGCTGCGCTGCGGCAGCGGGCATGCGCCTTGCAATACAGGTCATCACCATCTCGCGTTTTGACTTTACTCAAGGATAATTACCCATGCGCCGTTCGACTGCCCCCGCCGCCGTTTCTTCTTTCCCCTTTCATTTGACGCCGGTGCGCCGCGCGCTGCGCTCGGCCTTCGCCATCGGCGGCCTGATGCTCGCTTCCAGCATGGCCCATGCCGAAGCGCCCGGCGCCGATGCCATTGCCGCGGCCGACGCGAACGGCGGGGGCGAGGGCGCCTCCCTGCAATCGGTGACGGTGACGGCGCAGAAGCGCGAGGAATCGGCGCAGAAGGTGCCGAGCGCGATCACAGTCCTCGGTGGCAAGGAGCTGCTCGACACGGGCATCGGCCGCTCGGCCAGCGAAATCCTCAACTACGTGCCGAACGCCTCGGCCGGCACGCAGCAGCATGGCCGCCCCCGCTGGTGGATACGCGGCGTCGGCGCGGGCCAGCAGCAGATCGATTTCCCGAATCCCGTCGGCTTTTACCTCGACGACGTCTACATCAGCAATTCCAGCGCCACGGGCTTTCCCCTGTTCGACCTGGACCGGGTGGAAGTGCTGCGCGGCCCGCAAGGCACCTTGTGGGGCAAGAACACGACGGGCGGCGCCATCAACGTCATTTCGCGCAAGCCTTCGTTCAAGTCCAGTGGCTACGCCAAGCTTGACTACAGCAGCTACGACACCAAGCTGGCCGAAGGCGCCATTGGCGGCGCGCTGGTCGACGAGGTGCTGGCGGGGCGTTTGTCTTTCCACACGGAGCAGCAGGACAAGGGCCGCTTCCACAACCAGTTTACGGGCGAGCGCGATGGAAAACTCAAGGACAGCGCCATTCGCGGCCAGCTCAAGGCCCTGATCGGGCGCGACCTGACGGCGAACCTGAACCTGCATTACCGCGACTACACGACCAAGGGCGCCACCACGACGGTGGCCAGCTATGGCGCCAATGGCGTCTACCGCAATGGCTACATCCCCAGCACCAATCCCGATGACGTGAGCACGAACGCACCGGCCGACAGCGACGTGAAACAGGGCGGCGCGCAGCTGAACCTGGAATATGCGCTGGGCGAGCTGACACTGACGTCGATCACCGGCTATGAAAATTTCAGGAACGAAGCGACGGGCGACAGCGACAACACGCCGCTGGAAGTGGGCCGCAGCCGCTCGAAGGCCAGCAGCCGACAAGTGTCGCAGGAGCTGCGCCTGACGTCGCCGCAAAACGGCGCCGTGAGCTGGGTGGCGGGCCTGTTCTACTTCAATGAAAAGATCGATTCCGATTCGGCCGGCGCGCGCCTGCCCAACGGCACCGTGCCGGCGCTGGCGGGCAGCACGCAGCCCGTCGGCTACAACCGCACCATCTACCGGCACAAGGCGCGCAGCGCGGCCATCTTCGGCAGCACGACCGTCAACTTCAGCGAACAGTTCCTGTCCACTTTCGGCCTGCGCTGGACGACGGAAACCAAGGACCTCGATTTGCAGCGCGTGCAGGCCGCATCGAACACGGTGACGTTTGGCGACGCAGCCAACTGGTGGAACACGGTCCGGGGCGGCAATTACGCTGCCGCCTCAGTCGCCAACAACAACTTCACGTCGAATCCCTCGACCACGTGGAACGCGCTGACCTACGACGTGACACCCGAATACCGCTTCAGCCGCACCTTGCGCGGTTATCTGAAATACGCGCATGGCATCAAGTCGGGCGGCTACAACACGAGCGCCACGGACGTGCGGGCCCTGAACACGGTCAAGCCCGAAACCCTGAACTCGTTCGAGGCGGGCATCAAGTCGGAATGGCTGGATGGACGTTTGAATTTCAACGCCAACGTTTTTCACTATGACTACAAGAACGTGCAGGTCAATATCACGGGCGTGTACAACGGCGACCCCACGCAAAGCGTCAATTACCTGCAAAACGTGCGCAAGGCTCACGTGAACGGCGCGGAATTCGAGATCGAGGCGCAGCCGACGGACAACTTGCACATCAACGCCAATATCGGCCTGCTGCGCACGGAATTCGACGATTTCGCCATCCAGAACAATGGCGGCGACCGCTCCGGCAATGAATTCGTGCGCTCGCCCCATGTGACGGCCTTGCTGGCGGCCGAATACCGCTACCCGCTGGGCAATGGCGCGCAGCTGGTCTTCAGCGGCGACGTGCGCTACACGTCCAAGCAATACTATTATGTCGACCCGCAAAACGCCGCGCGCGACCTGCTGAACCAGGGCGGCTTCGCGCTGGCCAATGCGCGCCTGTCGTATGTGCTCCCGGGCGGCAAGCACCGCATCACGGCGTATGCGAACAACCTGGCCGACAAGGTCTACCGCAACCACACCTTGACCAGCTTCGTGCCGGGCGCCGTCAACGGCGACACCGTCATCATCGGCCAGGGCCGCACGGTGGGTGCGTCCTACACGATCCAGTTCTGACCTTGACTGCCTGATGTAGAAAGGCCGGCGAATTCGCCGGCCTTTGCGTTTTCCCGTAGGTCGGCTTAGCGCAGCGTAAGCCGACAACACCAAACTAGGCCGCCACCCGCAGCAGCGCCTCCAGCCGCCGCTGCGCTTCCTCCAGCGGCCGCCGGTCGATCCAACTCTCGATATCCACGTCGCGGTCAAGAAAACCGTGCTGCAGCTGAAAATCCTTTTGCTGGCGGAACAGCGCCACCTTGTCATCGGACAGGTCGGGCGCCAGGGTCAGATGAAAACCGTCGCGGTAGGCTTCCGCCACGGCGTCGGCGCCGGCCCGCGTCTCGCCCTGCAGGATGGCCAGCACGTCGGCCTGGTGGCTGCGGGCCCAGTGCGCGGCGCGCAGTGTCTGCGTCAAAAAGCGCACGACCAGTTCGAAATGCTGCTCCAGCATTGTTTCATGCACGGTGATCGGCCGCGGCGTGCCGTTATTCACGCGGAAGCGCCGGTCCGGCAGGGCGTCGATGTCGATCCCCACTTCCAGTCCCGCCGCGCGGGCCGCTTCGGCCGCCGCCGCGCCTTTGACGTAGACGGCATCGACTTCGCCGCGCAGCAGCGGCGCGATGCCTTGCCACAGTCCCGCGCCGAGATTGGCCGATGCCTGGGCGTCGCCTCCCACTTCCACCAGCCGTACATCGTCCAAGGTGAGGCCGGCCGACGCCAGCACGCCCTTGTAGCCGGCCAGGCTCATGCCGCGCGCGATGCTGCGCCCGCGCCGGTTTTCGCGCAAGTCTTCGGCGCGAAACGCTGGCAGCGCCAGACGCTTGTCCTGCAGCTGCGCCGGTGTCGTGATGCCGGAACCGGGGCGCACGAGGATGGCTTGCCATTCATCGATCCACGTCAGGCCGATCAGGCGCGTGGGCGCCCCTTGCGCGCGCGCGGGCAGGGCCAGCAGGTTGCCGCCTTCGCGCACGAGCGTGGACAAGCCGTGGTCGTAATGGTGGCGCGCCAGTTCGCCGCCCACTTCCTGCAGGGTTTTCAAGGCGATGCCGTCGCGGGCGAATTCCTCGTCCAGCCAGCCCAGTTTATAGGCCAGGCCCGTGGCCGTGGGCACGGGACAGCGGGTGAACCAGACGGTATCGGCAGCGGGAGATGGTGCGGTAGTCATGGGATTCCTTGGTGATGGGTGGAGCCTTGAACCGTGCAGGAAACGTGCCCGCGCCGCTTGCTGGCTTGCCGACAGCGCGCTTCCACAACGCTGCTGCCACGCCAGCAACCGCTGTTGCGCATGCAGCAGCGCCCCACCATTTTCGCGGCCCCGGCGCTGGCACGCGTCTTGCGAAAGTACAGGCATGACTGACCCGTATTCCAACCCAACCAAATGGAGCATGACATGACGGACGTGGCACAAGCGGAAGCACAACAAGTACAGGTGCAGGAGTTGACGGCGGCCGAACTGGCCTTCGTGGAGCAGGTGCGGCGCGACGCGCAGATCGCCTTCGACGGCTTGCGCGAGACAGGCAGCCTGACGGCCAACGGTACGGTGGGCTTTGTCGAGCGCACCCCTGGCGGCGACAAGGTCGTGGTGGTCAACGATCCGGGTCCGTTCCGCCGCGGCCAGGCATTGAAGGCGGCCGTGCTGGCGCTCGATGGCACGGTGATCGTGGGCGATGCGAACAACGGCGGCGCGCGTTACTTAAAACTGTTCCGCGAACGGCCGGAAGTCACGTCGATCTCGCACGTGCATTCGCCATCCCTGGGCGCGTGGGCGCAGACGCACCGCACGCTGCCGATCCGCTACGTGCCCGTGCAGCGCTTCCAGCTGATCCGCGAAATTCCCATCTATATCGACCGTCGCCAGCCGGAAGTCGATTTCATCCTCGGCGAAATCGCGCGCAATACGCATGCGACGGCCATCCTGGAAGCGAATGGCGGCGCCACCGTGTGGGGCAAGCAGGGCTTGCTGAAGCTGGCCGAGTTCATCCTGCTGCTGGAAGAAGGCGCGCAGATACAGATCGCGGCCGAAGCCATCGGCGGTTCGCGCGACTTCGGCCCCGGCGTGCTGCTCCAGCAATGGAAGATGAGCAAGCTGATCGACACGGCGCGCGCCTTGTCTTTGCTGCCTGCCACCGACCTCGTGTAACCCTTTCAAGAACAGGCCCACGATGTCATTGCAATTCTTACGTTTGAACTGGCGCAAAGTACTCGCTACCGCCGTTGCGGCCAGCCTGCTGGCGCCAGTGATCGCGGCGGCGGCCGCGCCGCAGCCGGCCGCCGTGCGCATCGCCGTCGTGGCCCGCACGGCGCCGTCCGGCAAGACCGTGTTTGCCGGCTCGGCCGCCCAGGTGGCATCCCAAGGCTGGCTGGCGGCCGAACTGGGCAAGCTGGGCGTAAAGCTGGAATGGGTGCCCGTCACGACCAATTCCGTGGCGACGCAAGTCAACGAAGCGTTTGCCAACCATTCGATCGACCTGGCCCAGTATGGCGATCTGCCGTCGATTATCGCCAATGCCTCGGGCTTGCAGACGCGGCTGATCTTGCCCGGCGGCAGCGCCAATAACACTTATCTGGTGGTGCCCAACGGCTCCACGGCGAAGTCGATCAAGGACTTGAAGGGCAAGAAGATCGCGCTACACCGTGGCCGGCCGTGGGAATATCCGTTTGCGCGCCTGCTGGAAGCGAACGGCATGAGCTTGCGCGATGTGAAAATCCTCAACCTCAATCCGCAGGCGGGTGCGGCGGCCGTGGCGACCGGTGGCGCCGATGCCTTTTTTACGCTCAGCGACGCCTTTTTGCTCGAGGATAAAAAGGTCGGCAAGATCATCTGGTCCAGCAAGGCGCCGCCGCAGGACTGGAAGATGCGCGCGGAGCTGTGGGCCGACAGCGGTTTCCTGCAACGCTATCCGCAGCTGGCCCAGCTCGTGGTGACGGCCTATGTGCGCGAGCACCACCGGGCCGCCGGCGCCGGTGGCGAAGACGAGTATGTGCGCACCGAGGCGGCCGCAGGCCAGGTGGAAAGTGTCGTGCGGCGCGAACTGGCGGGCGACCATACGCCGTGGCAGGCGCGCTGGTCGCCCCTGTTTACGGCCAGCCTGCGCCAGCATTACGTGGGCGAGGCGGCGTATGCGAAGAGCGCGGGCCTGATAGCGCGGCCCCTGCAAGTGGACAGGCTGTTCGCGCCCCAGTTCGTCAACCAGGCGCTGGCGCAGCTGAAATTGCAAACTTACTGGGCGCCATGACTTCCTTGACTATCGCCTTGCCGCGCGCCCCTGCGCCAGCGCGTGCGGCCTCTGTTCCCCGGCTGCAGCGCTTCGTGCGCTCGCCCTGGTCCGTGTGGGCGTCGCCGCTGGCCTTGCTGCTGCTGTGGACGGCCGCCACCACCTGGGAGTGGATGCCCGCGCACATCTTGATGTCGCCATGGCAAGTACTGCTGACGGCCCGCGACCTGGCCGAGAGCGGAGAATTGGGCCAGCACCTGGCCATCAGCCTGTTCCGCCTGCTGGCCGGTTTCGGCCTGGGCGCCAGCGCGGGCCTGGCGTTCGGCGTCGTGCTGGGCCTGTCGCCTGGCTTGCGCAGTTATGTCGACCCGACCTTCAATGTCTTGCGCCAGCTGCCCACAGTGGCCTTGATTCCCCTGTTTATCTTGCTGTTCGGCATAGGCGAGAGCTTCAAGGTGTTTATCGTCGCCAAGGCCAGTTTCTTTATCGTCGCGCTGGCCGTGCATGACGCCATCCGCAACCTGTCTGCGCGCTATTTTGAAGTGGCGCAAGTGTATTGCTTCTCGCGCTGGCAGCGCATCCGCCTGATCGTCTTGCCCGCCATCGTGCCGGCCGCGCTGACGGGCATGCGCATCGCCCTGTCGCGCTCGTGGATGGTGCTGGTGGGCGCGGAATTGCTGGCCGCCGACAGTGGCCTGGGCCAGATGATGGAAATGGGCCGGCAAATGTTCCGCCTCGACGTGGTGATGGTGGGCGTGGTGCTGACGGGCGTGATCGGCTTTGGCCTGGACCGGCTCTGCCACACGCTGGAAGCACGGCTGATGCGCTGGAAACGCGGTGGAGAGTCCAAATGAAGCAGCGTTTGATACTGATCATCAAGGGCGCGCTGTTGCCGCTGGCCTTGCTGGGCGCCTGGCAATGGGCGTCCGGCCAGGGTGCGGCGGCCGCCTACATTTTTGTCTCCTTGGGCGACCTGGCGCACAGCTTGCGCGATCTGGTCTTGACGGGCGAACTGTGGGTGCATTTGCGCGCCAGCCTGGGCAGGACGTTGGCCGGCCTGCTGCTGGGCGGCAGCGCCGGCATCGTCACGGGCGCGCTGATGGCGCAGTCGCCGCTGGCGGACCGGCTGATTGGCCCGCTGTTCCACAGCATCCGCCAAGTCCCGCTGCTGGGCCTGATTCCCCTGCTGGGCTTGTGGGCGGGCAATGGCGATGGCGCCAAGCTGCTGGTGATCGCCATCGCCGCCTTTTACCCGACCGTGCTCAACACGTATGCGGGCATGCGTCAGGTGGAAGGGCGCTTGCGCGAAGTGGGGCAGGTGCTGACCCTGACGCGCTGGCAGACCCTGCGCCAGATTCTGTTGCCGGGCGCCATGCCGGCCATCGTCACGGGCGTCACGCATGCGCTGGCGTTCGCCTGGCTCGCTTGCCTGGGCGGCGAACTGCTGTTTTCGGCTGGCCCCGGCATGGGTTCCTTGCTGCTCAACGGCGAAGTGTCGGGCCGCATGGACGTCGTCCTGCTGGCCGTGCTCGTGATCGCCTTGCTGGCGCAAGCGATGAACGTGGCGTTTGCGCGCCTCGCGCGTTTGCTGGTGAAGGGGCGCAGCAGTGAGTGAATCGTTGCCATTCCAGCCAGACGCGGCCGCCAGCGCGCGCGAAGACGAGCTGCGCGCCTTCTTGCTGCGCTTCATCGGCTTGACCCTGCTGTCGGGCGTGACCATCGGCATGAACAAGGTGCTGGCCACCTTGCTGGGGTTACATCTGCACGTGAGCAATTTCCAGCTGGCTGCGATCAGCAGCGCGGAAACCCTGGCCATGGCGCTCGGTACCATTCCTGCCGGCTATATCTTGTCACGCGGCAACCCCAAGCATTTGTACGCGGGTGTGAGCCTGAGCCTGGCACTGGCCTTCTGCGTGCTGCCGTGGCTGCCCGGCTGGCAATGGGTGGCCTTGCTGATGTTCTTGGTTGGCCTGTGCATCTCGCTGCGCATTGTAGCCATGAGCACCGTGTTTCTCGTGCGCTTGCCGGAATTGGGGCCGGGCAAGGCGGGCTGGTACAAGGGCACATTGATCCTCGGCATGCAGTTCCTCGGACCATTGTGCGGCAACTACCTGATCGCGCAGCTGGGGCTGAAGGCGGGCTTCTTCATTTCCGCCCTGATGTTCGCCATCCTGGCCGTGCTGGGCTGGCAAGTGTTGCCTGACAATACAGCACCGCGCAAGCAGGAGGGGCATGTTGCCGTACCCGGCGCGGCCAGCCTGCGCGAACTGCTGCGCCTGCCCGTCGTGCGCGTGACGTACCTGTTTGAAATCCTCGCCAGCTTCACGGCGTCCAGCGTGGGCGTGTTTTCCATCTTGCTGGCCATCCGCGTGCTGCACTGGCCTGCGCATCACTCCGTCTGGCTGATGGCCGTGCAGGGACTCAGCTGCGTGCTGGTGCTGCTGTTCTTGGGGCGCTTCGTGCTGGCCAGCCGCTACCGCGAGCAACTGTATGGCGGAGCGCACCTGGCCATCATGGCCGCCTTGCTGATCCTCGGCCTGTGGCCGAACAGCATCGCCTACCTGGCGGCCTCCGTGCTGCTGGGCCTGGGACTGGGCGTGAATAACCTCGTCAACACGGACAATATCGCCCGCGCGCCCGTCGACAAGGCCAGGATCTCGGCCCATTTGACCCTGTTCGGCATGGTGGGCGGCACGGCTGGCGCGCTGGCGGCGGGTCGTCTGGCGGACCTGACGGGCTTGCGCAATGTGTTCCTGATCTGGCTGGCTCCGTGGCTGGCCGCCTGGCTGGTTTTCCACGGCAGACGCTGGCTGCGCCGGGCGCCGCCCGCCGCCATTCCTTCCCTAGCCCCACCGCAGAGAGTGCGCCATGAATGATTTCGTTTCCCCTTCGGCCTTGTCGCCGCAACAGCAGCACCTGAGCGGCGGCTTGCAAGTGCAGCACGTGAGCAAGTCGTTTTCGCTGAAAGGTGCGCCGCTGCCCGTGCTCGACGATATTTCGCTGACCATCGCCCCGGGCGAATTCGTCGCCATCGTGGGCGCGTCCGGTTGCGGCAAATCCACCTTGCTGCGCCTGCTGGCGGGCCTGGACACCGATTACACGGGCTTGCTGCTGCACGATGGCGTACCGATTCGCGGCACGGATCTGCACCGGGGCCTCGTGTTCCAGGATCACCGCCTGTTCCCCTGGCTGACGGTGCAGCAGAACGTGGCCGCGGCCTTCAGCAATACCAAGGTGCCGCTGGCCGAGCGCGCAGCGCGTGTGGCGGCGGAAATCACGCGCGTGGGCCTCGATGGCTATGCGGATGCCTATCCGCATCAATTGTCGGGCGGCATGTCTCAACGGGCCGCCATTGCCCGCGCCCTCGTGGGGCGGCCCGACGTGCTGCTGCTGGACGAGCCGCTCGGTGCGCTCGACGCGCTGACCCGTTTGCGCTTGCAGCAGGAACTGCGCCGGCTGTGGCAGGACGAAGGCATCACCATGGTCATGGTCACGCATGACATCGATGAAGCCGTTTACCTGGCCGACCGTATCGTCGTGCTCGACGCGCGTCCCGGCAAGGTGCGCCGGGTGCAGGACGTGCCGCTGGCCCATCCGCGCCAGCGCGGCTCGCCCGGTTTTGTGTCCATCCGCGATGGCTTGCATGCGGATTTCAGCGACCTCGACGAATCGCATGCGCCCGTGGCGCAAGAGGAACACCCCAGCAGCTTGTGGGATGGCAATGAATGGGCGCGCAGGATGGCGCTGTAGTTTCTTTTTTGACTGGTCCACCCACTCTGGAGATACAAGATGAGCAATAACAATGCACTCGACACCCTGTGGTACACGCGCTGCCCCGTCCCGACGGGCCTGGGGATAGCCTTGCAGCAAGGCTGGCTGGAAGAAGCGTTGCGCGCCGAAGGCACCAGCTTGCGCTCGCTGCGCGAATCGGACCAGGAAGCCGTGCGCGAATCGCATTTTGACCATACCCTGCAAAATTCCGTGCGTCACGGTGGCAACATTCCCGCCCTGTGGGCGCGCGCGGCGGGACGCGAGACGCGCGTGATCGGCCTGTCGTGGTCGGACGAGACGCAGCTGATATTGACCCTGCCCGACAGCGGCATCCAGACCGTGCGCGACTTGAAGGGGCGGCGCTTCGGCTTGCCATTATGGGCCAAGGCGCAGATCGACTTTGCGCGCGCGCAAGCCTTGCGTGGGCTGGAAAATGCGCTGAGCCTGGAAGGCTTGAGCGTTGCCGACGTGGAACTGGTCGATTATGTGGTCAACACGGGCCAGAGCGAAACGGCGCCGGAGCAGGGCGCGGCGACGAATCTGTTCAGCGGTGCGCGGCGCGGCGGCCAAAGCCCGGAACTGCTGGGGCTGCTGCGGGGCGAGGTGGACGCCATCTTCCTGAAAGGCGCGTCTGCCGCGCAGCTGGCGCAGCAATTCGGCTTGCACACGGTGATCGACACGGGCATCCATCCGGAACCCTTGATCCGCGCCAACAACGGCACGCCGCGCACCTTGAGCGTCGATGCGCACCTGCTCGACAGGCATTTCAATTCCGCCGTGACCCTGGTCGACCAGGTGCTGCGGGCCGAAGCGTGGGCGCGCGGCCATGCGGACGAGACGCGGCGTTTCCTCGCGCGCGAATCGAATGCCAGCGAGCACTGGGTGCAAGTGGCGTATGGCAAAGATGCCCATCTGCGCTTGGACACGGACCTGGCGGAAACGTCGGTCGCGGGTTTGCAGGATTTCAGCGACTTTTTGTTCCGCTGGAATTTTTTGCCCAGCAAGGTCGACGTGCGCGCATGGATCGACCCCCGTCCTTTCGAGGCGGCGCTGGCGCAGACGCGCCGGGCGGCTTGAGCGGGAAGCACGTCAACAGTGGCCATGTTCGATGATGAGGAGAATGCGATGCGGCGACGCACGGTGATGGGCGGGCTGGCCTTGCTGCCCCTGGCGGGACAGGCGGTGTCGGCAGTGTCGGCAGCGAAAGGGGCGGGGGCGCCGCCTGCGGCCCTGCGCATCGCCTCGACGGGTTTTGCGGAAAACGGCAAGGCGGAACTGGGCGGCATCGCTTACCGGGTGCAGCAGGAAGGCTGGCTGGCGCGCGAACTGAAGCAACGGGGCGTGCGGCTGGAATGGCTGCCCGTCACGGGCGACACGGGCGCGACCATGAATGAGGCGTTCGCCAGCGGGCGCATCGACATGGCAGCGTACGGCGACTTGCCGTCCGTCATCCTCAACGCGGGCGGCGTGCGCACGCAGGTGATCGTGCCGGCGGGGCGGGGCACGGACCAGTTCCTGCTGGTGCCCAGCGGTTCGCGCGCGACGTCCCTGGCCGAGCTGAAGGGCAAGCGCATCAGTGTGCACCGGGGCCGGCCGTGGGAACTGGGCTTGCGCCAGCTGATCGCCGACCAGCGCATGTCGCCCACGGATTTTCGTTTGATCAATATGGATTTGAAGCCTGGCACGGCCGCGCTGGCCACGGGCGCCGTCGACGCCTTGTTCATGATCAATGGCTATCCGCTGGAAGACAAGGGTATCGGCCGCATCATCTGGTCCAGCAAGGGGCAGCCGGAACGCAAGATGCGGGCGGAACTGTGGGCGCGGCGCGACTTTACGCAAGCCCATCCCGACATCGCCGAACTGGTGGCCACGGCCTGGCTGCGGGCCCAGCACTGGGCGGCGCTCGATGGCAACCGCGAAGCGATCATCAAGGATGGCACGCGCAACGGCACGCCCGACAGTGTGGTGCGGCGCAGCTACGACGATCCGGGCCTGCAGTGGAAGGAGCGCTGGTCGCCCCTGTACGACGACGCCGTGTACCGCCATTACCGCCGGGTGCTGGCGTTTGCGCAGGAACAAAAGCTGATCCGCCAGCCCTTGACGGCGGAGGAATTGCTGGAACCGCGCTTCGTGGCGGCAGGCTTGAAAAAGCTGGGCCTGGCCAATTACTGGGAGCCGGCCAAGGTGTAGCGCCAGCGTGGGGCGTGGTTCAGTGCGGCAAGCATACACGTCCCGCCACATTGACCACGTCGTCGCCCGCATGCGCGCGCAGTTGCAGCAGCATCAGGGCCACGCCCAGCATCAGCGCCGCAGCGCAGAGTTTCTTGTGCATCGTCTTTCCTGTTCGTACGTTCGATGAGGTTTGCCGGCATATTATTGCCCAAATTCAGCGTGCGGGCTGAGCATGTGCCATGCGTGCTTTACAATTATGCATCTGCGCATCCGCGCCATCTGAATTCTATGCATAGTATGTGAAGGGAATGACAAGCCTGTGACTTCCAAGCCGATCAAGATCGCCGCCACCGTCGTCGTGGCTCTCGCCGCTGGGGCGGGCATTTACACGTTTACCCGTCCAGCCGCCACCGCCACGCCAGGCGCCCCGGCCTCGGGCAGCCCGGCCGCCGCGCCCCAGTCCACTGTCGATACGGCCGCCGTGGCCAGCCAGTTCCGCGACTTGCTGGGCAATTTTCGCAAGATTATCGTGCTGCTGGCCGACGAGCAAAGCTTGCCCGAAGGCGCGCGCGACGAAGCCCGTAAAGTGGGGCAAGCGCTGTTCCATGAAAACCAGGAACGCATCGCCAAGCTCGATGCGGCGCTCGACCAGCTGACGGCGCCCACCAATCCGGGCCGCTTCGAGGCGCTCGACAGCCTGTTGACGTATATCGAATCCGATCCCGGCCTGTACGACGCGGACCGCCTGGCTTTCCGCGAGCTGCTGCAAAGCATGCTCGCCGACGTGGCCAAGGATTCGTCCTTGCCGGCGATCAAGCTGCACAAGCGCATTTCCGAAGACCTCGACGCGCTGGGCGAGATCGAGCGCAATTACGAGAAGGAAATCCGGCAAATCTTCGGCAACCTTGGCCAGCGCGCCATCGAGCTCAAGCGCGAACGGTGGGATGATTACGTGGCGCAGCTGAGAAAACTCTACAGCCGCGAGCAGATTTTGAAGGAAAACGGCATCGTCGTGCCTTACACCGTGCCACCGGCCGGTTCCATTCCGGAAGCCAAGCCGGTGCCAAAAAAAGACGAGGCGGAAATCTTCGGCCTCGGTTTGCCGAAGAAAACCATCGTGCTGACCTTTGACGATGGCCCGCACCGTCGCTACACGGAAGAAATCAGCGCCATTTTGAAACAATATGGCGTGCCGGCCGTGTTCTTCAACGTGGGCCGCAACTTGGGCAGCCTGGACGCGGAAGGCCACGCCAAGCTGAACGCGGGCGCGGAAGTGAGCCGCAAGCTGATGAAAGAGGGCTATGCCGTGGGCAACCACAGTTTCAGCCACGCACAGTTATCCAAGCAGACTGGCGACAAGCTGAAAGGCGAAATTCTCGGCACCGACACTTTATTGAAAGCCATCAGCCCCGAGCGGGCCGCGCTGTTCCGCTTTCCGTATGGCGCGCGCAACAGCGAAGGCATGGCTGCGCTGGCCGATGCCCATTTGAAATCGGTGATGTGGAATATCGATTCGCTGGACTGGGCCGACCCCGTGCCCAGTTCCATCACGAACCGGGTGCTGGCGTCCGTCGACAAGGCGGGACGCGGCATCATCTTGTTCCACGACATCCACGAACGCACGGTCAAAGCCTTGCCGGCCGTGCTCGACAAGCTGATCGCCGAAGGCTATCAATTCGCAGGCTGGGATGGCACGAGCTTCCAGGTGGCGAAAAGCACGGCGCCCGCGCCCGAGAAAGTGCCGGTGACCACCGGTTACGCCAATTCCTGGGCCGTCGTGATCGGCATCGACGACTACGCCAAGTGGCCGAAACTGCAATATGCGGTGCGCGACGCGCAAGGCATCCGCGAAACCCTGATTGAAAAATTCGCGTTTGCCCCCGAGCGTGTCGTCACCCTGAAGAATGGCGAAGCGACGCGCAACAACATCCTGGCCGCCTTCCATGACAAGCTGGCCCATGGTGGCGTGCAAAAGAATGACCGCATCTTCGTGTTTTTCGCCGGCCACGGCGCCACGCGCAAGCTCAGTTCCGGGCGCGACCTCGGCTACATCGTGCCCGTCGACTCCGACCCGGCGCAGTTCGCCACGGATGCGATCCCGATGACGGAAATCCAGAATATCGCGGAGTCCCTGACGGCCAAGCACGCGTTCTTCGTCATGGACGCCTGCTATAGTGGCCTGGGCCTGACGCGCGGCGCCGGTTCCAGCTCCTTCTTGCGCGACAACGCCAAGCGCATCGGCCGGCAAATGCTGACGGCCGGCGGCGGCGACCAGCTCGTGGCCGATGGCGGGCCGAACGGCCACTCCGTGTTCACGTGGACCCTGCTGCAGGGCCTGGCGGGCAAGGGCGACCTGAACGGCGACGGCCTGATCACGGCGACGGAACTGGCGGCCTACGTGGCGCCTGCCGTGTCCAGCGTGTCGAACCAGACGCCCGCGTTCGGCAGCTTGCCCGGCTCGGAAGGGGGCGATTTCGTCTTTGAATTGCCGGGCGAGACCGAATTCCTCAGCCCGAACACGACGCAGCTGTCGACGGAAGCCATCGCCCTGAACAGCAAGCTCGACGCCAAGCCAGCGGCGGCCAGCGTGACGGTCAAGGATTTGCAGGGCGGCGAACAGAAGATCGTCACGCCGGGCGCCGTGCCGAGCTCGACGCGCCAGCTGGCGCAGCGAGCCAACGACCGTGGCTTGCAGCTGTACAAGGAGAAACAGTATGCGGCGGCGGAAGCGCAATTTACGGAAGCGCTGAAATTGCGTCCCGATTTCGCGCTGGCGGCCAACAATCTGGGCTTTGTTTTCTATAAGCAGGAAAAATACCGCGAAGCGGCCCGCTGGTTTGAAAACACGGTCAAGATGGACCCGTCGCGCGCCATCGCCTATCTGAACCTGGGCGACGCGTATGCCAAGGCTGGCGATGCGGCCAAGGCCAAAGCCGCCTATAAAACCTATCTGGAACTGGCGCCGACGGCGGCCACGGCGCCGGCCGTGCGGCAAAAGATGGAGAAGCTGTAGTTGGCCACTACTTTGCCCATCGTCCACGTGTTTGCCTGCAGCGGCCGTTTCCCCAGCTGGGAAGCGCTGCAGGCATATTTGTCGCCCACGTACACGGAAGATGGCGATGCCGTGCCATCGCCATTCATGCTGGAAACGGGCCTCACGTGTTACGAGCCGGCCTGTTTTGAAAGCGCCATGCTGGCGTCGCCAGTGCCGCTGGCGCAGTTGCTCGATGGCGTGTCGTACCCCGACAGCTGGCTGGCGCAGGCCTGTGCGGACGCGGATGGGCAAAGCGTCCTGGCCGACACGGCCGTCTGCGTGTTTGCGCCGAACCAGCTGGCGCACCCGCAGCGCAGTTCGCTGCATTACGTGGGCAGCTATGCCTACGCCGGCGGCTGAGCACCATCTTCGCGCTGCTCATGCAGTAGCTTGTTGATTGCCGCCAGCAGGCTGGTGCCCGAGGTGGTGATGAAACGGGCACCGGCCGCCTGCGCTTCCGTGCCGTAGCTGGCAACCGTATCCTTGCTGCAATATACGACGATGGGCAGTTCCGGCAAGGTCTGGCGCACTTCGCGCACCGTGCGCACGCCCGCATCCTTGATGCGCCGGCGGTTTTCCACCCGTGCCATGTCCGTGATCAGCAGCGCATACGGTTTCTGTTGCAGCATGGCCAGTGCCTGGCGTGTCGACACGGCCTGGTCCACCTTGATGTTTTCCCGTTCCAGCTGTTCCACCAGCAAGGTATTGTTGCGCGGATGGTCGTCCAGCCACAGCACCAGGCTGGACGGCTTTTGCGCCGTCGGCACGCCGGCCAGGGCCGTGACTGGCGCGCCGCCATCGGGCGGGTAGGCCAGCAGCAGCTGCGTGACGGCTTCCTGCATGTCGTCGAGCGACTTTTGCTGCAAGCGGCTCAGTTCCGTCACCTCGATTTCCTTGCCGCTCTCCAGGCGCACGGATTCGTTCTTGACCATGCTGTCGGCCCGCTTGATCATGATGGACAGGTAGATGCGTGTAAGCAGGTAGCCGATCAGGAAACCATGCACGGAAAAGAACAGCATGATGCCGCCGACCACCGCCATCGCCGTGGCCGTATCCGTGGCCAGGCTGGGCGCGATAAAGGCGGCCATGCTGCGTGCGCTGCCGGGCAGGCTTTTGAGTTCGATCAAGCCCACGCCGACGATGATTTTCGTCAGCCAGTCCGACACTTCCACCAGATTCGAATTGATTTCCATGGGCGTGGGCGTGCCCAGGAACAGCGTATTGCTGGGGGCGGCGGCGGCCGTGTCGGTCCCTGCGGCCGGTGGCTCGTCCGTAGGACGGCTCTTGCCATTGTTCCGCTCGTCGGGAGGGGCGGCGCTGACGGTGCCAGAGGGCAGGCTGCGCGGGATGCCGAACAAAAAGCCCAGCAGCATGCCGCTGACGCAAAAGCCCAGGCTCCACAGCAGGGCCGGCACGGCCTGGTAGTAGGGCGGCAGCAGGGCGCCCGCCGTCACGGCCAGCAAGCCCGCCAGCAGGATGAACAGCAGGATGTAGGGGAGCGCATCGCGCTTGCGCACGGCCGCGGCGGCGGTTTTCGTTGCCTTGCCGGCACTGTCGCTCAGTTCCACGGTCGCTCCTTGAAAAATGCTGAATCCAAACAAGCAGCCGGCCGCGTATATATCCGGTAGGCTAGACCAAGCCCTGGACCCATACTGACATCATAAAAACTGGAGACGCGATGCGATTGAGAAAACGCAAACTGGTAGCAGCTTGTGCGCTGGCATTGCTGGGCTTGGGGCGGCAGGCGGCGGCCCGGGCCCAGTCCGAGGCGGCTCCAGTTGCCGATGAAACACGCACCGTGCGCGTGACTGGCCACTACGACAACGCCGTCGGCACGTCGGATGCGGCCAGCCAGGGCGTCATCACTACTGAGTTGATTGTCAACCGGCCCGCTTTGCGCACGGGCGAATTGCTGGAATTCGTGCCCGGGCTGATCGTCACCCAGCACAGCGGCGACGGCAAGGCCAACCAGTATTTCTTGCGCGGCTTTAACCTTGACCATGGCACGGATTTCGCCACTTACGTCGACGGCATGCCCGTCAATATGCGCACGCATGCGCACGGGCAAGGCTATTCCGACCTCAATTTCCTCATTCCCGAGCTGGTGCAGCGCATCGATTACAAGAAGGGGCCGTATTTCGCCGGTGAAGGCGATTTCGCCTCGGCAGGCAGCGCCCGCATCCGTCTGGCCGACAAATTGCCGCAGGGCCAGGCCAGCGTCTCCGTCGGCCAGCACGGTTATGTGCGCGGCGTCGTCGCCGATTCGTTGTCCGCCGGGCCAGGGACCTTGTTGGTCGGCCTGGAAGTGCACCGCAACAACGGTCCCTGGGACGTGCCGGAGCGCGTGCGTAAATACAGCGGCGTGCTGCGCTACAGCCAGGGCACGCCGGACGACGGCTTCAGCGTGACGGGCATGGCCTATAAAAACAGCTGGAACGCCACCGACCAGGTGCCGCTGCGCACCGTGGAATCGGGCCAGATCGGCCGTTTCGGCAGCCTCGCGCCCAGCGATGGCGGCGACACCTCGCGCTACAGCCTGTCGTACGCGATGCGCAAGCGCACGGACAACCGCCTGTTCGAGCTCGACGCCTACCTGATCCGCTCGCAGCTGGAACTCAATAGCGACTTCACGTATTTCCTTGCCGATCCGGAACAGGGCGACCAGTTCCAGCAAAGCGAGCGGCGCACGGTGGCAGGCGTGAACGCCAGCGAAAGCTGGACCATGGAGCTGTTCGGTCTTCCCTTGCGCAACAAGCTGGGCGTGCAGGCGCGTTTTGACCGGCTGTCGCCCGTGGGTTTGTACAACACGGTGGAGCGCGTGCGGCAGAGCACGGTGCGCGAAGACCGGGTGCGCGAAAGCAGCATCGGTCTCTACGGCGAAAACACGGTGCAATGGCTGCCCTGGCTGCGTTCCGTGGCGGGCGTGCGCTATGACGCTTACCGTTTCAAGGTGGACAGCAGCATAGACGGCAACAGCGGCTCGGCGAATGACCACGTGGTGTCGCCGAAACTGTCATTGATACTTGGGCCGTGGAGCAAGACGGAATTTTTCGTCAACTACGGCAAGGGCTTTCACAGCAACGACGCACGCGGCACGACGCAGACGCGCTTGCCCGACGGCACGCCATCCACGCCTGTCACGCCGCTGGTGCCGACCAAGGGCATGGAATTGGGCGCGCGCACGGAATGGCTGCCGGGCCTGCAAAGCTCGCTGGCCCTGTGGCGCCTCGACATCGCGTCGGAATTGCTGTTCGTCGGCGACGCGGGCGAGACGGAGGCCAGCCGCGCCAGCCGCCGCCACGGCATTGAGTGGAACAACCATTATATTGCCGCACCGTGGCTGCTGTTCGACCTGGATCTGGCCGCTTCGCGCTCGCGCTACACGGAAAATGATCCGGCCGGCAATTTTATTCCCGGATCGATCGACAAGGTGGCGTCGTTCGGCGTGACCGTGACGGACCAGGGCCCGTGGTCGGGCGCCTTCCAGCTGCGTTACTTCGGCCCCCGTCCCCTGATCGAGGACAACAGCGTGCGCTCGGCCTCGACGACTCTGGCCTACGCGCGCGTGGCGTATCAGATCAACCGCAAGACGCGCGTCTCGCTCGACGTATTCAACCTGTTCGACAAGCGCGCCAGCGACATCGATTATTACTATGCCTCGCGCCTGCCCGGTGAAGGGGCTGATGGGGTGAACGACCGGCATTTCCACCCGGTGGAGCCGCGCTCAGCGCGCCTGACCTTGTCATATGCGTTCTGACAAGGCTACACTGCGGCATGACAGATCATTTGGTAAATACCAGTAAATTCCTTTCCCTCATCCTGCGTCACGCGCCCGAAAAAATCGGCCTCGCGCTCGATCCCCAGGGCTGGGCCGATATCGGCCAGCTGCTGGCGCTGGCGGCCCAACATGGCCGCGGCCTTTCCCGTGAACAATTGGATGAGGTGGTGGGACGCGACAGCAAGACGCGCTATGCCATCAGCGATGACGGCTTGCGCATCCGTGCCAACCAGGGGCATTCGCTGTCCGCCGTCGATATCGGCTTGCCGCCGTCCACGCCGCCCGCCGTGCTGTATCACGGCACGGCCAGCCGCTTTGTCGACGCGATCCGCGCCGGCGGTTTGGCGCCGGGATCGCGCAACCACGTGCACCTGTCCAGCAACCACGAAACGGCCGTGGCCGTCGGCGCGCGCCACGGCAAGCCCGTCGTGCTGACGGTGGATGCGGCCGCCATGCGGGCGCAGGGC
Source organism: Janthinobacterium sp. HH104 (assembly GCF_001758715.1). Lineage (NCBI taxonomy): Bacteria > Pseudomonadati > Pseudomonadota > Betaproteobacteria > Burkholderiales > Oxalobacteraceae > Janthinobacterium > Janthinobacterium sp. HH104. The sequence continues at coordinate 143,106 of NZ_LRIB01000027.1, read as the reverse complement.
CACGTGTTTTACGTGTCGGACAATGGCGTGTGGTTGACACAGGCCGTGCCGGTGGCCTTCATCGGCTTTCCCTGACTAATGGCTTAGCGTCCTGGCCTTGGCTTGCCCCTGGCGCTTGCGGCGCCAGATCAGCACGCCCGTCACGCTCAGGCCCGCCACCAGGACGCCCATGGCGCAAATGAACAGTTTGAAAGGCCAGCCCCACATCGAGGCCATGTGCAGGGCGCTGATCCAGCTGCGGATGGTGTCGCCGCTGGCTGCGCCCGTGGGCAGCCAGGTGGCCAGCTGCCGGCCGCTGGCCGCGTCGAAAAAGACGGTGGTCAGGCCCTTGTGGGCGCGCACGTCGCGGCTGCTGCGCACGTTGTAGCTGTACACGCCCAGCGCGCGTTCGTAGGCCAGCGCGTTTTCCTCGATGATGGTGAATGCGTGCTGGCGCGCCAGCGCGTCCATCAACTGGCGGCCCTGCGTGCGCGCGGCCTGCCAGTCCAGCTGCGGCCCCGGCGACGGCGTGTGCCGCGCGACGATTTCCTCGGCACCCTGGTGGGCAAACAGCGGATGCATGACGGCCGCATAGGCGCCGTACAGGTTGAAGGCGACGCCGCTCCAGGCAAACACCAGCAGCATGGCCCACAGCCACAGGCCGCCCGCGCGGTGCAGGTCGAACACCAGTTTATAGCTGCCGCCGTTGCGGCGCAGCAGCCATGACGGGCGCCAGCGCAGCAGCCACGGTTTGCTGCCCGGCGAGCGTTTTTTCAGGCGGGCGGGAAAGGTCAGGGCGGCGCCGATGAAGCAGTCGACCGTCCACACGATGGCGATCAGGCCGAACATCAGCAAGCCCGTGTCGCCCAGCGCCAGCGCGTAATGCAGGCGCTCGATGAAGGGCAGCAGGTTGATGGCGCCCTCGCTGATTTCGCCCCAGCGGCGCTGACCCAGCACGGCCCCCGTGTAGGGATCGACGAACACTTCGTCGCTGGCCAGCGGCGCATTGCCGGACTGGCGCAGGTAGAACACCATGCTGTGGCCTTGTGGCGCCGACAGCGGCGCGTAGCTGACCTGCGCCTGGGGAAAGCGTGCGGCGATCGTCTCGCGCAGCAGCAGGGCGTCGAGCGGCGCCGCACCAGGCGTGGGCGGCGCCACGCGGAAGACGGCGGGCAGCATGGCCGCCTCCAGTTCATCCTTCCACGCGAGCGCGCTGCCCGTCACGCCGGTCACGATGAGGAAGCCGGCCATCAGCAGGCCCGCATAGCGGTGCAGCGCCGCCAGGACGGGGCGCATGTGCAGCGATGGCATCAGAAGCGGTACATGGCGCTGACGTTGGCCGTGCGTTCCGCATTGCGGTAGCACAGGTTGGGCAGGTAGCCGCAGTCATACAGGGTCTGCTTGTTCAGTACATTGTTGACGTTGAGGGCGAATTGCCACGGCCCGCGCGACACGCCCAGCGCCGCATCCCATTGCGTGATGCCGCCATTGCGGATGTTCAGGTTTTCGCCATCGGAATTCGAGCGCATGGCGCCGAGAAAACGCATGCCCAGCGCCGCGTACGCGGGCAGGCTGCCGGCCAGCGTGAACGATTGGCGGGCCCAGGCCGAGGCGCTATGGCGCGGCGCGCCCGCCTGCTGCAAACCCAGGTCGCCATTGTTGCTCTTTGTCACCTCCGTATCGAGGTAGGTGTATTGGGCGATCAGGCTCAGACGGCGGGCAAACTCCGTGCGCGCTTCCAGTTCGACGCCGCGCGACTTGACCTGGCCCGTCTGCAGCAGGAAACCCGGATTCCCGATGTCGGACGTGGTGACATTGTCGCGCATCAGGTCGAACACGGCTGCCGTATAGCTGGCGCGCTGGCCCACGGGTTCGTAGCGGACTCCGGCTTCAAACTGCTTGCCGCGCGACGGTTTCAAGGCGCCGCCGCCCATCGCCGTGCCCAGTTCGGGCGAGAATGAGGTGGCATAGCTGACATACGGCGCCCAGCCGTCATCGAACAGGTAGACGGCGCCCAGGCGGCCCGTGGTGGCCGATGGCGACTGGTGGTAGTCGGGTTTGACGGCGCCGGTATTGAGGTCCGTGACGTCGCGCGATTGCGTGGCCTTGTCGCGGCGCAGGCCGGCCGTGACGACCCAGCGGTCCCATTTCAATTGATCCTGCGCGTACAGGCCCAGCTGGCGCGACGGCGCTTCGGCGCGCGTGGGCGCCTTGGCCGGCACCAGGGGCTGCTTGCCGTACACGGGCTGGTACAGGTCGAGCGGCTCGATGAAGCCCCGCTGGTGGCGGTAGTCGTCCGTGTTGCGGATGTTCGCGTAGTCGACGCCCAGCAGCACCTGGTGCGTCAGGCCGCCCGTGGCAAACTTCGCCTGCAGCTGCGTGTCGGCGAACAGGCTTTTCGACGCCGTATCGACAGGCATGAAATAGCGCTCCACCGTGCCATCGTCATTCAGGCCCAGGGGAAACATGTCCGTGCGGTCGTTCTTCAGGCGCGTGTAGCGCAGGTTCTGGCGCAGCGACCACGTATCGTTGAATGTGTGCTCGAACTCGTAGCCCAGCATGGTGTTGCGGCGTTTGAAGCGGTTATCGTCGCCCATCAGGTTCACACTTGGGTCGACCTGGCCGCGCGGGCCAGGCACGAGCAGCTGATTCGGAAACGCGTACTGCTGGTTGTCCTGCTCGTAGCGGGCCAGCAAAGTCAAACGCGTGGCGGGGCCTGCCTGCCAGGTGAGCGAGGGGGCGAAGTACAGGCGGTTGTCGCGGTCGCGGTCCAGCCGCGTATGGGCTTCGCGGCCCAGCATGACGACCCGGTAAGTCCAGGCGCCTGGGGCATCTAGCGCGCCGCCCACGTCGGCTTTCAGCTGGCGGCGCTGGTAGCTGCCGTACTCAATTCCCACTTCGCGCACGGCGTCCGCGCTGGGACGCTTGCTGACGGCGTTGACCATGCCGCCCGGCGGAATCTGCCCGTACAGCACGGACGCGGGGCCGCGCAGCACTTCCAGGCGTTCCAGGCCATACGGTTCGATCGATGCGCCAAAGGTGCGGCCCGAATTGCGCAAGCCATCTTGCAGGATGCCGTTCGTCTCGATGGTGAAGCCGCGCAGCAGCGAGGAATCGTCGCTGCCCAGCGGGCGCTGGTTCGGCGTCACGCCGGCCGTGTAGCGCAGGGTTTCGTCGAGCGATTCGGCATTGCGGTCGCTGATTTCATCGGCCGTGACCACCGACACGGATTGCGGGTTTTCATTGAGCGCCGTATCCGTCTTGGTGGCCGAGCCGGCGCGCCGCGCCACATAGCCGCGCACGGGACCCGTCGCCGTTTCGCGTTCGCTGCTGGCATTGATGGTGATGGCGGGCAGGGTGGCGCTGGCCTGGGCCGGCGTGGCTGCCGGTGCAGGGGCAGTCTCCGCCCGCAGCGCATACGCGCCATTGGCGCCGGCCACCACGCGCACGCCCTGGCCGCGCAGAAGTTCCTCGAAACCCTTGCGCACGGTGTAGCTTCCCGCCAGGCCGCCGCTGCGCTTGCCCTGCAACAGGGCCGCGTCGGCCGACAGTTCCACGCCGGCCGCGCTGGCGAATGTGGTCAAGGCCCGTTCCAGCGGTCCAGCGGGGACCGCGTACTGGCGCTTCGCTTGCGTCGTGTCGGCCGTCTGCGCGTAGGCGGCGGGGGCCGTGACGGCGACGGCGCCCACGGCGGCGCCTGCGAGGAACAGGGCCTGGATGGCGGCGGCGAGGGGGAACGGACGCATTTTGTGCGCGGGTGCGGTCAGGCGAGGGGGCATGGTGCAAATCCTTGGAAAGTGACGGGAGAAAAATCGGTTCTTCCCGTATTCCGAACGAAAAGCCAAAACCCTCAACGTTTTTTCATTTATTTTGTATTTATTTTTCAGGCGGCCTGGCGCGGCCCTACGCTGACCCAGTAGCGCGTGCGATAGCGTAGTTGCACGGGCAGGCTGGCGGCCAGGTTGGCCAGCGAGCGGTCCGTGTCGCGCAGCGAATACACGCCCGTCACGCGCAGGCCGGCGATCGATTCGTCGCAGCGCAGCACGCCGTGGCGGTAGCGCCCCAGTTCTGCCAGCAGCTCGTCCAGGCGCATGCGCTCGGCCACCAGGCTGCCATCGGCCCAGGCAGCGGCGCTGTTTTCGACCTTCGTCACATCTTGTACTTCCAGGCGCGTGTAGCCAGCCTGCTGGCCCGCCTGCAGGTGCAGGGCGGGGGCGCCGTCCTGCATCGGCTGCAGCGGCTGCAGGGCGACTGTACCCTGGAACACGGCGACACGGCTCTCGCCGTCATCGAGGCGCACACTGAAGCGCGTGCCCAGCGCCGTGGCCGTGCCTTGCGGCGTTGCCACCAGCAGCGGACGGTAGACGGGCGCTTTTTCATGTGCGCTGGTGACGAGGATGGCGCCCGCGCGCAGCACGATGCGCCGTTCGCTAGCGCTGTAGCGCACGTCGATGGCGCTGGCCGTGTCGAGCACCACTTGCGTGCCGTCGGCCAGCACGATGGTGCGCGTCTCGCCGACCGACGTGCGGTAGTCGCTGGCGGCGCGCTGCCACAAGTCCGTTTCGTGCGCCAGCAGGGCCGTGCCCCCGCCCGCTGCGATCAGCCCCAGCAGTTGCAGGGCGCGCCGGCGGCCGGCGGCATGACGCGGCGCCGGCACCAGGGCGTTGCGCGCCACGTCGCGCGGCAAAGCGTCGAATTGCCGCGCGAAGCGCTGCAGCCGGGTCCAGGCCCGCTCGTGTTCGGGGTGGGCGGCGCGCCAAGCGGCGCAGGCGTCCGCATCGGCCGCGCTGGCGTCTTCCGCCCACAGCCGCGCCATCCATTCAGCGGCGCGCTGCAGCGCGGCGGGGGCGATAGGGGCGCTGTCCAGCTGGGAGCTCATGCGAATTGCGCCGCGCAGCAGGCCAGCAGCGCGCGGGCGATGTATTTTTCCACCGACGAGACGGAAACGTCCAGGCGCGCGGCGATGTCGGCGTAGCCCATGCCTTCGAGTTTGCACAGCAAGAAGGCGTCGCGCACTTTATGCGGCAGGCTGGCGAGGATGGCATCGATTTCCATCAGTGCCTCGACGATCAGCGCGCGCATTTCCGGCGTGGGTGCGGCCGCTTCCGGCTGCGCGGCGATGGCGTCCGCGTAGGCTGATTCGATATGTCGACGGCGGAACAGGTCGACCACGAGGCCGTTGGCGATCTGCGCCAGATGCTGGCGCGATTCGTCGCGGCCGGGCGCGCGGCCCCGCGCGAGGATGCGCAGATACGTGTCGTGCGCCAGGTCGGCCGCATCGAAGGCGTTGCCCAGCTTGCGGCGCAGCCAGCCCTGCAGCCAGCCGTGGTGGTCGCTGTAGAGCACTTCGATTTGCCGATGCAGTTCCAGTTCGGGGCGTAGCATGCAACCTTTCCATGCCATGGTCCGCGGACAAACAGGCCTTGATGCGATTGAGAATTGTTCGTATTGTAGCCCGGTTGTGCGCGCTTGTGGCTCGCGTGTGGCCGGCTAGTGGCTGTCCAACAACGCCATCAGCTTGAAATCAGCTTGATGTCGACCACTCTCTCCACCAGCCAGACGGCCGCCACCAAGGCGATGGCCAGCGAGCCGACGGTCAGCACCTGCCGGTACAGCCACGTCTTGCGCAGCAGCCAGGCGGCGGGCAGGAACGCGGCGACGATGGCCAGTTGGCCCAGTTCCACGCCCACGTTAAAGCCCAGCAGGCTGGCCAGCAAGGAACCCTGCGGCAAGCCCAGGTCGCGCAGCACGCTGGCAAAGCCGAAGCCGTGGATCAGGCCAAAGACGAAGGCGGCTACGGGGCGCTTGCCGCGGAACAGCGGCAGCAGGTTGTTCAGTGCGGCCAGGATCACGGAGGCGGCGATCGCCGATTCCACCCAGCGCGATGGCAGCGAGATGAGCGACAGACTGGCCAGGGTCAGGGTGATGGAATGGGCGAGTGTGAAGGCGGTGACGACTTTCAGTACGTCGATGAATGCGCCTCTTAACCCCCAGCTCAAGACCTGGGGTCGGACCCGCCGGGTCCGACCCCGGCTCTCCGCTGCGGGGGGCAACGGATTCTGCGGCACGTTTGAGCGTGTGGACTGGTGGGCTTGAGGCAGCAGCACGGCTGGCAGCAGCAAGGACAGCAAAAACAAAATATGGTCGTAGCCGATCCAGATATGCCAGACGCCGTGTTTCACATAGGCGCCGAACTGCGCCAGGCGGTCGGGCGCGGCCAGGGAAAGCGTCTGGCGCGGGCTGTCCGGGTCGAAGATGGCCGTTTGCGTATTGCCACCGCTATCGATTTTGACGAGTCCCTTGTGCTGCGGATCGAGGTCGGCGAACAAGGTGTAGCCGATGGCGAGACTGGCCGGCGCAGCGCCGGGGCAGCTAGCCTGGAAGCGCAGCACGCTGTAGGCGCCGTCCGTATGGTTGTCGATCAGCTGCTCGACGGCTTTCAAGGGGCACGCGCCCTGGTCGCTGGCCACTTGCAGGCGCTGCAGCGCGTACGCGGCGATGGCGTCGTGGCGCGCGCGGATTTCATCCCAGGTCAGGGCGCCGTCGCCATTGCCATCGAGTCCGATGGCGAAATCGAGGTCGCGCAGGGCGATATCCCATTGTCCTTCGATCTGCTGGCCGTGGACCTCCAGGCTCAGGTAGCTGTCGCTGGGCTTGTGGGCTTGTGCGGGCGCGAGCCAGGCGCACAGCAGCAGGATGAAAAGGCAGCGCTTCATAGCGCACCTGCCTTCTTCGCAGAACTGATTTTCGCATCATCCTGCGGCCCCAGCTGCCTGGCGAGCCGCTGCAAGGCCACGTCTTCCACGCCATTGGCCGCGACCCAGGCCAGCACGGGCTGTGCCGCCGTATAGTTGCGTGCGGCCAGCGATGCTTCCAGCAAGATGCGCATGTCGGGCACTTCCTTCTGGATGGCCCAGTTTTTCTGCGCCAGTTGCAGGGCGGCGGGAATATCCTGCTGCAAAAACAGGGCGAAGCGGGCCTGTTCGCGCTGGTGCACGGTGTCGCCGCGCTGCATGGCGGCGTTGAAGCGGGCCGCCAGCTCCGCTTTCGCCGCCAGGAAGGCGGGCTGCTGGCTGGGCTGCGCCTGCAGGGCCAGCGCGTAGCGCAGCAGCAGGGCATCGATGCGCTGCTGCTCTTTCAGCAGCTTGGCGACTTCCTGCGGGCGCTGCCGGTCGAGCAGGAAATCCGCGTAGGCGCCCAGCAGATAGCTGTCGCGCGGCTGCTGCGCCAGCGCCTTGGTGTAGCGGGCTTCGGCCAGCGCCCACTCTCCGCGCCGGGTGGCCATTTCCGCCAGCAGGGTTGCGGCCCAGCTTTCCAGTTCAGGCGCCGCGCCGGCGCTACGCTGCAAGGTCAGGTCCAGCAAGCGCTCGCTGGCGGCGGCGCGGCCCGTGACGCTGGCGATATTGGCAAGGCAAGTGACGGTGACGAGCTGCGTTGTCAAGGCCGACAGCCGGGCGCAGCTGGCCGTCGCCTTCGCGTAGTCGCCCTGCACGGTGAGCACGGTGGCGCGCGTCAGCCACGCTTGCCCGTTGGCCGGCTCCTGCGCGATGACGGCGTCGAGATCCTGCAGCGCGGGGCCGAAATGGTGGGTGCTTTGCAAAATGGTGGCACGCAGCAGGCGCACGGGGACGGGCGGCGCCGCTTGCCGCCACCACGGCGCCAGCGCCGCTTGCGCATAGCCGAGGTAGCGCGGATCCGTGTCGCTGCGGGCCAGCGCGATGTAGCGCTGCGCCAGGCCGCTGGCCAGGGCCAGGTCTTGTGGTTTGGCGTCGAGTTGCTGGCGCAGGCCGCGCAGGGCCAGTTGCGTGGCGTCGGCGCGGCGCGGCAGCTGTTCGATGACGGCGCTGCCATCTTTCGGCGTGTAGGGCGCGGCCCATGCCAGCAAGGGCAAACAGGCGCACAGCAGGGAAATCGGTGTTTTCATCGTGGACGCCATCGACGGGAATGGGTACGGGCGCCGGGGAGCTGACTCCCCGGCGCCCGATGGGGCTTACAGAGGCACCGGCTCCGTATTGTCCGGAGACGTCGCCATGATGGCGTCGATGCCGACGCCATCCTTGTCATCGCTGGTGGTCAGGATGACGTTGCTGACGGCCACATAAAATGCGTCAAGCAGGACGACGGGGGGAGGATTGACGCCGCCGTCGCCATTCTCGCCGCCGTGGCTGCTACCGCCACCACCGCAGCCGGCCAGCAAGGCCGTGAGCGCCAGGGCGCCGCATACATAAAGCTTTTTCATCGCGTTCTCCTGGTTACAGCTGCGGCGAACCGGCCACGGGATTTTTCAGGTAGGGGAAGCCTGCCGTGAACGACGTTTCGTCGAGGAAGGCGCCATCCGTGAAGTGCAAGCCGCCGGCGGGAGCGTCGGCCGGGGCGCAGCCGATGTTCAGGGTGCACAGCTTGCCCATGGCCACGCGCAGGACCACGTCGACCACATCGTCGCCAGGGCGGCGGCCGTTCGGGAAGCCCGCGTTATCGCCGCCGATGACGCCGAGGCGGTTCTGCGCACCGACGTTGGTGGCGGCGATGGACGTATTGAGGCGCAGCATTTCGGACGCCGTCACGGTGACGGGCTGGTTCACGCCCTTGATGCCCGTCAAGAAGGTGGCGACCAGGTCGTTGCGGGGAAAGTTGGTGGGCGCCTTGGCGCCGGCCGAACCGTACAGCACTTCCACCAGGGCTGGCGCTGTCGGGTTGGTGACGTAGTCGGCAAATTGCGCGTCGCCCGACGGCTTGCTGGCGTTGAAGCGGTCCTTGTCCTTCAGGCCGATCACCAGTTCATTTACCAGCGGCATGCCCAGGCGCGACACTTGCACCCACGCGCCGCCTTCCTTCGACGCCGCCGTGGCCGTGCCGGGAGCAGGGTTCAGCAGGCGCCCCTGGCGCAGGCTGGCCGTGGTCCAGCCGCCGATGACGGGGTCGGCACCGGCCGTCAGACAGGCGGTCGGCACTTCCATTTCGATGGCCGTGACGTTTTTCTTGGCCAGGTCATCCTTGGCGGCCGACTCCGCATTCGCGGCAAATTCCGTGGCCGGTGCCTTGATGTTGATCAAGTCGAACGTTTCGCCCAAGTTGACCACGAACGGGTCCTTGCGCTGGCCGACGAACAGGCGCGCCGGCGTGGCGCAGCCGGGAATGTTGACGGCGTACACATGCTGCGCGGCATACGCGGCGTAATTGGGGATGGCCTTGTTGCCGATATTGTCGACCGGCTTGTCGAAGGTCGTGCCGCCGCCCGTGGCATTCGTGACGCTGCTGCGCGTGCCCGTGCGGCGGTCGCCCCGCACCACCGTCACGCTATAGGTTTCGCGCACGTTCAGGCCGGCCGGGTTGACGGAATCGATGGCGCCGCCGTTGATGACGAGCGGAATCGAGACTTTCTTGCCGCCCACGGTGAACTGGCCATCCTTGATGGTGTTGGTGAAGCGGAACTGGAAGGTGAGGTCTTCCTTGCCGTCGCCATTGTTGTCGATATGGATTTCGTACAGCGCGTTCGGGTCCATGGCGAAGTAATTCGGCCCGCCGTAGGCGTCCTGCAGGGGGATATAGTCGGCCACCAGCGTGGTGTAGGCGCCGCGCCCCGTTTCATAGCTGCGGAACATATAGAAGTCGGTGGCGTCGACCTTGGGGTTTTGCGTGATGAACGGCGCTTCGCGGTGGCTGGAGGCAAAGGCCGATGGCGTGATCGCCAAGGCCAGCAGGTTGCCCAGGAGGGCGGCGCCCAGTGCGGTTTTCGAGTGTAACAATGACATGTCGATTCTCCCTGATTGTTATGTGCATACGTAGGACTAGCGGGAATTACGGGGCTGCATCAGTTGTACGGGGCGCCAGCACGATCGGATTCATTCCTTGCAAATTATTTTTAGGCAGCGGAATGAACGGCCGTCGATCGTCAGGGGGCTGGCGCACGAGGTCGAATCTACGTGGATATTGCACGGCAGTAAGAAAAAATATTTTGTGGACACGAAGAGACGCCGCCGTCAGTGATGGCGATAGCCTGTTGCGCTATGTCGCAGTGTCTGCGAAGGCGTGCACGGGGCGCGTGGGAATGCGTGAGTATGCGGATATGGAGACGATAGACGCTCGAAATCCGCTTGACCGGCGCCCCGCTTGCGGGGAGAGTGCGCTTACCAGGCCAGCACTTTGGGGCCGATGGCCGCGCCGATGGCAGTTGGCGCCAGCATGCCCAGCACGTACCAGAAACCGACGAAACTGGCGGCCAGCTCGGGGCAATGCAGGCAGTACACGAGGGCCGCCATGGCGCCTGCGGCAAACCCGGCGGCCGCGCCGGCCAGGCGCAAGCGCGTGGGCGCCAGCTGGCGCATCAGGCGCAGCACGGCGGCCAGGATCGGCAGCGACAGCAGGGCGATGAGCAAGGGGCAGCTGCGCCAGGTGGCGCCCCAGAACAGCTCGGCGCGTTGTTCGGGCAGGGCTGCCTGCAGGATGATGGCGCCCAGCGCCCACATCAGCAGCAGCGGCATGGCGAGCAGCAGGGGCAGGGCGCGCGTGGCGGCGCCCGGCACGCACAGGCGGCGGCTGACGTGCCAGGCCGCCAGGGAGAGGCAGATGACGAAACCGACCTTGATCCAGAAGTCGGGCAGCAGGGCCAGCTGTTCCAAATTGGGCCGCACGCCCAGCAGCATGACCATCAGCGTCACGCTGGCCAGCAGTCCGGCGCCCAACGTGGACGCGGCACGCCAGTGCGTGCCCGGGGGCGGGGCGGCTGCCACGTCGGGGCCGTTGGCCAGCATGGCGATCAAGTCATCGGTTTTCATGGTGTCGTTATCCTCAAGTTGGCTGCCAGTGCCTTCAAGCCGCGATGTACGGCCACTTTGACGCTGGCTTCCGAAATCTGCATGGCCGCGGCCGTGTCGCGCACGGACCAGCCGTCGAGCTTGGTATGCACGATGGCGTCGCGCTGCTGCGCCGGCAAGGTGGCCAGCAGCTTGCCCAGGTCGCGGCTGGCCTCGGCCGCCTCGGCATCGGCGCTGGAAAACAGTTCCTGCGCGCTATCTTCTTCGTCGTACGGCAAGTGCTGCGCCTCGCGCCGCCCATGCCGGCGCAGCCAGTCGATCAACTTATAGCGCGCGATCGCATGGATCCACGACGTCAGCGGCACCCCCGTGTCATACGTCAAGCGCTGGTTGTGGATGGCCAGCAGGCACTCCTGCACCAGGTCTTCCACCTCGTCCGGCCAGCGCTGCAGGCGGCGCCGGAAAAACGCGCGCAAGTGCTGGCTGCTTGCCTGCAAAAAACTGCGGTAGGCCGCCGCATCGCCATCGAGCCCGCGCAGCATCAAGCCATGCAGCCGCAATTCCGTGCCATGCAGGTGTTCGCTTACAGGTATTCGTTGCATGCAGGCCTTTGGTGACAGGCGTTGGAAAAAATAAATTCAAAAAATAATGGAGGGTGGCTGTAACCAATCCGCGGCATGCGGCGAATTGACAGGCAAGCACGCTTCTTAATTCACGCTTCTTATTTCAATATACCGGGTAACGACCATGGACATCAAGCACCGCCTTGCAACACTGCTTTTACCCGTACTGAGCATGGCTGTGGTGGCCCCGGCCATGGCGCAAATGGCGGCGGGCCAGCGCTGCGCCGTGCAAAGCGGGCCGCAGACGGCGGCGCTGGTGGAGCTCTACAGCAGCGAAGGCTGCTCCAGCTGCCCGCCCGCCGACCAGCGCCTGAGCGCCTTGCGCAAGGAAGCGGGAGCGGCCAGCCTGATCGTGCCGCTGGCCTTGCACGTCACCTACTGGGACCAGATCGGCTGGACGGACCCGCTGGCGCAGGCGCAATTTGATGCGCGCCAGGCCGAATTGCTGCGCCACCAGCCGCGCCACGTGGCCTACACGCCGCAGTTTTTTGTGGGCGGCACGGAATTGCGCAGCTGGGATACGCAACTGCCGGCCGCCATCCGCCGCATCAACGCCACCGCCGCGCCCGTCAACATCGGCCTGTCCGCCACGCCGGGGCCCGGTGGGAAACTGGTGCTTGAAGCCAATGCCAGCGCGCCGGACGCGCAGACGAGCGGCCAACTGTACGTGGCCATCAGCGAAAGCGCCATCGTGTCCAAAGTGCTGCGCGGCGAAAATCGCGGCGTCACCCTGCATCACGATGCGGCCGTGCGCCTGTGGCTGGGGCCAGTTGCGATGTCGCAAGGCCGTGCCCAGCTGCGCCGTGAAGTCAAGCTGCCTGCCAGCTGGCGCCCGGAGCAGCTGCAAGTGGTGGCCTTCGTGCAGGGCAGCGACAGCAGCGCCATCCTGCAAGCCGTCAGCACGGCATCCTGCGCGAAGGGAGCGATGTGATGAACGGACAAGCAAGCGTGATCCACCCAGCCTGGCTGCGCATCACGCACTGGCTCAATGCCGTGGCCATCGTGGTGCTGGCCACCAGCGGCTGGCGCATCTATAACGCGGCGCCATTCTTCCCGTTCGAACTGCCGCGCGTCCTGACCCTGGGCGGCTGGCTCGGCGGCGCGCTGCAGTGGCATTTCGCCGCCATGTGGCTGCTGGTGGCCAATGGCTTGCTGTATCTGATTATCAATATCGTCTCGGGGCGGCTGCGGCGCCAGTTCTTTCCCCTGTCGCCGCGCTTGCTGTTGGCCGATTTCATCGCCGCGCTGAAGGGCAAGCTGGCCCATGCGGACCTGCGCCACTACAACATGGTGCAGCGCGCCGCCTACCTGTTCGTCATGCTCGACTGCATCGTGCTGGTGCTGTCCGGCCTGGTGCTGTGGAAATCCGTGCAATTTCCCCTGCTGCGCGAGCTGATGGGCGGCTACGAGAGCGCGCGCAGGGTCCACTTCATCGCCATGGCGCTGCTGGTCGGTTTTGTCGGCGTGCACCTGCTGATGGTGGCGCTGGTGCCGCGCACCCTGGTCGCCATGCTGCGCGGCCGCTAAGGAGATGAGCATGAAAAAAACCATCATCGTGCAAGAGCAGGGCCAGGCCATGCTGGCCGACGCCTTGCGCCAGATCAAGCAGCCGTCGCGCCGCCTTTTCCTGCAGCGCAGCTTGACCCTGGGCGGCCTGTCCTTGCTGACGGGGTGCAGCGCCAGCGACCCGGCCAGCATCGAGACAGCCTTGACGGCGGTGTCGCGCTTCAATGACAAGGTGCAAGGCTGGCTGTTCGACCCGAGCAAGCTGGCGCCCACGTATCCCGATTCCATGATCACGCGGCCGTTTCCCTTCAACGCGTATTACGGCGAGGATGAAGTGGAAGAGATCGATGGCGACGCCTGGCGCCTGGAATTGAGCGGCCTGATCGCCGACAAGAAAGCGTGGACCCTGCCGCAGCTGCGCGCCTTGCCGCAGGAAACGCAGGTGACGCGCCACATCTGCGTGGAAGGCTGGAGCGCCATCGGCAAGTGGGGCGGCGTGCCGTTTTCTCACTTCCTCAAGCGGGTGGGCGCCGACACGACGGCCAAATACATCGGCTTCAAATGCGCCGACGATTATTTTACGAGCATCGACATGGCCACGGCCCTGCACCCGCAAACGATCATGGCCCTGACGTATGACGGCCAGGAATTGCCGCCGAAATATGGCTATCCGATGAAACTGCGCATGCCGACCAAGCTGGGCTACAAGAACCCCAAGCACATCCAGGCCATTTTTGTCACGAATACCTACCCGGGAGGGTATTGGGAGAATCAGGGCTACAACTGGTTCGGCGGATCTTGAACACTTTTGGCAATACCCCGTAGCACCGCAGTCACTTTACCACCGGGCAATCTCGCCCATCCCACACTGAGACAAGGACCTATCATGAAAACCACCATCACCGCCATCATCGCTTCCGCCATCCTCATGTCGGGCGCTGCGTTTGCCCAGGACGCCATGAAGAAAGATGCCATGGCCAAGGACGCTTCGGCCGATGCCATGCACAAGGATGCGATGGACAAGGACGGCATGAAGAAGCCGATGGCCAATAAGCACATGAAGAAGGATCACATGGCCAAGGATGGCATGGCCAAAGATGCCATGGCGAAAGACGGCATGGCCAAGGGCGAGATGAAAAAGGATGAAATGAAGAAAGACGGCATGGCCAAGGATGCGATGGCCAAGTAAGGACAAGTAAGGCGGCTTGCCTTGCGCCGCTGTCAGCCTCGACCGAAGCTGACAGCGACGCTAGTTGCATCAGAGTTCTATTGGGGCATGCTATATTTGCATTATCTTTCTCTTAATGCGGGAATTTTCCGATGCGCTATATCGACGTCACATGGTTCCATGAGAACAAGGCCGATCCGGTGCGCCTGATGTCCGAGCTTGACCGTAATGGTTATGAAACGCGCAAACTGGAATTTTTTATCGATGGCGGCGTCGGTTTCGCCCATGTTACGGCTGCATCGATGGCTGTCGAACTGGGGAGCGTGCCAGTCCCACCGCTAGACGAGATCAATGCCCATGCCGAGTTTTCCGGCGTGGAAATTTGTCAGGCGGACTTTGAGCAAGCGTGGCGCCAGGCGCTAGGCAATCAATGCTAGTGCGGCGCAAGCTTGCTTGGCGTTGCCAAATCAAGATGATCCACGCCGATTGGTGTAAGCTGATCGCCTCCTGATTTCCCGCATGTATCGTCATTCATGACCGACCCGTCCGCCACCGCGCTGTCCTCCACCTCCGCCGCTACCGACAAGTCCCTGCGCCGCCGTTCGCTGTTCGCCGCCTGCAGCGCGCATGCCGTGCATGACGGCTTGACGGACGTGATCTATGTGCTCTTGCCCATCTGGCAGGCGCAGTTTGCCATCAGCTATGCCATGGTAGGGCTGTTGCGCGGTTCGTACTCGGGCATGATGGCCGGTTTCCAGTTGCTGGCCAGCCGCATGGCCAGGCGCTGGGGACGCGAGCGCCTGCTCGTGGGCGGCACGGCGCTGGCCGGCGTCGCCTACCTGGTCGCGGGGCAGGCGGGCGGCCTGGCCGTGCTGCTGTTCGCCTTGCTGCTGGGCGGTCTGGGCGCCAGCACCCAGCATCCGCTGGCCTCGTCCATCGTCACCGATACGCATGAGGCGGGCGGCGGCGTGAAGGAAGCGCTGTCGCACTACAATTTTGCCGGCGATATCGGCAAGACCTTGATACCCGCGCTGGTGGGCTTGCTGTTATTGGTCTGCAGCTGGCAAGCCAGCGTCTCGCTGCTGGGCTTGCTGGGGCTGGCGGCGGCCGGCTTGCTGTGGTGGCTGCTGCCCAAGCCCGGCGACATCCAGGCCAGCCAGAAAAAAGTCAGCAAGCCCATCGCGAGTAATGGCTCGCCCGCGAGTTTCCGCGCCTTGCTGGCCACGGGCACCCTGGACAGCGCCGTGCGCATGGGTTTTCTCACCTTTTTGCCATTCCTGCTGAAAAGTAAGGGTGCGGGCACGGCCGGCATCGGCGTGGCCTTATCTCTGCTGTTCGTGGGCGGCGCCTTCGGCAAGCTGCTGTGCGGCTATCTGGGCGCGCGCATCGGCATGATGAAGACCGTATGGCTGACGGAATCGATGACCTCGCTGCTGATCGTGCTGGCCTTGTGGCTGCCGCTGGCCGGCGTCATGGCCATGCTGCCCCTGCTGGGGCTGGCGCTGAACGGCACCTCGTCCGTGCTGTACGGCGCCGTGCCGGAACTGGCCGAGCCCGGTAAGCGCGAGCACGCGTTTGCCCTGTTCTACACGGGCAGCATCGGCGGCGGGGCGCTGTCGCCCGTGCTGTTCGGCGCGCTGGGCGACCATACGAGCGTGAACACGGCCTTGCTGGCGCTGGCGGCCGTATTGCTGCTCACTTTGCCGCTGGCGTGGAAGGTGCAGCGGGGTTTGGCAAACTGAAGGGTATGGAAAATTGCCTTTAAATTATCATTTGACGCATTTCAAGAGCTAAACATGCTACAACTCGCTAACATTGGGGATGCCCAGGCTGCTGAACTGGCCTGCGCGCATATACTTGCGCAAAAGGAATTGTTCTACAAAAATATGTTCTTTCATGAGGGCGATAACTTGCTCTGCGGCCGTCTTCTTGCTGCCTTGGGCAGCAAACCGGTATTCGGCAACAGCGGCATCGCGCCTGTCCTGTTGCTGCATTACTCGGACCAGGCCGGATTGGCGGAGTTCCATGCCGGATCATATTGGACGCTCGGCGTTTCGCTGGACAAGGGACGCATCCGGCGGCTCACGAACGTGCCAAATATGAGCGACATCAAGGCCGTGTATGCGATGCGGTATGCACAGGAGGTGGCGCATGCCGATGGCACCCGTTCGGGTGAGTATGCAAGCTTTGCGTTCACCAGGCAGGCAGGCGCTGAAGAAGTTACCTTGTTCCAGGACGTCGGCAGCGAATACTTTGTCTGCCTGCCGTTCTCCAATTGAATCATCCGGGGCGATGGCAGCACAGCTTGCCCGCGATCACCCCATCGTCTACACTCGCCGCATGAAAAATTTTGAAAAGCGGCGCGACCGCTATGACTTGTTCCGGGCGTTTGATAATCCCCTCGTCAACATCAACTTCCAGCTCGATGTGCCAGATTTCCGGCCCTGGTGCAAGGAACGGAAAATCCCCGTATTCCACTTTTTTCTGTTCTGCCTGCTTAATACGGTCAGGGAGATCGACAATTTCATGTACCGCATCTACCAGGGCGAAGTGATCAGGATCGACGATTTCCCCGCTTCCTACACCGTCATCAACGGCGACGAGAACCTCAACTACACGCGCTTCGCGATGACGGACCAGCTCGATCTATTCATCGCGCGCAGCCTGGAAGCGAAACGCCTGGCCGAAGCGAGCTGCGCGCTGATCAACACGGGTGAGGGAGAAACCGAGCGCGAGCAGCGCAACAATATCTTCATCACCTGCCTGCCATGGCTGGAGCTGGCGGCCATCGAGCACCCGATCTTCCGCCACGGCGACGCCGACATCCCGACCTTTACCTGGGGCAAGTTCGGCCCCGCGCAGGACGATGGCCGCATGCGCATGCGCGTGCCGTTTTCCGCGCAAGCCCACCATGGCTTTGTCGACGGCTACCATGTGCAGAAACTGGCGCAGGCGCTGGCGCAGCGCATCGCCGCCATCATTGCCTAGTTCGACAGATAATCGCTGGGCGCCTGGCCCAGCACACGGCGGAAGGCGGCCGTGAAGGCGCTGGGGCTGGCATAACCGAGGTCGAGCGCGATTCGGGTGACGGCTTGCCCCTCGGCCAGCCGCGTGATGGCTGCCAGCAGGCACGCTTGCTGACGCCATTGGGCAAAGGCCAGCCCCGTCTGGGCGCGGAATTGCCGCGTAAAGGTGCGTCGGCTCATGCCGGCTTGCGCCGCCATCGCATCGAGATTGCTGTCCAGGCTCGGTTGCTGGAGCATGTTCATGCATAGCCGCGCCAGCCGTCCTTCCTGCGGCAAAGGCGCGCTCAGGGGCAGGGGCCTGGCAGCGGCAATCTCATCGAGCAGCAGGGCCATCAGCCGTCCGGCCCGCGATTGTTCCGCATACAGGGCGTCGATGGTCACGGCCTCGGCCAGCAACTGGCGCAGCAGCGGCGGTGTGTCCAGCACCTGGCAGTGGGGCGGCAAGCCGGCACCGTCGATGGCGGCTGCGTCGATAAACACGTTGTGCATGGTCACGGCGCCATGCATGCGCATGCCGTGGACGAGCTGGGCCGGCACCCAGCAAGCCCGTTGCGGCGGCACCAGCCAGTTGCCTTGCGGCGTGTGCACGCTGATGACGCCCTGCGCCGCATACGCAAATTGCCCGCGCGCATGGCTGTGGCTGGGAAACATCGCGCCTGCGCCATAGTCGCGCGCCGTGACGATCAAGGGGCGCGGCACTTCCGTATAAAAATCATCCATGGCCCGCACTCTACAGTATTTGACCTGCCATCGAAGGCGGGCCGCTTGCTGGCCGCTTACCATCACACTCTTTTTCAGGAGTGAATATGCACAACACCTATCATCGCGTGGGCCATGGCCCCCACGCCGTCATCGTCCTGCACGGCTGGTTTGGCGACGCGCACGCATTCGTGCCGATGGAAGCGGCCCTCGATGGTGGCGCTTTCAGCTATGTCTTCATGGACAATCGCGGTTATGGCGGCATGCGCGGCGCACATGGCAGCTACTCGATGGACGAGGTCGCCCGCGACGCGCTGGCCCTGGCCGATGCGCTGGGCTTTGCCACGTTCAGTGTGGTCGGTCACTCGATGGGCGGCATGGCGCTGGAACGGTTGGCCTTGCTGGCGCCCTTGCGCCTGCGCAAACTGGTGGCCGTGGCTCCCGTGCCCAGCTGCGGCATGGCGCTCGATGGGGCGGCGCGGCAACTGTTTCTCGACGCCAGTGGCAATGTGCAGGCGCGGCGCGCCATCATCGACCGCAGCACGGGCGAACGCTTGCCAGCCGCCTGGCTGGACTGGAAGGCGAAATATTCTTGGGAAAGTGCGGACCAAGCGGCGTTTGCCGCCTATTTTCTCGCGTGGAGCGGGACGGATTTCAGTGAAGACATCAAGGCGGCGCGCGTGGAACTACCGTTGCTGGCGCTGGTGGGGGAGCACGACCCCCGTTTTGATACGGCCCTGATGCGCCGCACGTATCTGGCGTGGTACCCGCAAGCCCGGCTCGAGGTGCTGGGCAATGCGGGACACTATCCGATGAACGAAACGCCGCTGGCCCTGGCGGCCAGCATCGAGGCGTTTTTACTACAGTAGTTACGCGGCCTTGCTGCGCAGGCGCAGCAGGCTCAGGCCCAGCAAGACGAAGGCGCCGCCCGTGATGCGGTTGAACAGCTTGGCGCGACCCGGCGTGGCCAGCTGGGTTTTCAGCAGGCGCGCCAGGTTGGCGTAAAACAAGTGGGCCAGCATGGCGCAGGCGACAAACGAGGTCGTCAGCACGGTGAACTGGATCGCCACCGGTTCGCCTGGTGTGATGAATTGCGGGAACAGTGCCGAAAAGAACAGGATGGCTTTCGGATTGGTCAACGCGACCGTCAAGCCCTGGCGGAACAGTTTCCAGAAGGAATTTGGATTCGCCGCGCCGGCCACCACGGGAGCATCGGCCACGACGCTGGTCTTGCTGCGCCATTGCTTGATGCCCAGATACACGAGGTACAGGGCGCCAGCCAGTTTCAGCAGCATGAAGGCCGTGGCCGAGGTGGCCAGCACGACGCCCATGCCGGCCATGGCCACGCCGGAAATGATGAACAGGCCAAATCCATTGCCCATGCTGCTGATCATCGCGCGGCGCGGGCCGACGGCGATGGCATTCGAGATGGCCAGCAAGACGGCCGGGCCGGGAGAAAACGTGACGAGCAGGGCGACGCTGCAGAAAAGCAGCCAGTTCGAGAGGTGCATGGATGTTCCTGGATGGGGCCGAAGCCGGTTTGAGAGTCAAAACACTTGTATTGTACGAAGTTTTCGGCTCCCGCGTCAGCGGCCCCGGCTTGAATCCAGCACAAGGTCAGGCAAACAGGCTGGCGACGACGTGGTTGATGGCGGCGCCACCGGCAATCAGCCAGCAGAACAACAGGCCGGCCAGCAGCAGGGGTTTGATGCCGGCGCGGCGGATGGCCGACATATGCGTCGTCAAGCCCAGGGCCGCCATGGCCATGGCCAGCAGGACCGTGTCGAGTTCGGTGATGGTGGCCACGGTGCCCGCTGGCAGCAGGCCCAGCGAATTGAAGGCGACCACGGCAATGAAGATGAAGGCGAACCAGGGGATCGCCAGCTTGGCCGCTTTTTCCTTGCCACCGGCCTTCGCCTTGCCGCGCGCCAGCACGGCTGACAGGATGACGAGAAACGGCGCCAGCATCATCACGCGCACCATCTTGGCGATCACGGCCGCATTCGCCGCTTCCTGCCCGATCGACTTGCCGGCCGCCACCACTTGCGCCACTTCATGCACGGTCGAACCGATGTACACGCCAAAGGCGGCAGGCGTGGCGCCCAGCAGGTGCCAGCCTTGATTCAGCTGGTACAACAAAGGATATAAAAAGATGGCGATGGTGCCGAACACAACAACGGTGGAGACGGCGACGGTCACATCTTCGCTGCGTCCCTTGACGACGGGTTCCGTCGCCATCACGGCCGCAGCGCCGCAGATCGAGCTGCCCGCGCCGATCAAAATGGCGCTGTTGCGTTCCAGCTTGAACACTTTGGTGCCGAGGAACATGGCCAGGCCAAACGTGGACGCCAGCACCAGCGCATCGATGGCGATGCCGGCCAGGCCGACCTGGCCGATATCCTGGAAGGTCAAACGAAAGCCGTACAGGATGATGCCGAGTCGTAATAAAGTCTGCTTGGAAAAGGCCACGCCCGCGCTGCAAGTGGGCGCCAGGCGGCCGTACACGCTGTTGCCCAGCACGATGCCCAGCATGATGGCCAGGGTCAGCGCGCTCATGCCGTGGCTTTGCATCCATTCCAGCTTGCCCAGCGCGATGGCGGCATAAGCGATTGCGCCGCTCAGCAGCAGGCCCGGCAGAAGGCGGCCATAGCGGTCGCTGAAATTGTTTGTGTTCGTTGTTGAGAGGGATGACATGCCGTACTCCATGGTTCTTGATTCGTATGGCATGACTGTACAGTTCGCTGATTAAATGGTAAAACGGATTGTTTTTGTATGTTTAACTT
This sequence comes from Janthinobacterium sp. HH104, assembly GCF_001758715.1. Classification (NCBI taxonomy): domain Bacteria; kingdom Pseudomonadati; phylum Pseudomonadota; class Betaproteobacteria; order Burkholderiales; family Oxalobacteraceae; genus Janthinobacterium; species Janthinobacterium sp. HH104. The sequence goes on along the minus strand of NZ_LRIB01000027.1, from coordinate 122,568 downwards.
GAAAAATAGGTAGATTATATGGCGTTGACCTTGCGGCAGTTGCAGATTTTCCTCGCCGTGGCGGACACGGGCAGTACCAGCGCGGCGGGCGACCTGATTGCGCTGTCGCAATCGGCCACCAGCGCGTCCCTGAATGAGCTGGAAACCTTGCTGGGCGCGCAATTGTTTGACAGGGTGGGCAAGCGGTTGCTGCTCAACGACAATGGGCGCCTGCTGCTGCCGCAGGCGCGGCAGATGCGCGACGGGGCCGCCAGCATCGAGCGCCAGTTCGCGGGCGCCGATCCGTCCGTGCCCGTCAGCCTGCAGATCGGCGCCAGCACCACCATCGGCATCTATCTGCTGCCGCAGATCCTGGCGCAAGCGGCGCAGCAATACGGGCGCAGCATTCCGCAGGTGACGATTGCCAACACGGCCGACATCGCCGCCGCCGTGGCGGAGTTCCGTGTCGATATCGGCCTGATCGAAGGGCCGTGCCACGAAGCGGGCTTGCTGGTCGAGCCGTGGCTGACGGACCAGATGCTGATCGTGGCCGCGCCCACGCATCCGCTGGCACAGCTGCGTCATCTGCTCAGTTTTACGGAACTGAACCAGGCAGGCTGGCTGCTGCGCGAAGCGGGCTCGGGCACGCGCGAAGCCGTGGAGCAAGCCTTGGTGCCGTATCTGCACTATCTGCGCGCCGCGGGCGAATTCAGCAATTCGGAAGCCATCAAATATGGCGCGGCGGCGGGGCTGGGCATTGCCTGCCTGTCGCGCGTCGTCGTGGCCGATCTGCTGGCCAGCGGGCAACTGGTGGAACTGGAGACCATGCTGCCGCCATTGGAGCGCAACTTTTATCTGATCCGGCAATCCAAGAAGATACTCTCGCCGCGCCTGGCCGGTTTCCTGGAGCTGTGCCGCCACGCCTCGCGCATGGCGGGGTAGTAGTGCCGGGTGTCATTTTGGCCGGGGAGGCTGGAGTTCCGCATCCGGTGGCGTCAGCGTGCCTGCGCGCAGCCGTTGGACGGCGACGGCCACGGCGCGCGCCACGTTGCGCACTTCTTCCTGCAGATTGGTGTCATGGTCGAGAGTATCGTGGCTTTGCGCGTAACTGTCGTAATAGCCGATGTAGCGGTCCAACCGCGCCTTGGCGCCTGCGTCAACCAGACCCATCCAGTCCAGCCAGTCGGACAGGCCCCGCCGCACGCCTTCGATGCCGGCCACGTCGCCATGCACGACGAGGCCATACGCGCGCCCGGCCAGGTGTTTCGGGTAATTCCAGCCTTGCAGTTCGAGTGCTTTCGCTTCCACGGCTTTCTTGCCGTGCGTGGACGTGGGATCGGGATTGCCGCCATCGGCGCAGACGAGTCGGTCTATCATCAGTTTCAGCACGCTGGGCGTCTGGTACCAGTACACGGGCGTGAGGATGATGACGGCGTGCGCAGCCGTCCAGCGCTCGTAAATTTCCGCCATCCAGTCATTCGTCTGCCGTTCGCCATGGTTCGGGTAGCAACTGCATGGCCAGTGGCACAGTGGCATGGCTGTCGAGACACAGCCCTTGCACGGATGAATGTGCAAATCATATGAAGAGGTCAGCAAGCTCAGGTCCAGCACGTCCGTTTCGATATTGTCGGCCTGCAGTACTTCCCTGGCCCATTGCGTCATGCGCCACGTTTTAGACATTTCACCGGGGCAAGAACCGTCATTGCGCGCCGCGCCGCAGATCAGCAGCACGCGCGACGCCGTGCCGGGGTCTTTCTGGCGCGCTTCGGCGGCCAGCAGGCGGTCGCGCGTGGCTTTCCACTCCACGGACAAGTCGTAATCGGGGTCAAGAAAACCGGGCCCCGCCTTTTGTGTCACGGGCGCCTTGCGGCCATCCTGGTAATTCTTCCACGCCACTTCTTCCACTTGCACCAGCGCGCCGCGCACGGCGTCGAACGCGGGATCGGCATATGAGCGAATGAACTGCAAATGGAATTCGACCCTGCCCAGCGGCGCGGGCGCCTGACCCAGACGTGGCTGGGGAGTGGCGGGAGTGGAGGCCATGGCTTTTCCTTGAAGTGATGGCGTATCGTGCCTGGGGAGGGCTTGCTGGTCTGTGCGCTGAACAACTGTGCAGCAACTGCTTGCCAAGTTCTCTTTTGTGGGATAAATTCCCATATATGGAAAATCCACCATTGACTGATAACGAGACGGAACAGCGGCTGGCGGCGCGTTTGAAACAGTTGCGCGTGGAGCAGGGCTGGTCGCTGGACCAGCTGGCCACTGCCAGCCAGGTCAGCCGCGCTACCCTGTCGCGCCTGGAAAATGGCGAAGTCAGCCCGACGACTAGCGTGCTGGGCAAGCTGTGCGCCGCATACGGTCTGGCCATGTCGCGCCTGCTGCGCATGGTGGAGGACGATTTCCCACCGCTGTTTCGGCGGGCTCAGCAAAGCGTATGGACGGACCCGGACACGGGTTTCCGGCGCCGCTCCGTTTCGCCCCCGTCACGCGCGCTGGCCGGCGAAGCGCTCGAATGCGAACTCGATGCGGGCGTGACGATCACTTATGCCGCCTCGCCCCGGCCCGGCATGGAACACCATCTGTTGCTGCAGGAAGGCAAGCTGAACGTGACCGTCGACGGCCGCGCGCACGATTTGCTGGCCGGTGACTGCCTGCGCTACCAGTTGCACGGCCCCAGCGCGTTCACGACGCCGCCAGACAGCGGCGCCCGCTATTTTCTCTTTCTTGTCTGAGGTCGCCATGTCCGCATCGCTACGTCATTTTTCATCCACCGATATTCGTGAACGCTTGCCGGAACTGGGCGCCTTGCTGCAAGACTGCGTGCACGACGGCGCCAGCATCGGTTTTATCTTGCCCTTTGATACGGCGGCCAGCCAGGCGTTCTGGATGGATAATGTGTTGCCGGCCGTCACGCGGGGCGTGCGCCTGTTGCTGGTGGCCGAAGTCGATGGCCGGGTGGCGGGCGCCGTGCAGCTGGACTGGGACACCAATCCCAACCAGGCGCACCGGGCCGAAGTACGCAAGCTGCTGGTCGCGCCCACTTTCCGCCGGCATGGCATCGCCCGTCAGCTGATGCAGGCGCTGGAAGCACAGGCGCGCCAGTTGCCGCGCAGCCTGCTGACCCTGGACACGCGCAGCGGTGACCATGCGCAAGCGCTGTACTTGTCGCTCGGCTACGTGGTGGCCGGCAGCATCCCCGCCTATGCGCTGGCGCCGGACGGCAACCGCCTGGATGCCACCACCATCATGTACAAGCAGCTGCGGCAATGAGTTGCAGTTACCCGATGCGCGCTGCCGTCTGGCTTGTTGCCAGATAAAATCACCCGCCTGATTACAGAGTCTTCCTACTTGAATGCCCGGCATCGTCTGACTGGCGCATGCCGGTGCCGTGCCTACACTGTTCCTTGATAGACCCGGCGGCGGGTCCTTTCTTCTTACAGGAGGCTGATATGGCGAATATCCAGGCAGGATCGGACGGTGCGGCAAAGCAGGAAATGTCGGCAAAGCGCTTGAACGTGGTCGACTGGATCTCGATGATCCTCTTGATCGTGGGCGGCTTGAACTGGGCGCTGGTGGGCTTGTTCGATATCGATATCGTGGCCAGCATCCTCGGCGCCATGACGGCCGCTTCGCGCGGCGTGTATGTACTGGTGGGACTGGCGGCGCTGTATTCCATTTACCTGTGCCTGCGCAAGTTGCCGGCCAAAACGTAGAGGGGAGGGGACATGCCTGTCGGTGCAAGCCCCAAGCGTGAACGCGAATTCAAGAAGCTGGAACGGGATTTCAAGCAGGAAGGACGCTATCCGGGCCGCGAGGAAGAAGTCGCGGCGCGCATCGTGAACAAGCAAAGGGCGCAGTCCGGTGAAGCGAAGGAAGCGCAGGGGCGGAAAAAAGCCGGCGGCGCTGCCTCGGATGCGTCATCGCCCGACTTGCCCATCGCCGGCTACCAGCAATTGACGGTGGCGCAGATCCGCGACAAGCTCGATGGCCTGTCCGCCGCCCAGCGCAAGCGGCTGCGAGCCTATGAAGCGGCGCACAAGAATCGCAAGGGCGTGCTGCAGGCGCTGGGAGCTTGATCTGGCGTCATGGGCTGGATGCGGTGTGTGCCTGTCCGTGCATGCGTTATGGGATGGGCTTACTGCGTGCGCAGGTAGGCCAGCAAGTCGGCCACTTGCTGCGCATTGCCGATGCCCCAGAAGCGCATGTTATTTCCCGGAATGAAATCGCTCGGTGCCTTGAGGAAGCTGGCCAGGTTTTGCTCGGTCCAGACGATATTCGCGTTTTTCATCGCCGCCGAGTATTTGTAGTCGGTGGTGGCACCGGCTTTGCGGCCTATCACGCCCGTCAGCTTGGGGCCGAAGCCGCCGCGTGCCGATGGCCCCACCTGATGGCAGGAAGCGCACTTGCGAAACGCGGCCTTGCCCGCTTCCGCATTGCCCTTGAGGGCGGCCGGAGCGGCAGCCTGCGCGATGGCGATTGGCGCCAGCAGCACGGCTGCGGTACCGAAATGGGAAAGCAGGCGAAAAAGAAGTGTCGATGTCATCGGTGAGACAGAGTGCGCGATATGGCAAGCAATGACGCATTTTACAGGCGGGCATCAAAACCTGCCCGTCCGTCGAGCACCGCTAGCGCTTGCCGCCCTGTGCGCCGAGCGCCGCCATGGCCGACGCGAACACGATGCAGGCGATGGCCAGCCACTGCGTCAGGCTCAGCATTTCTCCCAGCACCACCATGGCGGCCAGCGCGCTGACGGCCGGTGCCGCGCTGCTGAACATGCCGAACACGCCTTGCGGCAAGCGGCGCAGGGCGAAGATTTCCAGCGAATATGGCAGGGCGCTGGACAGCATGGCAATGGCCAGGCCCATCAGCGCAATCGATGGCGCCAGCAGTGCCGTACCCGAGTATGCGACGCCGATGGGCACCGTCACCATGGCAGCCACCGTCATGCCCCAGGCCACGGCCTGGCCGCCTTGTAAGGTCGAGGCGCGCTTGCCGAAGATGATGTATAGCGCCCAGCACAGCGCCGCCCCCAGCGCATACGCCACGCCGACAGGGTCCAGGCTGCCCGGACTGCCTTGCAGGGGCAACAGCAGATACAAGCCGAACACGGCACAAGCGACAGCCAGCAAATCGCGCGGCCGGCGCGACGACAGCATGGCCACGGCCAGCGGCCCCGTCACCTCGATGGCGACCGCGATGCCAATCGGTATCAGCGCAAACGCCCGGTAAATCAGCAAATTCATCAGCCCCAGCACGGAACCGTAGACGAGCAAGTTCAGCACATCCTTGCGCGTCAACCGGTAGCGCCACGGCTGGAAGATGGCCAGCAAGATCAGCGCAGAAAACCCCACGCGATACGCCGTAATCCCCTCGACCCCGATGACAGGAAACAGATTCTTCGCAATCGCCGCCCCCAGGTTGACGGAAATCTGCCCTCCCAATACGGCCAGGGAAGGGAGCAAGATGCTGTCGGGGAGGGAAGAGGTCGAGGCAGGGGAGGTCATGGGACGGTATTTTAATATGCCTGAGGCTGGCAGTCGCTGGCAGATTGGTAAGTTGGGGAGACTTAACTGGGCAGTTGCTGGCATGGCTAGCGCATCGAGGTTTCTTTTTTCGATTCCGTGTTGCAAAATACACTACAGTTGTAGAATCGTTTGCTAGTGGTCAGAATCAGCTGTTCTTAATCGCTCAGCCTTACCCTTGTGAGTCTTAACACTTTCGGGAGCTACCATGCAAATGGTTCGAGTAAATTCTAGCGCCATTGTTGCGATTGGTTACGACGAGAAAACAGCTTGCATGCGTATCCAATTTCAACAAGGGCATAGTTACGATTTTTGCCGAGTACCTCCGAATGTGCATGCTGCGTTCATGCGTACCAACTCCAAGGGGGCTTACTACAATGAGCACATCAAAGACCGCTACCAATGCTAATCGGAATTTGACCTAAAAGAGTCGGCAACCACAAGCGGTCACTCGCGCGAGCAAGAAAAAATGGAAGATGAAATTATGCTCTTGCGGAAGATTCAATCAGCTATTCAACAGATTCAGCCTCTGGCAGAGAAAGGCTGGCCGCCTGGGCAATCTATCCTACGACAACTAGGTTGGTGCGAAGTATTTGTGTCTGGATATCTTTCCGACCCAGTGCCAGGGCCGCTGTCCATGGGATTGATTGCCACTCGCGAACTCGACATGTACGGCGATAAGCCCGATCTCGCCTTGTTGATCAACGATATCCAAGACGCTGTGAATTCATTTCATTGATCCGCCTACTTCGGTAGTTCTATGACTGCTTCGGGGCGGCTTCTGCCTCATGGTGGACAAACCGTGAGCTTTGCACGAAGGCAAGATGCTATCCTCACCTGTTCGGCCGCGTTCGGCCAGAAGTAGCCTTTCGGAATCAATGATTGTCATTCACACCGCCACAACTTCAAGCAATCTAAGATTGAGCAACAAGAGGCAAAAAAAAATAAATCTGAAAGTGACGATATGGACAGCTATCTAGACCCCGAGCCTGGCAAGACCTACATAAGCCCTGGCCTTCCCGACTTCGATGATAAGAGCCGAATGGTACGAATAGCGACCAAACTGATTGAAAGTCCTGTCAGCTACGCTTTCGCCCACGTTAAAGACGAAGTTGTTATTCGCCATAAGGAAGATGCAAAAAGCTGTATTACTGCGAAGTTTTTTGAAGACGATAGGAAGATGTTTGTCCTAAGTATTCAGGGCTACACCGTCGCCACAGACAAGCCTCACAATGCCAGCTTCTCCTTCATAGGTGAAGAGATTGGCAAGCTCGTGGAATTCCTTCAGCATATTCAAGCCATGCCGCTTGATGGGAATGGCCCAAAGAAAATCACAGACGAAGCCTTGAGGCGTCTGATCCTTTCAAGCACACAAGCAGAGTCGCTGTACAAGGACAACCAAGAGCTTTTTGCTGAGGTCATTAGATCAGCAATCACGAAAGACGACGTCATTGCCGTGGGCTATAGAAAGAGGCAACTGCAAACGTTCAAGCGCCTGCTGGAAGATCCCTGCTACTTTGAAGAGGTCAAAAAGCAGAAAGGGTGCAAAGACGAGGCGGTTTGGCAAAAATATTTTGAGAAAAATCCCTGGATTTTTGGTTACGGCTTGAGCTATCTGTATCTATCCTCACTGGACGACAACAAGCTGGAGCAGTACGTCCAAGGATTTACCGTCGCCCATCATGGCAAGCGGGTGGACGCACTTTTGCGAACACGAGGCGCCATCTCTAGCCTGTGCTTTGCCGAGATTAAAACCCATAAGACACGCCTGTTACAGAAGACCGCCTACCGTGGAGGTTGCTGGGCACCATCCGAAGACCTTGCAGGAGGTGTTTTGCAAGTTCAAGGCACTGTCGCAATGGCGAGTGACACGCTGCGTCACAAGCTGGCAATGAATGACGATAATGGCGATCCTACCGGCGAAGTAGCGTACAACTACACACCAAAAGCATTTATGGTCATCGGCAGCTTGCAAGAGTTCAGCACCGACAAAGGGGTAAGCGAAGAACGATATCGCTCCTTTGAGCTATTCAGGCAGAACACTACCAGCCCCGAAATTTTCACCTTTGACGAATTGTATGAGCGTGCGAAGTTCATTGTCATGCAATATGATAAATAGTATAAATCAATTCAAAAGCGAACTTACGCAGCTATTTCTAGTCTTGATCACGCATTCGCGTATAACGGCTGCTTTGGGGCGTGAAGCGGACGTTACAGGTTTTGGCTTTTTTTCGGAGTAAGCGGCCTTTTCTTGCGTTCACCGGCATTCTTAAAGGCGATGAGGTTTGACCGCATTTCGGCGCGCGTTGACAATGATGGCACGAACATGGTTAAAGGATAAAAATAAGGTGTCGGCACGATAGCCGTGATTGACGGCTTTATCCTTCTGGTTTCGCGACCGACGGGGCTGCCCTGTAGTTCTTGCTACCTGTCGCGCCGCATATTTACCTGTAATTTACCTGTAACTTGGGAGTAGTATTGCATGACTGTTTTTAGTATCGGTGACACCAATTTTGAAGTGGATGTAGCGAAATCAAGCATTAGTCTGGAAGCGCATGGCAGGGGTATGCTGGAGATAAATATTGATATCCATGGCGACGATGATGTGTTCATGCGCTTGACGGAGCCGGATGATGCTGAATGGTCGTGGGCGCTGTATCCGCCGGTTTTTTTCCTGCACGGCTTGCGCATACCGGAAGGGCAGGAAGGAGCGCTGGCGATCGGAATGCTCGATATGCACCCCGATGCAGAGGAATCGGGTATCTATATGATGGAATACGGCGACGTATCGGCTGTCAACATTGTCGAATTGTCGGAAGGGCGCCTGCTTGTGACGGGCATGGTGGACTTGTGCGGCAAGCGCCTGCCATTTCATATTGATATGCCGCGCACATAGTGGCGGGGCCGGCCTCTTCGGGATGGAAATGCGCCCCATTGGTGTGCATTTCCCCGGTGCTGCCGCCCCTGTTGCTGCTAACTTAATCCAGCTTTAACGCCTTCGCCACATCCCCCCACGCCACATACTTGAAGTTCTGCGGTCCATCAGGCAGACGCTTGTAGCCGTCCTGAATCACCAGCATGCCTTGTGCATATGCGCCGCCCAGGTTGGCGGAGGTCACGTCCAGGCCATCCGTTTCCGACGTGCCGTCGATGCCGGCAGGCAGGTTGAAGCCTACCTTGAAGCGACCGCGCATTTTGTAGGGGGCTTTGGCGTCGAGCACGACGTAGCTGTTGTCGCCCTGGCTGGAGACGATCAGGTAGCCAGAATCAGCCTTGCCGCCAGGCTGGCGGTAGATGGCCATGCCTTCCACGTCGGCCGTCAACTGTGCGCCCACGGGCAGGACCATGGCGAGGGCGTCGGGCTTGGCGGCGTCGGCCGAGGTGGTCCAGATGCCGCGCGTTTCCTCGCCCAGGAACAATCTGGCGTTGGCATCATCGGCCACGCAGCCTTCCGGTTGGGTGGCCACCTTGAAGCTGCGCAAGAGGGTGGCACTGAACTTGTTGCCGCTCATGCCGCTCATTTCAACCTTGTATTGCTGGAAGGTGCCATCTTTATCGTTGATGAACGCTTCCACGCCGCCGCTGGCTGGCTGGTACAAGCACATGCCGTAGATGCTTTTCAGACCGGTCGGGAAACGGCCCGCTTCCGCCACGACGCCATCGGCATTGATTGTGAACAGCATCATGCTGTTGTCGTCGCGCTGGGTGGCGACGGCCAGGTCGACCTTGCCGCCGCCAAGGCTGATGTTTTGCCGCACATCGACGTTATTCAGGCGGCCCACTTCCAGCAGCTGCGTCTGCTTGCCTTGCAGGTCGTAGACGAGCAGCCCTTGTTTCTTGTTGGTGCCCAGGATGCGTGCGTTGGCAGGGTTGCTGGACAGCCAGATGGCCGGATCATCGGCCGCGTCGCCCTGGCGCGCCATCGGTTCCGTCTGGGCTTGCGGGGCGATGATGGCCACCGCAGGCGATGTTTCCGCTTGGCCAGCCCATTTCAAGGGCCGCGCTTGCCAACCGTTTTTGCCGCGCAACATCAAGGAATTTCCATCGAGCGCCAGCTGGCTGTCGCCCTTGCGCACGTTCAAGGCTACAGCTTGCGGCAGCTGGGCCGTCCACTTGCCCGCCTGATGGGAATACAGGTGCAGCTTGTCCGCCTTGCCATCGAGCACGGCAACGCCGCCCGGCAACACGGCCAGGGCGCCTGCGCCGCCGTCCAGCTGGCCATACGGCTTGCGCAGGGCCACGACTTCGCGCTTGCCCATGCCTTCCGAATCGGCGTCATACGCCCATACGCCCATGTTGGACTCGCTGACCAGCAGGCGCCGGGCGCCGTCGTCGGCGCGGCAATGCTTGGCGTGCGGCGGCAAAGCCAGTTTACGTACCAAGCTGCGCTGCTCGCCCTGCATCACCCACTGTTCCGCTTGGCCATCCTTGCCGATCAAGAACAGATGATCGAGCTGCTGGGCGTCGCGGTAGAGGCACGATGCTTCCACGGAAAACGTGGGCACGGGAAACGGCGCCAGGCGATTGAGCTTGCCGGCCTGCACATCGGCGGACACGGGCAGCGGGCGCTGCGTATCCGCTTCCAGGAAGACGGCCAGCACTTTATTGCCGTCGCTGCGCGTGTCGAGCTGCTTGGCGCGCACGGCGATACGGTCCTGCTCCTGGCCGCTGGCGTTGAACAGGCGCAAACCGTGCTTGTCCAGGGTCAGCCAGCCGCCGCCAGGCAGGCGCGCCAGTTCCTCGGCCTCTTGCGTGAAGGAAGGCAAAGTGTTGGCGGGGGCGGCGAAGACGGCACCGGTGGCGCAGAAGGCGGCCAGCAAGGCGCCGCAGAGTACGTTTTTTTTCATGTTAGTTGAAATCATCATCAGAAGGCGCTGGCTTTCAGGCTCACTTTGAAAGTGCGGCCGTATTGTTCGTTCTGCACGTTGTATTGCTTCGTGCCCTGGTAGACATAGTATTTCTCGTTGTTCAGGTTCGCCGCTTCGAACAGTACCTGGAACTGCTTGTTGATCTGGTACGACAGCGAAAAATCAAGCTGCTTCTGGCTGGCGACGATATGGTCCTGGCTTTGGTCGAGGATGTCGTTGCCCATTTCCAGCAGATACGGCGACTTGTAGTTGAGGGCCAGGCGGGCGCTGACCGGGCCTGTTTCATAGCCCAGCATCAAGTTCATCACCTGGTTCGACTGGCCCGGCAGGCGGATGTCGCGGTTGAGCTGCTTGTTCGTTGCCTTGTCGAAACGGCCGATTTGCGCGCTTGAGGTGCTCAGGGTACCGTTCACGCCGACGAGGAATTTATTGAATGGCGCTGGCAGCATGCGCAGCGGCTGCATGTAGGCCAGTTCGATGCCTTTCACTTTGGCCGCGTCGCCATTCGCATACGACGTGGCCGTCGTGTAGCCCGCCCATTGGCCCGTGCCGGCCAGGTTCGTCGTGTACGTAAAATTCTTGATGTCCTTGTAGAAGCCGTAGGCCGACATCACGCCATCGTTGCCCAGCACCCTCTCGATGCCGAGATCCAGGTTGTTCGCCTTCAGCGGTTTCAGGTCCGGGTTGCCGATTACGGCTTCCGTGTTGCTGGCCAGGCTGATGCCCGGCGCCAGCTGGCTGAAGTTGGCGCGTACGACGGCTTGCGTCCAGGCAGCCCGCACGCTGGTCTTTTGATCGACGTCATAACGGGTTTGCAGGTTGGGCAGCCAGTTGGTGTACGAACGCTCGCGCGTCAAGGGCGTTGCCACGCCGGCGCTGTCCACTTGCGAGCCGGCCGCTTCAAAGCTGGTACGTTCGGCACGCACGCCGCCGAGGATGTGCCAGGCGTCGAAGTCGTAGCTGTTTTGCACATACATGGCGTTGATGTCTTCATGCATGCGGTAGTCGTTGATGATCGATTCCGTGGAAAGGCGCGCCTTGGCGCGGTCCAGTCCCGCGACGCGGGCGCGTATCAGGGCCGGGTCCAGCGCCACGCCGATGTTGCCCAGGTCGTAGTCGAGATTGTGGCCCTGCACGAAATTGCTCATCGACGTGGAACCGGCGCCCCAATAGTTGCCGCTGGTGGCCTTGCTGCTGTTATACGCCCATTGATCCGTGTCATTGGTCTTTTCGCGGCGGCTGACTTTGGCGCCGAACTTCAGCGTGGCGATGTCGAACTTGCGCGCCAGGTCGATGCGTGCGTGGTGTTCATTGTCCTTCGAGTAGCGCTTTTGCAGGGTGATGGCGTTGAGTGCGTAGCTGGCCGGGTCGTACAGCGAGGCGGGGCCGCTCAGTTTCGGCTCCTGCGTATCCGTAAAGCTGATGCCGGCGAAATTGCTGATGCCGCGGAAACGGCCATCGTTCAAGGATTCCGGCGTGTCTTCCGTGGCGCGGCTCATGCCGCCTTTCACGTCCAGGGTCCAGTCGCCTGATTTCTGTTGCGTGCCCAGCACGAGCGAGCGCACTTGCTGCGTGTATTTGCGCTGGCGGATGCGGCGCTCGGCGCGCGCGCTGGCCGTCTGGTCTTCGGCCAGGCTGCCGCCCGCGATATTGCTGATGGTCAGGCGGTCGCGCACTTCATTGTCGGAAAATTCGCTGACGAACGAGCGCAAGAACCAGCTGTTGCCCGCTTCGGGGCGGTAGTCGAGGTTGACGGCCAGGGCGCCGCGCTTGCGCACGGGCAGGTAGTCGCGCAACTCCAGGCTGGACAATTTCCCCTTGCTCCAGGCGCCGCCCGTTTCCACGTCATCGGAGCCGAACGAGCGCTTTTCCGCGCTCAGGCCGGCTGCCACGCCCAACTTGCCGTCGAGGAAGCGCTGGGCCCACAGGGCGCCGCCGCTGGGGCTGGTCTTGCCCGTCTTTTCATCGTAGCTGGCGCCCACGTTGGCCGACAGCAGCTTGCCCGGCAAGTCGAAGGCGGACAGCGATTTCACTTCGACCGTGGCGCCCAGCGAGTTGGCGTCCATTTCCGGCAGCAAAGTCTTCGAGACTTCCAAGGTGCGGATCAGGCCGGCAGGCAGGATGTCGAGCGCCACGGCGCGGCGGCCCGCTTCCGGCGACGGCACGAGGGCGCCGTTGATGGTGACGGCATTCAAGTCCGGACCCAGGCCGCGCACCGTGATGTAGCGGCCTTCGCCCTGGTCGCGCTGCACGGACACGCCCGGCAAGCGGGCCAGTGCTTCGGCCGCGTTTTTATCGGGCAAGCCGCCGATATCGTCGCTGCTGATGACGCTGATGATGTTGTCGGCTTTCTCTTGTGCCGCGATGGCGTTGCGCAGGCTGGCGCGCTGGCCGCTGACGACCACGGTGGCGGCCGGCTGGCCGTCTGCATCTTGCACTTGCGCATGGCTTTGACCGCTGAAGACGGCCATGATGCCGAGGGCCAGGGCCGTCAGGCGCAGCGGGGAGGGTAAGGAAGTGTGCATGGTTTTCATGAAGAGCTCGGTTAGGGGAAGGAACCGGGCGGATTCTAGGCAGCAAATATGACGGTTGCGTGACAGACAAGGGCTTGCCACCCTGAAAACAACGGCCCGTGAACTCTTTCCGGCTGGAAATGGACCGTGGTGAGCTGAAATGACCTGCCACGGCAGGGCGCATGGGCAATGGCTAGCCGGATTTGCATGGGAGGCCATGGTAATGCTGAGCCGTTTGCACCTGCCGCACGGGCGCGGGGCATGTCATCGTGCCGTCATGGGCGGGCGCTATCGTGGCGACAGCACCACTTTTAAAGGTTTTCCCACATGCTGCCATTGCACCGTAACAGCCTGATTGCCGCCGCACTGGCCTTGCCCCTGTTCTTGTTCCTGTACGCCACGTTAGGGCACCCTAAACCGATTGCCATCTGGAAGTGGATGGATATTGTCTGCGAAGGCGGCACGGCCGTCATGGCGGGCATCTGGTTTTTGTTTACCCTCAGCAGCCGGCCGCGCGGGCTGGTGACGAGCCTGATCGCCGGCGGCCTGTGCGCCATCATGCTGGGCTCCTGGGCTGATTGCCTCGACGAATTCTTCGCCGTCGACAAGAGTGCCGTGTGGGATAACTGGCTCGAAGGCTTGATTCCGTTTGGCATGCTGCTGGTAACGATCGGCATGTATTACTGGCGTCAGGAACAGTTCCGCCTGAACGAGCACCTGCAAAAGCGCGAGCGCCTGTTCCGCGACCATCGCGCCTTCGACCGCATCACGCAGCTGGCCGACGCCAGCTACCTGCGCACGCAGATGCGCCTGGAACAGGAGCGCCGGCCCGGCCTCGATTGCGCGCTGGTCTTGCTCGATATCGATAGTTTTCACCTGATTAACCGCGAATACGGCCACCGCGAAGGCGACCGCGTGCTGCAAGCCGTGGGCCACATGCTGCTGCTGAACCTGCGCAATGACGATTTGCTGTGCCGCTATGCGGGTGACCGCTTCGCCGTGCTGATGCCGGGCGTGTCGCGCGAGGATGGAGCCGTGAAGGCGCGCCACCTGTGCGCCATGGTGGGGCAGATGCGCCACCACGCCAACGACAACCGTGAAATCCGCTTGAGCCTGCGCCATGCCTGCTCGCTCACCGATGGCGTGCCGGAAGTGGTGCTGGCCGAGCTGAGCCGTGCCGTGGAAACGCCGGGCCGGAGCACCGGTCCCCGGGCCGGCACCGCCGCGCCTGCCTGATGCCGCTGAACCAGCAAAGCGACCCCAGCATCGCAGCCCATCACCAGCCGGCGCTGGTGCTCGACTATGCGCGCAGCCGCGAGTTGTCCGTGGTGCCGCTGCTCAAGGGCACGGGCCTCGATGGCGGCGCGCTGCCGTCCGCGGAAAGCCAGGTCAGCGCCGCGCAATACCTGCAATTGCTGGCCAATGTGGCGCGCGGACTGGACAGTGCCGACACGAGTTTCATGCTGGGCCAGCAAATGCTGCCCGGCCATTACGGCGCCGCCAGCCATGCCTTGCTGCAGGCGCAGAACCTGCGCCAGGCCTTGACCATCCTGTGCGACTTTCATACCTTGCTGTGTCCGCTGCTGCAGCCGCGCTTGCGCGAAGCGGGCGACATGCATGTGCTGTACTGGGTCGACGCGTTCGGCGCGCCGAGCCAGCTGCCTTTTCTCGTGGAAATGCACATGACGGCGCTGGCGGCCATGTGCCGCTGGCTGGCCGGAGAGTCCTTGCCGTGGCGCTTCTGCTTCAACCGCGCGCGGCCCCGTCACGTCGAGCAGCACGAAGTGCACCTGGGGCAGTCCCTGCGTTTCGATTGCCAGGTCGACGCCATGCTCATCGATTCCAGCTTGCTCGACAAACCCTGGCCGCGCGGCAATGCCACGGCGGCCGCGCTAGCCTTGCGCGCGGCGGCCCTGGCGCCAGTACCGGCAGCGAGCCTGCTCGGTGCGCTGTACGATTATCTGCTGGCCAATATCCGCTGCGCGCCAACCCTGGAGCGCACGGCGCAGGAGTTTGGCGTCAGTCCCGCCACCCTGAAGCGCCATCTGGCGCGCCATGGCACGCATTTTCAGGCCGAGCTGGACCAGGTGCGCGCGCACAAGGCGATTTATCTGTTCCAGGCACATGGCTACGACAACGACGCCGTGGCCGCCTACCTCGGCTTTCATGATGCCACCAACTTCCGCCGCTCGTTCAAGCGCTGGACCGGGCAAACGCCGCAACTGTTACGTCATGCGCTGGCCTTGTTCGTCGCAGGATGAGCGCCGGCGTTGCGCGCCAGCGCCACGGACAGTCGTTCCTGAGGGAACAATTGCCCGTTCTGCTACATCCATAGTACACTCGATCAGAGAGCGAACAGATGCGCTTTGAGGCGCTCCGGCACGGCGTCGCGCGACGCCGCAATACCGCCATTGCGATGGCGGAGCCGGCGGCAAACGACCGGTGTGCCGTGCCTTAACCCAGCCTGGAATCTGGTGTCACCAGTGTGGTGCGCCGGAAACCGGGCAACTTGATAATGCTCAATCGTGTATTCACAATCGCAGATCGATCCAGTCGTCAGTTTCCGCAACACCCAGGGTGAGGCGGTGCGCGGCACGATTTTCAACTTGCAGCGCAATTCGCTGGTCATGGAAATCTACAATCCATACTCGATTGTGCAGGTCAGCGAGGTGCTCAATGACGTGACGGTGAGGATGGGGGCGAAAAACGCCTACGTCGGCAAGGCCGTCGTCATCAGCAGCGTCAACACGGGCCTGACCGCCATCGTTTCCGTGACCCTGATCGACGAGTGGCGCGAATTGAGCGACGTGGTCGTCGTCAAGGGCGCCGTATTGAAAGAGTCCAGCGCCTTTGTCGCCGGCTGGGGCGAGCGCTTCCGCATCCGCCGCGACTACCAGATCGTCGTCAACGAAATGCGCGCCTTTTTGTCGGAAGTGGCGCGCTGGGTCGAACAGGTCGACTTGTCCGACTCGCTGCCCAAGGAAAACGGCCGGCTGCGCCCCGATATCTTCGATGAGCTGGCCTTGCCGCTGATGGAGCAGACCCAGCTTTACTTGCGCCAGCTCGAGGTAGAAGCCTCGCTCGTCGAGGAAGAGCGGGCGCCGGCCCACCGCGCATTTGCCCAGGCGGCGCTGCACCCCCTGATCCTGCGCGCGCCGTTCGTCTTCCGCACGTTTACCAAGCCGCTCGGCTATGCGGGCGACTACCAGATGGTCAACCAGCTGCTCGACGATCCGCGCCAAGGTCCGAGCACGTATTTTCAGATCGTCAATGCGGCTTTCTTGCAGGCGGCCGTGGCCACCGCGCACCGCAACCGTATCGATATCCTGACGGAATTTTTGGCAGAAAAGGCGGCCGCGGCGCGTGCCGCGGGGCGTGTGTACAAGGTGCTCAACGTGGGCTGCGGCCCGGCCATCGAGGTGCAGCGTTTTCTCGAGACGTGCCCCGATGCGCAGTGGCTTGCCTTCGAGCTGGTCGACTTCAGCAGCGAGACCCTGGACTGGACGCGCGCGCGCCTGACTACCATCATGCAGCGCACGGGGAGAGTGGTCGAGATCGATTATGTGCACGATTCCGTGCATAACCTGCTCAAGCGCCGCCATGGCTCGGGCATCACGGGCTTGCCCGGCAGTTTTGACGCCGTGTATTGTGCCGGCCTGTTCGACTACCTGTCCGACAAGGTGTGCGCGCGCCTGCTGATGCACTTTGCCTCGCGCGTGGGGCCGGGCGGACGTTTGCTCGTCACCAATGTGCATGCGAATAACCCGGGCAAGTTCGGCATGGAGCATTTGCTCGAGTGGCATTTGATCTATCGCAATGAAGCGGGCCTGTCGGCCCTGCTGCCCGAGCACGCGACGGATCCGCTGATCTATGTCGACGCGACGGGCGTGAATGTGTTCGCGGAAGTGAGCATTCCTTGATGGATACCCCAGGCCTGCACGCCGGCTACACGGCCGTTTTGCGCGACTTCCGCCTGGAATTCAGCCGCGGCGGGGCGTACACGGGCATCGTGCTGATCCTGCTGGGCATGGGCCTCGATTCGGCCCTGTATCCGGACAAGCAGTCGGCGTTTACCAGCGCGCGCATCGTCGTCTCCGTGCTGATCTTTTGCGTCGTGCTGGCCATGCGCACGCGCTGGGCGCAAGACCGCATCCAGGGGCTGACGTTTGTCTGGCTGATCCTGCCGCAAATCATGATCGCCTGGATGATCGCCATCACGGAAGGCGCCACCTCGATCTATTACGTGGGCATGACCCTGGCCATCTATTCGTCGGGCATCGTGCTCGCTTTCGGCCTGTGGCAAAACATGGTCTTCGGCGCCATCTCCTGCCTGCTGTACGTGGGCGCCTGCGCCTGGCATGCGGGCGGCTTCGACTTGCCGGGCACGTTTGTCGTCAACTGTCTGTTCCTCATCATGTCGGCCAGCATCAGCGCCGTCTTTACCTATTTCAACGAGCGCGCCCGCTTCATGCTGTTCCAGTTGAAGGCGGAAGTGGCGCAAAAGAACACGCAGCTGGAAGAAACCAACAAAAGCCTGGCCGATATCAAGGGGCAGATGCTGCAGCAAGAGAAAATGGCCGCCATCGGCACCCTGGCCGCCGGCATGCTGCATGAAGTCAATAACCCCGTGAATTTCTGCATGATGGCCATCGAAGTGGCCATCGAAGACCCGGTCGCCAAGCAAAGCGCGCTGGTCAGCGAATGTCTGGCCGACGCCAAGCAGGGCATGCTGCGCGTGCAGCACATCGTGTCCGACTTGAAGACCTTTGCCTACCGCAAGAGCGGCAACCAGCTGGAAACGGGACACTTCCAGTTCCGCAGCGCGCTCGACGCGGCCATCCGCCTGGTGGGTCATGAAACGAAGAATGTCAGCATCAGCCACGACTTGCCGGTCGACACCCTGGTGCGCGGCGACGAGGCGGCCATCGTGGGCGTGCTGATCAACTTGCTGGGCAATGCCGTGCTGTCCATGCGCAAGGGCAATGCGCCGCCGTTCGAGATCCGCATCACTGCCCATTGGGATGACAAGCGCCTGCGCATCAGCGTGCGCGACAACGGTCCCGGCATCGCCCCGGAAAACCTGGCGCGTGTGTTCGAGCCGTTCTTTACCACGCGCGAAGTGGGGCAGGGACTGGGCTTGGGCCTGAGCATCAGCTATGGCGTGATCGAGCGCCACGGCGGAACATTGAGCGCCGAAAGCGAGCTGGGCAAATGGGCCAGCATGAATTTCGACTTGCAGCGCTCCGATTGGGAGGGCCGCTAGCATGGACAGCGATAGCCGCGCCAGCGTGCTGTACGTGGACGATGAAGCGCTCGCCTGCAAGTATTTCGAGCGCGCCGTCGGTCCCCGTTACCGCGTATTGACGGCGCAGAGCGTCGATGCGGCGCTGGCCTTGCTGGAAGACGAGGCCGGCCAGATCGACGTGCTCGTCACCGATTACCGGATGCCGGACCGCCTGGGTAGCGAGCTGCTGCAGGAAGTGGCGCAGCGCTATCCGCACATCGTCTGCATGCTGGTGACGGCCTATGCGGACAAGGACGTGCTGCTCGAGCTGATCAATGGCGGCACCTTGTTCCGTTTGCTGGAAAAGCCGCTCGACCTGGCCGCCATGCAAACGGCGCTGCAGCTGGCCGTGCAGACGGGCCGCGAACGGGCCGCGCGCCGCCAGGGCCTGGTGGCGATGGAGGAATCGCTGGCTTTCCTCGCACATGAATTGAATACGCCGCTGGCGGCCATTGCCAATTTTGCGCGCGGCATCGCGCGGCGCGCGCAGGCGGACGCCGCGCCGCAGGCCGAGATCGGCGAAGCGGCCGCCTTGATGCACGACAATGCGCGCTATTGTTTGTCCGTTCTGGCCAGTTTTGTCGACACGGTGCGCCTGGCCAGCGCCGGACCTGGCATGCAGGGCGGACGCCGCGCCGGCAGCGCGCGCCAGTTGCTGGACGCCTTGCTCGACAGCTATCCTTTGAGCGCGGCCCAGCGCGCCGCCATCACGGTCGAAGTAGGCGAAGATTTTTCCATAGCCGAGTCGCCCAATTGCGTCGCGCTGATATTATCGTCCGTGCTGGCGAATGCCTTGCGTTCGGCAGGCGAGCAAGCCCGGCCTGCGATCGGCATCCGCATCGATGCCGGCCGCATCACGGTGCGCGACAATGGCGCCGGCATCGCCCCCGAGATTGTGGAACAGCTGTTGATCGACCCCGTCAGTGCCGGCGGCGGTGAAGGCAAGGGCTGGGGCATGGTGTTTTGCCACCGCATGATGCAGTCGTTCGGCGGCAACCTCGATATCGCCACCGAGTTTGGCACCTCCACCACGGTAACCCTGAATTTTCCAGTACATATAAGGAACGAGCATGATTGACGCCAATCTGCGTTTACCGGCTCAGCGTGAGCCGGCGCAAGGCTTGCCGACGATACTCTATGTCGATGACGAGGCCAACGCCCTCAAATACTTCCAGCGCGCCATCGCGCCGCTGGCCGACGTGCTGACGGCTACCTCGGTCGAGGAGGGCAAGCGCATCCTCGACGAGCAGGCCGACCGCATCGCCGTGCTGGTCTCCGACCAGCGCATGCCCGGCGCCTACGGCAACGAATTGCTGTCGTACGCCTGGGACCGCCATCCGCACATCGTGCGTATTCTCACCACCGCATATTCCGAACTCGAGCACACGGTGGAAGCCGTCAACCAGGGGCAGATCCACCGCTACATCCAGAAGCCGTGGGATATCGCGGCCCTGCGCATGGAACTGAAACAGGCGCTGGAACTGGCACGCTTGCGCAATGAACACGCCCAGTTGTTGCGCGAAAAGCTGATGGTGCGCCAGCGGCAAGCCGTCGCCAACCGCATCGGCACCCTGTACGCCCTGTGCGCCAGCCTGGCCGGTCCGGAACAGCAACTGCCCGTGGAAGCGTATTTGTCGGCGGCCTTGACGGCTGGCGTCACGCCGCCCGAGCCGGACTGGCTGCTGATGGATTATGCCGACCTGGTCAGCTCGGAAGCGTTCCGCGGCACGGCCTTTGCCGCCGCCGTACGCCAGCAGCTCGACACGCTCGAGCGCGAACATCCGGGGCGTGGCGTGGAGCAGGCGATCGACATGCTGCTGCCCGTGTTTGGCGCGGCGCTGCAAAACCAGGGCGGCACGGCGCTGTTCCTCGATGGACGGCTGCTGACGGAATTTCTGGAAACGCCGACCACCACGCCCGTTTCAGCCATTCACGCGTTCTGGCTGGCCAGCTTGCTGTGGCTGGCGCGGCGCGGCTGGTCCCTGCAGTTGAGTAAGACGGAACTGGGCTTGCAGGGCAAGGTAGTGCAGGCTGAACCGGCGCTTACGCCAGACCACCTGGCGGCCTGGATCGAGCAGTTCTGATCAGTCCGGCCCGCAAGGGGCCGGCGCCAAATAAAACAGGGCCACGCGGGCCCTGTTTCCATGTGCTGCGAGCGGGCTTAGCGTTCCGCGGCCGCCTTCAGGTTGTTCAAGCCTTTTTCAAAATCCTTGCCGATCATCCGATCCATGCTGACGAAGACTGTCATGACCTTGCTGACGTAAGGGCTGGGGCCCGTCATGGTCCAGTTCACCTTGGTGCTGTCGCCCTCGGGCGTCATGGTAAATGTGGTGGTGTTGTGGCTTTCGAAGGGCTTGAGGAAGTCCAGCTTGATGACGGTGCGTTCGGGCTGGGCCGCTTCCGTGATTTCCATGCGGCCGGCGCCCACCTTGTCATTGCCTTGCCACGCATATTGCGCGCCCAGGCCATTGGCCGGCCCCGTAAACGTGCGGCGCATGGCGGGATCGAGCTTTTCCCAAGGCGACCAGGCGGCCCAGTAATGGAAGTCCGTGATCAGGGCGGCGATTTTTTCGGGCGGGGCCTTGATGGTGATTTCGCGCTGGACACTGAAGGTGTCAGGCTTGGTGGTGGCATAGCCGAGGATGGCGGCGACGACGACAACGATCAGCAGCAGGGTTTTTTTGATCATATGCTCTCCAAATCTTGAATGGTCGATGCGAACGAATCCAGGCAATCTTAGCAGATATGAATGGCTGTGCGGGGCCTGTTGGCCTTTATTTGCGCCAGCTCTGCGCAGAGCCGACCGTACGCCCATCTGCACGTCGCGCACAGGTGCGCACGACAGGTTTGTGCAGGTTTGTAGTGACGGCCGCCGTCCGCTAGAATGCTGGCCTGCAAAGATTTCACTTAGGGAAATATGATTCAACGATCGATCGCCAGGCTGACCCTGGCGTGCGGCTTGCTGGCTTCCGCCTTTGCCGCGAACCTGGCGCATGCCGATGCCTGTCCCGCCCATTACGTCGATGGCCGCAAGCCGGAAATCACCAACCCCAAGCTGGACGTGGCGACCAAGGAGCTGTGCTACAACGTGTTTGGCGTAATGCACTCGGGTATCACGCGCACGCCGCTGTGGTCGGCCGAGCACTTGACGGCGAACAATCTGGAAGCGGCGCAGGACTTGTCGCGCGAAAACTCCTTCCACGCCGAACGCAAGCTGCCCGCCGCCCAGCGCGCGGAGTTGGCCGACTATGCGCGCAGCGGCTTCGACCGTGGCCACATGGCGCCCAACGGCGACATGCCGGACCGCCAGAGCCAGCGCGACAGCTTTACCCTGGCCAACATGGTGCCGCAAGATTCGCGCAACAACCGCTATGTGTGGGCCGGCATCGAAGGCGCCGTGCGCAAGATGGCGAAAAAAGAAGGCGACCTGTACGTGATCACGGGGCCGGCTTTTATTGGCGGCAACTTGCGCAAGGTGGGCCGGGTGATCGTGCCCAGCCATCTGTACAAGGCCGTGTACAGCCCGCGCCAGCGCGCCGGCGCCGCCTACTTCATTGAAAACGTCGATACCAAGACGTATGAAGTGCTGAGCATTGCGCAACTGGAAGACAGGATAGGCATCGATCTGTTACCGTCGCTGACGCGCCAGCAAAAGCTGCGCATGCTGAGTTTGCCCAAGGTGAAGAGCAAGTCCAAAAAATAAGACTGTCAAAAAGGAAATCCCATGTGCGCAAAGAAATTCGTCCCGTATGCCAATGAAAGCGATGTGCTGGAAATCGGCAGCCTGACCATCGAAAACCGGATCGACCGCATCAGCATCAGCGGCGACATCGACCTGACCCTGGACAAGCCGGGCCTGGCCCTGGCCAAACAGCTGCAAAAACTGCTGGCCGACGTGGTGGCGCAGCTGGAAAAGCAGGAACTGCCCGACCAGCTGCCGCCGCCCGAGGTGACGTCGGTGGCCAATCCGTTCGAGTGAGTTGGCAGCGCGGAGGAGGTTGATCGCCCGCCGCGCTTACAGTCGGCGCAGCCCCTGCGGCGTATTTATGTGGGCGACCAGGCCGGCTCCGCGCTCCGCTGTCGACGCGTGCACAACAAGCTGGCCTTCAAGACCCAGCGATAGCAGCAGGCGGGCAATGCGTTCCGGTTCGGGATGAAACAGTTCGAGCTTGATGAGGGATAGCCCCTGATCCTGCAGTTTGGCCGCAGGGTGCGCCTCCGCTTGCCACTCGATGAGTGCCGGGGCGATGCCATGCAAGGGCAATGCGCCATCGCCGGGAATGGTGATCAACCAATTCAGGGCACCCCGGCTCATGGCTTCGATATTGCCAAGCGGCTCCGAACACACCGCAACGCTGGCCTCGATATCGGCGGTTCGGGCTATCCAGGTGGAGAGGGCCGGCGCCGCATCGGCGGCCAGGGTGTCAAGCGCGAACCAGCGGGGCCGGGACGGTAGCGGCGCCTCGGGGTCGGGTGCGATCACTTCCAGGTAGACAGCATCGCCTAGCCTTAGCAGAAGGTTATGCGTCCCCATGCGGGTATGCGCTCCGCCAGCCTGAAGTTCTACCCCCAGCGCCAGCCGCACCAGCTCCGCACCCGCTCCCAGCGTTGGCGCCGTGATGACGATATGATCAATGTGACAGCGTGGCATTCCACATCCTTCACCGCAGGTCTTTGATGTGTTCAAGTCTGGCCATCCCCGATGCACCCCATCCGACATGCTTCGTCAGATGGGGTGATCCGGCACCAGCCCTTACTTCGCGAACGCCTGCGCCGCTGGCGTCACGGTGACGGCTGCCGGCTTGATGTCCAGCTTCATCGCGCCGATGACCTTGTCTTCATCGAGCAGCGCTTGCGGCTTGTTGCCGTCGTACTTGATGGGAGAAAACGCGTCGCTGACGAGCTTTTCCTTCAGGCCGGCCGCATCCTTGGCGACGATCACCACGGACAGGTTCTTTGCCGACAAATGTTGCTTGATGGCGCGGTTGACGTCCGCCAGCGTCAGTTTCGACAAGCCATCACGCATCAACTTGGTGAACTCGGGCGTGCCATACCATTGCGAATCGAGCGCATAGCCCAGTTGCTGGTCTTGCGTCGACGTCATGACGAAGACGTTCTTCATCAGGTAGTCGCGCGTGGTGGCGAAATCGTCCTGCGTCAGGCCGTTGTCGATCAGCTTGCCCAATTCCGTCAGGGCCACGCGCAGGGCGAAGTGAGCGTTGTCCGGCGCCACGGGGCGGATCCAGATTTCGAATAGCTGTGCCTTGCGGCCCAGGTTCGGGTTCGGGAAGAACTGGAACATGCCGCGCGGGAAGGCTTCAATGTACGCGTAATCGCCATAGTTCATGCCGCGGATTTCACGGATGCGCTGGTACAGATAGGAATTCGAGGCGCGGTGTTCGCCCAGCCATGTCTTCGCCAGCCACAGGGCGGGGAAGTCAGGGTGCGTGCGCGTCACCTCCAAAGGCAGGCCGAAGGAAATGGCCGTCGCGCGCGTGTTTTTCTCGATGATTTCCACTTCCAGGCCATTCGCCTTGCGACCCGCGGGTTTGACGGTGGCAGGCAAGCCTGGGCCGGCCGGCAAGCTTGCCAGCGCCTGCGTCAGTGACGCCGTCATGGCCTCGGAGACGTCGCCGGAAATGCCCACCTTGACGGCGCCTTGCGCATACGCGCTCTTCCAGAACTGTTTGACGTCGTCGAGGGTGATCGCGTCGATGCCGGCGACCGTGCCCAGCACCGGATGGCCGTACGGCGTGCCCGCATACACATTCGTTTGCAGGCGTTCCTTGGCGAATTCCTCTTCGTTATTGTCCTTCAGGTCCAGCAGCAGCGCGTTCCTTTGCGCATCCTTCAAGCGGCGGAAGTCGTCTTCGCGGAAACCGGGCGACAGCAGCAGCGGCAGGGCGATGGCGTTGAACTGCGTCCAGTTATCCTTGTGGATGGAGCCGGTAAACGTCGTCATTTCCTTGTCCGTCTGCTGGCTGAAACTGCCGGCCAGCGGGAACAGGGCCTGGTTGACTTCGTCGATCTTGCGCTCGGACGAGCCACCGGACGCCACCATGGCGGCCGTCAGCGCGGCCAGGCCTTCCTTGCCTTGCGGGTCCTGCGCGGAACCGGCCATAAACAGCAGCTTGTAGCGGATTTGCGGCAGCGCGGACTTTTGCACCAGCACGTCGAACTTCGCGTTCGAGGCGGCCGGCAGCAGGCTGGCCAGCTTCGGCGTGGTGGCGATGGCGGCGGCCATCGGCTGATGCGACAGGGTGGTGACCACCAGGCCCTCGTCCGTCAGGTATTTGCGCGCGGCTGCCTGCAGGTCGGCCGGTGTGAGCGTATCGATCAGGCGGTAGTACTGGTTGATGGTGGCATACGAGCGGTCGAAATGCACGAAGGAAGCCAGGGTGCCGGCGATCTGCTCCGTGTTGTCGAGCGAGCGTATCAAACCGTATTTTTCCGCCGACTTGGCGTCCGCCAGGTCTTTTTCGCTCACTGGCGTGTCGCGCAGCCGCGCCACGGTAGACAGGATGGCGTCGCGCACGTAGACGGCGTCATCGATGTTTTTCACGCGCGCGCCCAGCACGGCCAGGGTCGGATCGACCCGGTCCGGCGTCATCTCGAACAGCTGGTCGACCTTTTGCTCGTTTTGCACGAGGCGTTTATACAGCGGCGAGGTGCGGCCGAACGACAGCGACAGCAACGTTGCCAGTGCGGCCTGATCCTTGTCCTTCACGGAAAACGCGGGCGCGTGGAAGCCGACGGCTACCCATGGCAGGGTCGGCGTGGGCCAGGCCACGTGCTTGTAGACGGGGCCGCGCGGGGCGGGCTCGACGGGCACGGCCGCCTGCTGCTTGCCGCGCTGCCAGCCGCTCCAGTATTTTTCCACCAGCGCGATGGCTTGCTGGGGTTCCACGTCGCCGGCGATGATGATGGTGGTGCGCTCGGGACGGTACCAGCGGTCGAAGAAGATCTTCGAATACGCGTACTGGTTCGGCATGTCTTCGATATCCTGGATAAAACCCATCGTCGTGTGCTTGTAGGTATGCGTCGTGTAGGCGCTGTCGCGCATCACTTCAAACAGTTTCGAGACGGGATTGGCGCTGTTCTTGTTGTATTCGCCCAGCACGGCCCGCGATTCCGTCTTGAACGCGTCTTCCGCATAGTCGAGGTGCTGGAAGCGGTCCGCTTCCACCTTCAGCACGGTTTCCAGGTCCTGCTTGGCAAACGTCGTGTGGTAATTGGTCAGGTCGTCGCTCGTATACGCGTTCTGGCGTGCGCCGGCGCGCGTGATCACTTCCTGGTATTTTTCGGGCGGATAGGCCTTGGTGCCGCGGAACATCATGTGCTCGAAGAAGTGGGCAAAGCCGGATTTGCCTGGCTCGACTTCATTGCGCGAGCCTGTCTGCACGGGTATCTGCAGGGAGACGAGGTTCGGGAAACCGGTCGGCACGATGATGATCTTCAAGCCATTGGGCAGGGTCTTTTCCGTCGCCTTGAACGGCAGCAAATCGGCTTTGCTGGCAGCGGCGCTGTGGGCGGCGGCCGGTTTGACGGGTGCTGCGTCCAGGTTCGACGAGGCCATGGCCGACAGGGCCAGGGCGAAAGCGGGCAATAAAGCAGGCATGATTCTTGACACGGGGGCTCCTTCTTTTTTGGAAATGTGGAAAGTGCAACGCCGCAGCATAGAATATTCGTGCCGCCGTGCATAGGGGCTTTAAAAGTCGGGCCGCAGGATGCGCTTGGTGAGGTGGGTCAGAAAGTCGCGCCGGGTCGGCAGGAACATGCGGATGTATACGATGTCGTGCGTACGGTCATGATGGTAGACGACGCGAATCTCTTCGCACAGGCGTTGCCGCACATCCATGCCGACTTCGCGAGCGGCTTCGACGGGCGTGCCGCTGTCGGGAAAGGTTTTCAGATCAGAGAATAATTGCCGGAAAGCGCAGGTGAACTGCGCATGTGCGGCGGCAGTGTGGTGCGCCTTGAAATCGCTGCGCAGCTCATTGAAATCGGCTTGCGCGCTTTTCAGCACGACGATGCGCGTCATCTCAAGCCTGGTCGAGGCTGGCCAGGAAATCTTCTTCGGACACGACGTCGCCGCGCGCGATGTCCTGGTTGCCCATGGCGATCAGTTTCATGAACGCATGCTGTTCCTGCATCTGCTGCGCTTGCCGCTTGCCTTCCTGATACGCGTGCATGGACAGCACGACCATTTTCGCTTCGCCATTTTGCGTGATGATGATGGGCTCGTCCTGGCCAGCGTCAAAGCCGTTGACGATCTCCGTCGTATTGGCCTTGAGGTAGGAAATCGGCTTGATGCGTTCCTTGAGGTTCATGGCGGCTCCGGATGCGAAAAATTGTGACAGGACCAAATATACACCAAATTTGGTCGTGTTTCCTGATGCTGGTACTTGTTGCTTACGTCAGCGTCGTTTCCGGCAGGCTGATGCGGTTGCGGCCCAGGTGCTTGGCGCGGTACAGGGCGCAGTCGGCCGTATGGATCAGCTGCCCCAGCTCCGTGCCGGGACCGGGCAGGGCCGTGGCGGCGCCGATGCTGACGGTGACGCAGGCGCCGTCCGGACGCTTGCGAGGCAGTTGCAGCCGCTCCACGCGATGGCGGATGCGTTCAGCCACGATGGCCGCGCCCTTGAGGGACTGGTTTGGCAGGATGACGGCAAACTCTTCGCCGCCGTAGCGCGCCACCAGGTCGTTGGCGCGCATTTCGCTGGCGACGGCGCCGGCGACCTTGCGCAGGCACAGGTCGCCGCCCTGGTGGCCGTGGCTGTCGTTGTATTCCTTGAAATTGTCGACGTCAACCATCAGCAGCGACAACGGCTGGCCCTGCCGCTGGGCGCGCTGCCACTCGGCCAGGATGGTGTCGTCGAAGCAGCGCCGGTTGGCCAGCCCCGTCAAGCCGTCGCGCGTGGCCAGGCGTTCCAGTTCCACGTGTGCGCGCTTTTCATCCGTCATGTCGCGCAGGGTTTCGACGACGGCGATCAGTTCGCCGTGATTGCCGTAGATGGGGCTGGCATCGACGGCCAGGTAGCGCCGCCGTCCCGTGCGCGGCATGTCGCACCAGTTTTCCGCGCACAGATTGCTGCCCGTGCTGCTGCGGTATTGCTGCTGGGTATGCAGGGCGCGCATGTCGCCGCCGCGCCTGGCCAGCAGCAGGTCGGCCAGCGTGGGGCGCTCGTCGTTGTAAAAGCAGCGGCCCGGTTCGCTCGCGCCCAGCACTTCGCTTGCCGGCACGCCCGTCAACTGCTCGCAGGCGCGGTTCCAGATCATCACCTTGCCATGCACATCGAGTACAAAGGTGGGCACGACCAGCAATTCCATCATCTTGACGGCGAAACCCTGGGCTTCACCATATGGCGATGGGCTGGCATGTGCGTGGCTATCCGGCATGAAAGCATCCTTCTCGGGCGTGAATGGGGCTGGCTCGTTGGCCATGATGCAGCGTGGGGTAGTGACGGTGTTGATATTGAGCAATATTTTCAGTGATGGACCATTGCTTCGTCGTGGCAGACCGGCAGGGGCAGCGACACGCGCAAGGTGGTGCCGGCGCCGCTGCGGCTGTCGATGTGCAGGCTGCCGCCGGCGGCGGCCACGCGCTCATGCATGCCGGACAGGCCGCAACCGAGGCGCGGCGGTGAGCCCGACAGTCCGATGCCATCGTCGCTGATGCGGCAAGCCACGGTGGCGCCTGTTTGCTGCAGACACAGCTGGACATGCGTGGCGTGCGCATGGCGGGCAATGTTCGCCAGCGCTTCCTGCACCACGTGATACAGCAAGGCGCCATGCGCGCGGCCGGCGGCGGCGTCGAGCTGGTAGTCGCAGCCGCAGCCGAGGCCGGTGGTACGCGTAAAGTCGGCCAGCAGTTCATCGCATGCCGCTTGCAGGCCCGCGTCGAGGGCAGGCGGGCGCAGGTCATGGATGACGCAGCGCAGCGCCGCGATGGTCAGGTCGACATTGCGCGCGATCACGGCCAGCTGTTGCGCCAGCTGGGGCGCCGCCTCATGCGTGCTGGTCTGCAGCATGGACAGGTCGATCTTCAGGGTCAGCAGATGCTGGCCCAGGTCGTCGTGGATGTCGCGCCCGATGCGCAGGCGTTCCTGCTCGCGCGCCTGCTGTTGCCCGCTGGTCAGGCGCGCCTGCTCGCCGTCCTCGCGCAGCTGTTCCAGCGCCTGCAGGCGCAGCGCCAGGCGGTGCTGGCGCCACAGCAGCAGCGTCAGCGCACCGAGCAGGACGGCGCAGGCCGCCATCAAGGGGGAGGGCGCACCGGCCGGCAGCTTTGGCCCGGCCGCGTATCCGGCGTGCAGGGTGGCGAGTGCGCTGGCCGCCAGACAGGCCAGAATGCTCAGACGGTACGGCAGGCGTAGCCAGCGTTGCATCATTTCTCGCTCCCTAAATGTTTTCCAGAAGGCAATCTTATTACAGAAAATATATTAACTGTGGGCTATTTATATTGTCTAAACGCAAAAGCCGCGCAGTTATGCCTTTCGCCGTGGCTTTCTGGTCCTTTGGCGCCGCACGGCCAGGTGACGGGCACGGCATTTGCACGGGAAGTGTCGTGGCGGCATATAATAGAGTGTTGTCAATCGGCTTTTGCGGTTCCGGCGGTATGCGCCGGCATCGCTGCGTACGCCCTGCGCGAGGACGCCAGCCAGCTCTTAGGAAATACAGTGACTTATAGCATCAAAGAGATTTTTTACACCCTGCAGGGCGAAGGTGCGCACGCGGGCCGTCCGGCCGTGTTTTGCCGCTTTTCCGGCTGCAACCTGTGGACGGGCCGCGAAAGCGACCGCGCCACGGCCGTGTGCCAGTTCTGCGACACGGATTTCGTCGGCACCGACGGCGAACTGGGCGGCAAATTCAAGACGCCGCAGGAACTCGCCGCGCTGATCGACAGCCTGTGGCCGGCCAGCTACGCACCGAGCAAATACGTGGTGTTTACGGGCGGCGAGCCGCTGCTGCAGCTGGATACGGCCCTGATCGACGCCATGCACGCGGTCGGCTTTACCATCGCCATCGAAACCAACGGTACCTTGCCCGTGCCGGCCGGCGTGGACTGGATCTGCGTCAGCCCGAAGATGGGTTCGACACTGGTCGTCCACAAAGGCAATGAAATCAAGGTGGTCATTCCCCAGTTCCAGCAAGACCTGGCCGCCTACGAACAACTGGATTTCGAGAACTTCTTCGTGCAGGCGATGGATGGCCCCCTGGCCGCGCACAACATGAAGCTGGCCATCGAAACGTGCAAAAGCAACCCGAAGTGGAAGCTGAGCCTGCAAACCCATAAACTCCTGCAAATACCTTAACAACACATATGCTGACTATCACACGCAAGCTCGAATTCGACGCGGGCCACCGCATTCCCGACCACAAAAGCCAGTGCCGCAACCTGCACGGCCACCGCTACACGGTGGAAATCACCCTGGTCGGCAAGGTCATCGAAGCGGAAGGCAATTCCGACAATGGCATGATCATGGACTTTTCCGACGTAAAAACCCTGGCCAAGCAGCACCTGGTCGACGTCTGGGACCACGCCTTCCTCGTCTACGAAAAAGACACGGCCGTGCGCGACTTCCTGGCCAGCCTGCCCGACCATAAAACCGTCGTCATCGACCGCATCCCGACCGTGGAAAACCTGGCGCGCATCGCCTTCGACATTTTGAAGGCCGCATTTACCGACCATTTCGGCACGGGCTTGCACCTGCATAAGCTGGTGCTGCATGAAACGCCGAATTGCTGGGCAGAAGTCACCGATGACTGAAATGCACGCTAGCGCGCAGGACGCGCGCTACATGCAGCTGGCCCTGGAGCAGGCCCAGCACGCGTGGGACCTCGGTGAAGTGCCCGTCGGCGCCGTTGTCGTGAAGGATGGCGAAGTCATCGCCGTCGGCTACAACCAGCCCATCGGCCGCCACGATCCGACCGCGCACGCGGAAGTGATGGCTTTGCGTGCCGCTGCCGAAAAGCTCGGCAATTATCGCTTGCCCGGCTGCGAGCTGTACGTGACCCTGGAGCCGTGCGTGATGTGTTCGGGCGCCATGCTGCATGCGCGTCTGGCCCGCGTGGTGTATGGCGCGGGCGACCCGAAGACGGGCGCCTGCGGTTCCGTGCTGAACCTGTTCGAGCAGCCGGCGCTGAACCACCAGACGGCCATCGTCGGCGGCGTGCTGGCCGATGAGTGCGGCGCTTTTCTCAAGCGTTTCTTTGCCGAGCGCCGCCGCGCGCAGGCCGAGGCGCGCAAGCTGGCCCATCCGCCAGCCTGACATCAGCCCAAGATGCCAGCCATGCCAGCCCTCCAGGCTGGCATTTTTATAATTGTTGCGAAATAACATCTGTCTAGACCAATTGTCATTCTCAAATGAGAATGATTCGTGTTACAGTATTGTTTTCGCCAGCAAACTTCCCTTGCGCATCGTTATCGATCCGGGTTCAAGAGCCAGCCTTTACTCTTAGACCGGACCATCATGACTACTGTGCTTCCGCAGCGCACCGCTGCACCCGTCGTATCTTCAGCCCATCAGCCTGCCCGCCGCCACAACCTGGTGCTGCGCGCCACCTTGCTGGGCCTGTTTGCAGCGCCGATGCTGCCTGCCGTTGCGCAAAATGCCGCCATCAACGCGGGCACGGCCGCCCAGGAACCGGCCAAGCTGCCGGTTTTCCCTGAAATTGTCGTCAATGCCAAGCAGGATTACGAGCGCCGCGCCGGCACCAAGACGGTTATTAGCAACGACGACCTGGAGCGCCGTGGCGTGACGGACATGGGCGGCATCGTGCGTTATTTGCCATTGATCAGCGCGCCGGCAGCGGCTTCGGGCAGCGGCAGCGTGTGGGATGGTTCGGGCAACACTGGCTATAACATCCGCGGCCTGGAAGGCAATCGGGTCAGCCTGGACGTCGATGGCATTTCCTTGCCGGACGCGGCGCCTAAGCCTGATGGCAATACCCTCAACGCCTTCGGCACAGGCCGTGATTATTTCGATCCTGAAACCTTCCGCGAAGTACGCATCGATTCGGGCACGACGGCCGTCAGCGGCGCCAGCCCTGGCCTGGGCGGCGGTGTGGCCTTTGTCACCAAGTCGCCCGAGGATTATCTGGGTGAAGGGCAAGACCATTACGTGGCCTATAAATACGGCCGTGCGACGGCCGACCGCAGCAATGCGCACACCCTGACGGGCGCCGCCAAGCTCGGCGCCAGCCTGCAAGGCCTGGCCGTGTATGTGCACCGCGATGGCGAGCAGCTTGACAGCCGCGGCAGCGCTACCGTCAACCCCGACGACTGGCATTCGAACGCCTTGTTGTCCAAGCTGGTGTGGACTTTGCCGGGCGAACAGAAGCTGGACTTGACGGTCGACATGTTCGAGCGCAAGAACAAGCGCGATCTGCGCAACAAGGTCAGCACGTATTATCCGACGGGCGTGCAGCAGGATTCCACCACCAAGCGCACGCGCGTCAGCCTGGGCCACGACGTGGTGCTCAAGGATTTCGCCCTGTTCGACCGCCTGACGTCGAAAGTGTATCTGCAGAATGCGAAAACCGATGACAAGACGCAAGGCCTCTACACCTTCGGCAGCCCGGCACAGCGTACCATCGACACCAGCTTCAAGAACGACAGCATCGGCCTGACGTCGGAAGCGTTCAAGCAGCTCAATGCGGACAACGCGCTGCTGTACGGTGTGCAGCTTGAGCAGTTGAAAACGCGCCGCCCGTGGCGCGAAGACCGTGTCATCGTTGCCACCGGCCAGCATCAGATCACCAACAAGAACCGCATGGCCGACATGGACACGACCAAGCTGGCCCTGTACGTGCGCGACGATCTCAGTTTCAATCTGGCCGGCAAGAAAGCCGTGCTGACGCCGGGCTTGCGTGCCGACTACCGCAAGAACGAGCCGAAAAACCTGCAAAACTATGTGATCGCCGTGCCGAACGCGGCCAGGGAAGTGCGCAAGGAAAGCGACACGTATTTCACGCCGAGCCTGAGCCTGTCCGTGGAAGTGTTGCCGCAAATGAACGCGTATGCCACCTTCACGCGCGGCACGCGCCTGCCGACGGCGGCCGAGCGCACCGGTACCTACGATTCCTTCAGCTACACGGGCAGGGGGAGGGGCTATGCCGTGCTGGGCAATGCGAATTTGCGCAAGGAAACCAGCCAGGCCTATGAACTGGGTTTGAAGGGCGACATCGTCAAGGGCTTGAGCATGCACGCGTCCGTCTACCAGACGGAATACAAGAACATGATCGAGTACGTGATGCAGGAAGACGATCCCGTGAACTATCCCACCATCGTGCAGGGTTTGTTCCGCCCGGAAAACATCGGCGATGCCCGTACCTGGGGCGGGGAGCTGACCCTGCGCGCGGAGCTGGGCGCCTGGGCACCCGCCATGCAGGGCTATCGCGTCGACTTGGCCACGGGCGTGGCCAAGGGCCGCTCCTTCAATACCCGGACGGGCGAGAGCGGCGGCCTGGCCTCGGTGGCGCCAGCCAAGACGGCGCTGACCTTCGGTTACGACCACACCAACATGCTGTTCGGCCTGGAACTGACGGCGCTGCATGCCGGCGAGAAGCAGGCGCCGAACGACTTGCTGATGGGTACGACCGCGCCGCGCTTCAAGGTGCCGTCGTACACCATCTTCGACTTGTCGACTTACTGGAACGTGCACAAGAACGCCAAGATCGTCGTCGGCGTGTACAACTTGACGGATCGCAAGTACTGGGATTACGCGGCTTCGCGCAGCCTGTCCGCCGGCACCACGGCCGCCAGCCGTGCCGAGATCGAGCGCTACGCCAAGCCGGGCCGCAATGTGGCGGCCAGCCTGAGCCTAAACTTCTAAATTTTTTACCGGGGAGGGGTGCTTGCCCCTCTGTTTTTCCATGTTTGATTGAATGGTCTCTCTATGAAGTTATCCAAACTCGTTCTATCCCTGCTAGGCAGCCTGCTGATCGCAAACGCAACCGCGGCCCCAGCCACTTTGGCGGAACGCTGGTCCACCTTGCGCACGGAACAGCCGAAGCTGCAGATCCGCGACGCGGCCCGCGCGCTGGGTGTGTCCGAAGCACAATTGCTGGCAACCAATATCGGCAAGGGCGTCACGCGCCTGCAGGCCGATGGCAACCAGCCGCGCGAAATCATGCGCGCCGCCCTGGACCTGGGCACCGTGCAAGCGATCACGCGCAATGAAAACGGCGTCATTGAAACGACGGGCGTCGCCAGCAAGTTCAAGCAGGCGGGCGACAAGTCGGAACAGGCCGACGCCAAGCAAGACCCGGAAACGGAAGCGCGCCAGCGCAATATCGCCGGCGGCTACCTGGGCGGCCAGATCGACCTGCGTTTCCACTTTGAAAACTGGAAATACGCATTTGCCGTGGAGCAGGCGGGACGCGATGGCAAGCCGACGCGCAGCCTGCAATTTTTTGACGCCAACGGCACGGCCGTGCACAAGGTCTACCTGCGCAACGAGCCTGGCGTGGCCGTCTACGACAAGCTGGTGGCGACGTTCCGCATGCCACAGCAAAGCGCGGATTTGAACGTGCTGGCCGTGGCGCCCAAGGCCGCTGAAAAGCCGGACGCAGAGATCGACGTCAAGGAATTCCAGCTGGCCTGGAAAGACATGACGGACGTGCACCAGTTTGCGCAAATCATGCGCGAATTCCATCTGTCGCGCGAACAGGCGTTGCGCCTGGCGCCGGCCGGCGTGGTCGAGCGCGTGACGCCGGAAGCGCTGCGCACCCTGCTGGAAAACGCGGCCAAGGACAAAGTCGCCATCATGGTGTTCCTAGGCAATGAAGGCTTGACGCAGATCTACAGCGGCAAGATCGAAAAAACCATGGCCGCCGGCGGCTTCTTCAATGTGCTGGACCCGGACTTCAACCTGCACATCCGCGACACGGCCCTGCGCAGCGGCTGGGTCGTCAAGCGCGGCGGCGTGACTTCCGTCGAATTCTTCGACAAGGAAGGCACGCAAGTGGTCTCCTTCTTCGGCGTGCGCGAGCGCGGCAAACCGCAGCCGCAAGCGTGGGTGGACTTGGCTGACAGCCTGCCCAAGGAAAAATAATGTTTTTTGCAAGTTGATGAGTATCAGCACGTGACAGAACCGTAGCGAGCGGAAGCGAATTGTGGTCGAGAAGCGCAACCGTACTTTAGGTACGGTGAGCATCGCAGGCCGCAAGTCGCGACGCGCAGTAGGTTCTGTCATGTGCAAGCAGAGCAACACTTCAGTGTGAGTGCCGCGTGCCGGTCTCATGTCTGAAGCACAATAGTGGTATGCTGGTTGCAAGGCCGCAGCGATCGTGCCTGCGTGCTGGTTCCTGTAAGAGAGGCAATCATGGCAACCATCATGGCGAACGGCCTCAACATAGCTTATGAAAGCCACGGCGACCCCAACGATCCGTGCGTGCTGCTGGTCATGGGCCTGGGCATGCAACTGATTGCCTGGCCGGCGGACTTCGTCGAAGGCATCGTCGAGCAAGGTTTTCACGTGCTACGTTTCGACAACCGCGACAGCGGCCTGTCGAGCAAGATGGCGCTGGCGGGCAAACCGTATCTGCCGCTCGCCTACGTGAAAAACTTGCTGGGCTGGCCCCTCAAAACTTCCTATACCTTGAATGACATGGCGGACGACGCGCTCGGTTTGCTGGCGGCCCTGCGCATTGCGCAAGCGCACGTGATCGGCGTGTCGATGGGCGGCATGATCGCGCAAGTGATGGCGGCGCGCGCGCCGCTGCAGGTGCTCAGCCTGACGTCCATCATGTCGAGCAGCGGCCGGCGCGGCTTGCCCGGCCCCACGCGGGCTGCGCGCAACGCCTTGTTGCAACGTCCGAAACGCAATGCCAGCCGCGCAGAACTGATGGCGCACATGGCGGCCACCGTGCGCGTCATCGGCAGCCCCGCCTATCCCGTGTCGGAAAAGCTGCTGTACCAGCGCATCGAAGCGGCGCTGCAGCGCGGCAGCTGCCCCGAAGGCGTGGCGCGGCAAATGGTGGCCATCGCCGCCTCGGGCGAGCGCACGGACTTGTTGCCGAGTATCAGCTGTCCGGCGCTGGTGATCCATGGCGCGGCCGACCCCTTGATCCCCGTCGCCTGCGGCATCGATACGGCGGCGCTGATCCCGGGCGCCCGGCTCGAGGTGATCGAAGGCATGGGGCACGACATGCCGCCCCAGCTGATCGAGCGCCTGCTTGCCTTGATCGATGTGCATCTGCAAGGTAAGATGGCGCCCCAGATGCGCTCCCAGCCAGCCTAGGCGCGCCACCATTTTTTTGAAGGCACGGGCATTTTGAAGACACCTGAGATTGGCATCGCCATCGTTGCGCCGGGCGGTTATGCGCCCGACGCGGCGGCTTTGGAACGCGGCATCGCCCGCTTGCAGGCGCAAGGCGCCACCGTCCACAATTACTACGACCCCGACCACACATTCCAGCGCTTCGGCGGCACGGATGCGGGCCGTCTGGCGCAGCTGAACGCGGCCGCCGCCGACCCGGACGTGCAAGTGGTGATCGCCTTGCGCGGCAGCTATGGCATCAGCCGCATCCTGCCCGAGATCGACTTTACTGCCATGGCCGACAGCGGCAAACTGTTTGTCGGCTACAGCGACTTCACGGCCTTCCACATGGGCTTGATGGCGAAAACGGGCCGCGCCAGCTTTGCCGGCCCCATGATCTGCGACGATTTCATTCGTGACGAGCCCGAGCAGTTTACGCTCGATCAACTGTGGTCGTGCCTGGCCGGCCCTACGCACACGGTCACGGGCACGGCGGCGGGCAATCCGCAGGTCGCGCTGCAAGGCAAGCTGTGGGGCGGTAACCTGGCCATGCTGGTCCACTTGCTCGGCACGCCGTATTTCCCCGAGATCGATGGCGGCATTTTGTTCCTGGAAGACGTTAACGAACACCCGTACCGGGTCGAACGCATGCTGTTGCAATTGCTGCATGCGGGCGTGATTGGCCGCCAGCAAGCCGTGGTGCTCGGTGATTTTTCCGCCTATAAATTGAGTCCGATGGATAACGGCTACGATTTCGACGCCATGCTGGCCTACGTGCGCGAACGCCTGCCCGTGCCCGTGCTGACGGGGCTCGAGTTCGGCCATATCCGCCGCCGGGTCACTTTGCCGTTCGGCGGCCACGCGCGCCTGCAATCGGATGCGTCCGGCTTCAGCCTGCAAGTGACCGACTACCCGACCCTGGCGCGCCCCTGAACGCCTTGAGCTCCATGTCCGCCAAGCCCGGCAGGTTGCTGCAGCTCGACGTGCTGCGCGGCATCGCCGTGTTTGGCATCCTGCTGGTGAATATCTGGGGCTTTGCCTGGGGCACCTTGTCCTTGCGCTATGGCACCTTGCCGACCCAGCCACCTGTACTCGACCAGCTCGTCATTTTCGGCGTGGCGGCGCTGGCGCAATTCAAGTTCTATCCCATCTTCGCATTTTTGTTCGGCGCCGGCTTTGCCCTGCAGACACGTTCCCTGAAGCGCCAGCTGGGCAGCTGGGAGCAGGCGCAAGCGGCCTATCGGCGCCGTTTGCGCTGGCTGCTCGTGTTTGGCCTGCTGCATGGTTTCCTTATCTGGAGCGGCGACGTGCTGACTTCGTATGCGGTGGCCGGCATGCTGATCCTGCCGCTGGCAGCGGCCAAACTGAGCCGCATACGCAACCGCGCCTGGCTGGTGGCCGCCGGTTTTCTGCTGTTCATGTGCTTGCTCATTCCCGTGGGCCAGCAGGGCGGTGCGCCGGACATTGCGCGCGACCTGCAAGGTTTTGCGGAGCGTTACGCCATCTACACGCAGGGCAATGTGCTGGCCGTGGCCAGACTGCGCGCCAACGATTTCCTCGTTTCCCTGCTGTACGCCATCGTCATGCTGCCGCACATCATCGTGCTGTTCCTGCTGGGCATCCTGTCCGCGCGCCTGGGCTGGCTGACGCAGCCGCAGCGCCACCAGCTGCTGTGGCGCCGCGTGCGCGCCGTGGGACTGGGTGTGGGCTTGCCGTTCAACCTGCTGGCCGCGAGCGCCGTCGCGTGGCAGGTGGCCGATCCGTATCAAACCGTGTTCGACACGGCCCTGTTCGAAGTGGGCCTGTTCGCCGGCGGCCCCGTGCTGGCGGCCGGCTATGTGGCGGCGCTGATGCTGGCCGGTCCTTTCATGCTGCGCTGGCTAGCGGTATGGCTGGCGCCCGTGGGACGCATGGCGCTCAGCAATTATCTGCTGCAATCGCTGATCGGCACGTGGCTGCTGCAGGGGCCGGGCCTGGGCTGGGGGGCAAGCCTGCGTCCGGCCGAGATGCTGGGCCTGGCGGTAGTGATCATGACGGGGCAGGTGCTGCTGAGCCGTTACTGGCTGTGGCACTTTCGCCAGGGGCCGATGGAAACGCTGTGGCGCCGGCTGGCGCGGTTGCCCGCCTGAGTTAGTCGCCCCAGTCAAACGCGCCTTGCGTCGCGGCCGGTGGTGGCGGTTTGGGTTTGGCCGACGGCACGAGCGGATTATCGACGGCATGCCATTCGAACAGTTCCACGTCGAGCATGCAGGTGCGCGCCAGGTGCAGCGCTTGCTCCGGTGTCAAGGCGGGGTCGAGCCAGCGGTGCGCGTCTTCCAGGCTGACGGCCACGGGCCGGCGGTCGTGGATGTCGACCATGCCGCCGAGGCTGTCGGCCGTCACCAGCACGAAACCCGCTTCTTCGCGGCTGTGCTTGTACGGGCCGAACTGGGCCAGCGCCAGCAGGAACAGGGGCGCGCGGTCCTTGCGGTGGATGTGCCACGGCTGCTTGCTGCCTTTTTCTCCCGTCCATTCATACCAGCCATGCACGCAGACGATGCCGCGTCCCGCGCGCAGCAGGGGCTTCCAGTAGGACCCGGCAAGTTTTTCCAGGCGGGCGTTGATGGCGATGGGGATTTTTTTCTTGCCGGGCGCGGGCACGGCTTGCGCGGCCCAGGCGGGGCGGTAGCCCCAGAAGACGTCGTCGACCCTGTGCACGCCATCCTGGATATGCAGCACGGGCCGGTAAGTGCCGGGCGACACGTTCAGGTGCGGCTCGGCCTCGCTGTCGAATACCGCGTCGGTCCAGCCGAACGATGACGCCAGCTCGGGCGCCGTACCATTTTGATCGAGTCGTCCACACATGCTGAAATCATACCCGATTGCCGGGCGCCGAGAGGCAGGCGCGTGCGTGCTTTCTGTGTGTGGTCAAACGTACAGACTGCTTGCGACAGGCGGCGCACAGTGGAGGCCAGTCAGGTTCCTGACGTTATTCTTGTATCGGAGGAATTATGTCTTTTGAAAATCCCACCATCCACAAAGGTTTTATTATCAGCGCCACGGCCAGCCAGCGCCGCGATGGCCGCTGGGTCGGCTCGTATGTTAGCCAGAACCAGGCGTGCGGCGCCTATGCGGACACCTGCGACTATGACGATTGCAGCAATGAAAAAGAAGCGCAGCAACTGGCCTTGTCGATCGGCTGGCGCCTGGCCGATGGCGTGCCGGCACGCTGAACCGGCCTTAGCGCTTGCCCCGCAGGGCCAACACCAGGCCGGCGAGCGGCAGCAGCAGGGCGGCGCCCAGGCGTACGGAGGTCAGCGATGCGGTCTCGACGCCCAGCACATGGGGCAAGGCCAGCAGTAGCAGGGGAGCGGGCACGGCAATCGCGAAGAAAAACAGATACCACGAGTAGCCGTTTTTCTTGGCCAGCAAGGCGATCAGCGCGCAGCCGACGAGGAAGACCAGCGGTAAATTCACAAATTCCATGGTGTTGAGTTTTCATCCGGGAAAGCGCGTCATTATACGCATCGTCCCGAATAACCGGACGGGCTTGCCTGCGTCAATTGCCGACGAAATCCGGCGGCTGCGGCGCCTGTTTTCCGGCTAGCTGGCCGTCGGCCGGCAGCAAGGCCTTGATGGCGCCGTTATAGATGAGTTCCTGCGCATACGCCGAGGCCTCGATCAAGGCCGCATGCACGGACTTGAAACTGCTCGCCGTTTCTATCAATACGGGCTTGGCATATACCTGCTGCGTATCGCCGCGCTTGCTGATCAAAATCATGCCCCGGTAGCGCCCATCCTTTTCCAGCGCCCCCGCGACATGAAATTCATAGCCCCTGATCTGGTGTTTTTGTCCCTGATCCATGTCTCCCGCCTCCAGACCTGATTGTCATGGCTTTGGACTATCCATTTGATTGGAATGGTTGAGTGTTTGATCTGAATCAATACGTTTACAGAAAAGCTTTAACGAACGTATCGATGCTTGCCGCAAGCGTAGCGAGCGGAGGGGATGTGTGGCTGAGAAGCGCAACCGCACTGAAGTGCGGTGAGCATCGCCAGCCGCAAGGCGTCCCGCGCAGTAGCTTGCGGCAAGCGTCCTCACCCCGCGCGAATGGCTCGGATCTGTTGGGCGGTTTCCTCGATCTCCCGATACGCTTCCTGGATATAGCCATTGATCGGGTGTCCATCCATCCACTCGAAATAGGCGCGCTCGTCGTGTTTGATGGCAAAAGGAACGTGGTGGTCGCGTATCGATTCGGCCGTTTCGCGCACCAGCGAGGCAAAAAGCAGCTCAATAGTTTCCATAATGGTCACCTTGTGAGACAGGAATGCAGAGCATTGAATGTAGCACAAAGCGCGCCGCCGGGGCCGCGCGCATCGGTTGTCCGGACCTCAGGCCGGATGGCCGATATGCTCGTACAGGATCACGCAGCCGATGACGATCAGCACGAGGCCGCCCATCAGTTCGGCGCGCCGGCCCGCCACCGTGCCCAGCACGCGGCCCAGCATCACGCCCAGGGTCACCATGACGAAGGTGGAAAAGCCGATGGCGGCGGCTGTGACGACAATATTCGCGCCCAGCAAGGCCAGGCCCGCGCCCACGACCATGGCGTCGATGCTGGTCGCCAGACCGGTGATGGCCAGTACCCAGAACGAGTGCGACTGGGCCGGCGCTTCCTCTTCGTCGCTATCGCTCAAGGCATTGCGTATCATCAGCAAGCCGATGATGCCCAGCAGGCTGAAGGCGATCCAGTGGTCCCACGCTTCCACGTAGGGCGCTGCCACGCTGCCCAGGGCCCAGCCGATGATGGGCGTGATGGCTTCGATGACGCCAAAGATCAGGCCCGTGCGCAGCGCCTCGCGCCATTGCGGCTTGTGCAGGGCGGCGCCCTTGCCCACGGCGGCCGCGAAGGCATCGGTGGACATGGCAAGCGAGAGGGCGGCGGTGGCGGCGAAATTCATCGTTGGCTTTCAGTAGAACCTGGCTGGGATGGATGGTTGAAAATTGCAAACCCGGCGATTTTACCCTACGTACAGCACCACCAAGGAGGCCAGCAGGCAATACGCGCCAAAGAAATGCCAGCGTCCTTGTTCCAGCCAGCGCGACAGCCAGCGCAGGGCCAGCAAGCCGGCCAGGAACGACAGCAGCATGCCCAGCAGGCTGGGGCCGAGCAGATGCAGCAGGCTGTTGCCGTGTTCCACATGGTCCAGGCTGCCATTTGTCACGGCCTGGTAGAAGCGCCAGCCTTCCTTGGCCAGCACGGCCGGCGTCAGTACGACGGCCAGGGCGAAGCTGAATTCCTCGGCGCGGCGCTGCGGCACGCCCATGGCGATACCGGCGGAAATGGTGGCGCCCGAGCGGGAAAATCCCCGGAAGGGCAGGCACAGGCCTTGCACGGCGCCGATCACCATCGCCTTGCCGATGGACAAGGTGCCATGCTGGCGCGCTTGCTGGCGTGAGGACACAATGATCAGCACGCCGGCGGCGGCCAGCGCGGCGGCCATCAGTTTCGCATTGCCGAACAGGTGTTCGATTTCAAAGCCGGGCGCATCCTTGCTCATGACGTGCGTAATGCCCTTCAGCAAGCCGAAACCGACGATGCCCGTCAGGGCCGTGGACGCTGCGAGCAGCAGGACGTTGCTGCGGAAAGCGCTGGCCGAACTGAAATACGTGGCGCGCCAGGATGCCCAGAAATACACGATGACGGCGAACATGGTGCCTGTGTGCAGCATCACCAGCAGCATGGTCAGTTCCGGCGATGTCGGGTCCAGCCCCATCAGCTTTTCCGCCATGATGACGTGGGCGGAGCTGGACACGGGCAGCAGCTCGGCGAAGCCCTGGACGATGGAAAGAATAAATAGTTGAAGAAAACTCATGGGTATCGGTAATCTGGCGGGGAAAGAAGGGCCGCCGATTTTACCTGCCAGGTCCCGTGCTGGCCCCTTGCGCCAGATTACAGTTTGTCCATGTCTTGCTGCCCGGCTGCTTATTGCGGTTTGAACACGGCGCGGAAAGCCTTCAGGGCTGCCGGGTGATAGATCGTGCCATGGGTTTCTTCCGGCATTTTTTCCACATGCCATTGCAAGCCGGACGGCGCCTGTTTCTCCAGCACGTCGGCCAGGCGCTGCACTTCGATGGCGATGCCTGACTCGCTGCTCGACGCCAGGTACAGGCTGCGCTTGCCTGGCTTGCCCTTGGCCAGCAAGGCTGCCGCCTGGCGCGGCAGGGCGCCGCGATTCCACCACAGGCTGGGGTCGAATGCCAGGTAATGGTCGAACAGCTGCGGTTCCAGCAGATACGTTTCCACCACGAACAGGCCCGCCAGCGATTCGCCGACGATGGCCGTTTCGCCCGTCGTGCGGTAGCGGCGCGCAATTTCCGGCATCAGTTCATCGCGGATGAAGGCCCGGTAGGCGGACGCGCCGCCCACCACGGGGGCGATCTTGCGGTCTTCGGCGCTGTTCGTCGGCCCCGTCAAGTCGCGCCGGCGCTGCGTGTTTTGCATGCCGACCAGCATGAAGGGGCGCATCGTGCCATTCGCTACCGACACTTGCAGCAAGCCGGCCACGTGCAGGAAATCTTCCGCAACGCCACCGTCCGGCATGTACAGCACGGGCAGCGGTGCATCGGGCGCGGTATCCCAGGCTCGCGCCATGTACACATTGATGTGGCGCTTTTCCTGCAGCGCCTGCGAATCGATGTTGAAACTTTCACCGATGATGAGCGGCGTGGCCGCGCTGGAGGCCGCGGTAACGGCGGGCGCGGCAGTGGCGAGATGGAAGGGGCTGGACAGCAGCAGGGCGGCGGTGAGGTGCAGTGCAAGGCAGGGGCGGCGCATGTTTTCCTGTGATAAGAGTTGGATCGATGGCATGTACTCGTATGGACATGCCATCGGGCGATTCTATCTTATCTTTGATGCAGCATTACTTGATCGTCAAGAGTTGCCGCTCGCGCACGATGCCGGCCTTGTCGAGCGTGTAGGCAATCAGCAGCGCGCCATCCTCGGCGCAGGCATGGCAGGTCATCAGGGGCGTGGAAAACAGCAGGCGCTGGCCGCCATCGTCGGTGGCCGTGCTGCCGACGAAATCGGCGGGCGCAAACGGGACGGAGTCCGGATGGGCGGCGGCAAACGCGCGCCAGGCCGGTGTGGCGCGGTCTTCCTCGCGCACGGAACCTTCGTCGACGTCGATGGCCGCGCCATCGCTGCCGATCAGCAAGGTGCCTTCATTCGTGTTGGCGCGAAACGGATAGGTGACGGTGGCCAGAGCCGCCTTGCCCAGCGGACGCCAGGCCGAG
The DNA here is from genome assembly GCF_001758715.1 of Janthinobacterium sp. HH104. NCBI lineage: Bacteria > Pseudomonadati > Pseudomonadota > Betaproteobacteria > Burkholderiales > Oxalobacteraceae > Janthinobacterium > Janthinobacterium sp. HH104. The sequence continues at coordinate 79,865 of NZ_LRIB01000027.1, read as the reverse complement.
ATGAAGCCCGCCTTGTTTGCCTTGACCAGCATCCTGGCCGCGGCGATGGCTTGCGGACGCGCGCCGCTGCGCTGCATGGTGCGCAGCAGGCAGACGTCGGGCGTCGTGGGCGATTGTTCGCTGCGGCAAGCCGACAGCGAGCGTTCCTGCCAGACGGCACGCGCGTCGATGGGGCCGATGGGCGGGAGGCTGGCCGCCTGCGCGGCCGCCAGGTTGGATAAGGCCAGCATGGCGCAGCAAAATACGTGGCGGGAAAATCGTGTGAGCATGGACGTCTTTCAATAGCGGAAACAAGAGTTGCCGATTATAGAAGGGGGCTGGCGTGCAAGCGCGCACGGAACGTCCGGCTTGCGCCTCGATTAACGCTTTTTTGCCGCCGCCTGGCGCAAGGCCTTGGCTTCCTGCTTGTTGGGGATGTGCGGACGCATGGCCAGCTCGGCCTTGACGGCGGCGATGGCGGCGCCGAACAGTTGTTCGGCCTGCTCGACGCTGGCGCCCGCATAGTGCTGCTGGTTGGATTGAGCGGCGCGCAGCCGGCGCAGCAGCGCCAGCAATTGCTTGCCGTGCAGCGCAGTTAAATCTTGCGCCAGCACTTGCGCGCCCAGCGTGACCTCCACATGCTCGGGGGCGAGCATGTGGAGCAAGGCCAGGCCTGCTGGCTGGGCGACTGGGGTCAGTTTGGGCTTGTCCATCGGCAGTTTAGAGCTCCGTAAAGGATTACAGGTATTCCCAGATTTCATCGAAGGTTTCGCGCGCGAAATCGTTGCGCCACGCTTCCGAGTTCTTTTCGCGGCTGACGGCAAACACGGCGCGCCACGTCTGCTTCGGCGAGCTCGTGTAGGTCGCGGCGATCTTTTCCAGGCCGGCCTTGCATTGCTCGACCTTGCAGCCGCTCTTCGCCAGTTGCTGGGCGGCGGTTGCCCATGCCACCGGGACCTTGACGACCTGGCATTCGAAGCTGACGGCGGCCGTCTGCATGCCGTTTTCCACCGTCACAGGGTCCGCCTTGGTGGCCTGGCAGGCGGCGCCATTCTTGGCAGCGATGACGTTCGCGGCCAGCAGTTCAGCGGTCGGCGTCAGGGCCGCGCGCATGTCGGCGGGGAATAGGTCCGCGATCAGCTTGCCCGTTTGCGTTGGAAACTGGGCGTCTGCTTCCTTCAGGGCGCTGTACGACGCATACTCGGCGCTTTGCTGACCCGCCAGACGGGTAGGGCGCAGGTAGGCGTTGAGCTTGGCGACGCTGGCTTCATCCTGGTTGATGATGGTCTTGATGTACAGGTTGGTCACTTCGAGCGGCGCCAGCTCTGCGGCGTCGGCGGCCATGGCGGGCTGCATCAGCGCGGCGGCGAAGGTGGCAGCCAGCAGTCTGGCGGCAGGGAATTGCTTGTGCATGTATTTTCTCCACGATTCAATGTCAGGAGCCAAAAGATGCTCCGTAGCAACTCTGGCGCGCGCATTATAGATGGTGAAAGTCATAACGTTGCACACCTTAGGCGTCCCCCTTGCTGGCCGCTTCAAGCAAGGACAGCAGCAGCTCCTTGCGCCGTCCTTCCGCCTTGCGCGCCAGGGCAGCCAGTTTTTCCAGCTTGCCCCAGACGGGATACAGCATGTGTTCCACCAGATAGCCGTCCAGCCCTTGCAGTTGCTGGCAGAACAGCTCCAATTTTTCCATCTCCTCCAGTTCCGCCTGGATCTTGACCTTTGCGTTATCCGTGCATACGCGCAGGCACGCCGCCAGCACCGGAGCGGAGTCGCGCGTGACGCCGTGTTGCTCGGCAAAGGCCGCCGTGAACTGGTCCTGCACGGACTGGTGTTCCTCGTCGACGTTGGCCATGTAGTGCTGCACGAGCGGGAAATAGCGGGCATCGAGCAAGCCCAGCCCAAACACGGCGTAACTGCCAGGCATGCAATTCTTTTCGCCTTCCGTGTCGGCATAGAATTCGAATTGCTCGATGGCCGCGCGCGCATACGCTTCCAGCTGCGGTTGCAGGGACGCATGGGCGAGGGCGTTGGCAAAGAAGCGGTGCGTGTCGGATTTCGCCAGTCCCTTGATCGGCAAATAGGCCTTGGCCTTGGATTTGAGCTTGATCTGGTAGCTTTTCGGGAAACCGGCTTGCAGCAAATGCGTGATGAAGGCCAGCGCCTGCGCATACGCGCCTTCTTCTTCCTGCGTGATGGTGATGTTGATCGTGGCAAACACATCGTTGGCGCGGCATTCCAGCAGCGTATTTTTTACGTGGATGTCGGCATCGGGGAAGGTGCCGCTGCCTTCCTTGAGCATGCGCACGGCCCGTTCGCTGCCCAGCTCGCGCGCGATTTCCAGGAATGTGAGGCCGGTCGATTTGGCATAGCTCGGTTCGTGACGCAAGATCATCACAGCGCCATACAGCAGCAGGTCGATCGCTGGCAGCGCTTGCGCATCGGGCGCCGTGTCCGCTTTCAAGGTGTACTCCGCGCTGCGGTAGCTTGATTTCTGCACATCATAAAATCGCGGCAGGAACTGTTTTTCCGCCCACGCCGACACGGCCCGGATGATATCGCCGCGATGTTCGGTCAGTGCCTGCGGGCGTGACTTGTTCAGCTGCTCGATGCGTTCGAATTGCGCGATCGTCCAGGCGATATCGGGCTGCGGAAACAGCTGGGGATCGAGCAGGTGGCGCGTCAGGAAGAAGGTTTCCAGCTTTTTCGTCGGCCTGCTGCCATGCGTGAGCTTTTGTTCGATATACGCATGTATGTTTTTCAGCAAGGCCTGGCGCTTGCCGTCGTTGACGTGTTCCAGCAAGGTCAGGTGCAGCTTGCCCTGCGCCGTCTGGAACTTTCCGCGCAAGGTGAAGCGGTAGTCGATCATCGGCGTGTCCACCAGCGGCGCCAGGCGGGCTTGCACCAGCGCCACCAACTGTGGCGCGATCAAGTCACGCACTTGCGCATCATCAAGGCGCGCCGGCGTCCGGGGACGCACGTCGTCGCCGAAGCCCAGGTCGATTTCATCGGCAGTGGTGCGGCCCGGTTTGTAGTCGAGTAATAAATCATTGAAGACACCCATCTGCAAGGTGGTCCGGTTCACAGCGTCTTCCAGGTCCGTGCGCTGCAGGCGCTCATCGAACCAGGCGTGGATGGCCGTCGTCATTTCTTGTGTTGCCTGCTCTAACAGTGTGCTCATTGACTTCCTTGCATTGCGCGCGGCAGCGCCACCGGTTGCCGTCACGATCATGTTTAATATAAAGCATTATTTTAGGTGGCCGGACCTGATCGCAACAAGGGCCGCACGGTTGTCAGGAGGGGGCGGTGAGGAAGCGCTCGTCGATTTCATCGGACTGCGGTCCCACGGTGATCGTGGTATGCCAGCCGGAAGGCTTGTCGTTGCCATCAAACAAAGCTATGCGCGTGTGGACGAACAGGACCGAATACACGCCGGATTTCATGTCGCGGTTCAAGTCCCAGTGCATGAGTTCGATCGCTTCGCCCATGCGCGGCAGATGGGCGCCTGGCGGCAGCAGGATGTTTTGATTGATGAATTCCCTGCTCGGGCCCGGTTCCTTGTGGCGCGGATCGATGTAGCGGAACGAGACGCTGGTAACGATGTTGCTCATGCATGGCTCCTGCCTGGTGATGTGTCCGATGACAATAGCATATGGGGATGCCGGATGCGTCCTGTGCGCAACGATATGCGGGTAAACAACTATGTTCGGTAACAGACGGTGGCTTGCGTGTGCTACCGGTAGTCTTGGTTGCTTGTCAGTCATTATAGATAGCAGGAAACAGCATGATGCATTTATTCCTAGCGGATAATCGCGCCGAGCTTGAGCGCCGTTGCCGTGAAAAAGTCGCCAAGAGGCCCTTGCGCTTGCCGAGCGAGCGTCAGTTGCAACATGGCGTTCCCATCTTTCTCGATCAGCTGATCCGTACCCTGAGGGCGGAAGAAGCAGGCAAGATAGCGCAAAGCCTGGCCATTTCCGGCCCCGCCGATGGCAGTGCGAAAGGCACATCGGAACTGGCCCACAGTGCCGCGACGCACGGCGGGCAATTGCTGGCGCTCGGCTATTCCGTCAGCCAGGTCGTACACGACTACGGCGACCTGTGCCAGGCTGTCAGCGACCTTGCCGTGGTCATGGAGGAGCAATTCTCCGTCGAGGAATTCAGGACGCTGAACCGTTGCCTCGACAACGGCATCGCCGAAGCCGTGTCCGAATTTATCCAGCGGCGCGATGTGCTGATCGCTGACGAACAGGCATTGGCACTGAGCCAGCGCATCGGCTACCTGGGCCATGAACTGCGCAATCACCTGGGAACGGCCAGCCTCGCCGTCGCCGCGCTCAAGCACGGTGGCATGGGTCTGTCGGGCGCGACTGGCGCCGTGCTCGACCGCAGTCTGGTGGGTTTGCGCACCCTGATTGACCGTTCCCTGGCGGACGTGCGGGTCGAGGCGGGCCTGACCTTGCAACGTTCGTTTTTTTTCTTGAACAACTTCATTAGTGAACTGAGCTATTCGGCTCGCCTGGAAGCGGACTTGCTACGCTGCACCCTGGTCGTGGAAGAGGTCGCCCCCTTGCTGCGGCTCAATGCGGACAAGGATTTGCTGCTCTCCGCCGTGGGGAACCTGCTGCAGAATGCCTTCATGTTCGGCGCGCGGAATGGCACCGTGGTTCTGCGCGCGTATGCCAGCGGCGAGCGGCTCAAGATCGAGGTGGAGGACAACGGCGCCGGCCTGTCGCCAGAGGCGGCGGATGACATGTTTCTGCCATTTACGCAAGGCGGCGCGAACAATAGCGGCCCGGGATTAAGCCTGTCGATTGTCCGGCGCAGCGTGGAGGCGAATGACGGCGTGTTGAGCGTGGAAAGCGTCCTTGGTCATGGCTGCGTCTTCATCATCGACCTGCCACGGCATGCCGATCCGGCCTCCACGTTTGCCACATGAACGGGAGGTCTGCCCATGCCCTATGAAATTCTGCGCGAAAGCATCGCGCTCGAGCAGGCGGGTGACGCCATCCGCTTCCATTTGTCCGTCTTCGGGGTGGAAAAGACTTGCCGTATCACTGTCACGGCATTGCGCAGCCTGGATCAGGGACAGGGCGGCGACTTGTTGGCCATTTTCGACACCCATCGCCTGCGCATCGGCCAGCGCGCCTTCGCCTACCTGAGCCGCGATTTGCTGGTCAGCGGCGTGGTCTTGCGCGCCCTTGATTTCTAGTCACTTTTTCCTGCGCTGATGCGCGCGCCTTGGCCAGGTATGGTATTTCCGCACAGATCGTCAAGTAAATGCAGGTATGGCTGGACGGAAATGTTACATCTGGGTATTCTGCGCATCTAATACTTATTTCTATACAGAAAAAGTTAAGAGGGCGGTTCGGGCCGGCGGCAACGCGGCGCGCACTGCCAAGCAAGGTCAGGCATGCAAAGGTGAAGTCGTCCGCTTGCTGAGCGAAACGGTCGTGTTTCGGCTCGCGGCGGACAGGGAACAGTGCTGTCATCTTTAAAATAGTAGGAGAGGTTGCTCATGGATGCAGAAAAGGATGTTGTGTACGGTACAGAAGATTTGTTGATGAGTTTGTGCAACTCGGTGGTGCGGGTGCTCAACGTTGCAACGCAAAGCAAGGTCAATTACTCAGGCATGGTGCAGCGCATCACCAAGACGGGCCTGAAGCCGGACATCGGCTGCTTCGTGATGTTCGATGGCGGTTTCACGGGCCTGGTCGTGCTCAATTTTGCCGCCGATACGGCGATGGAAATCTACGAGCGCTACATGTTGCACATGGGGATGCCGAAGTCGGAGCTGGCCAGCTTCTACACGTCGGACGAGGTGTCGAACATCATGGGCGAGCTGATGAACCAGATTGTCGGCGACTTCACGGGCAAGGTACGGCGCGAGCTGCAAACGAACATCACCCAGAGCCAGCCGAAGATGCTGGTGCTGAACAAGCAGGTGATGCTCAGCGTCGACACGCCGCTGGACCGCCCGGAAATGCGCCGCGTCACTTTCTACACGGAAAAGAACAATATTTTCTATCTGGAACTGGCGATCGACCGTACCGAGTTCATCAAGTTGCACGATTTCGATTCGCGCGAAGTCGATGCCGACTCGCTGATGGATGGCGAATTCGCGAACCGCGAACGGAACGCCGCCCCGGCGCCTGCGGCGGAACCGGAAGACGACGACAACGCCGACCTGCTCAAGTCGCTGGGCATGTAAGCAGAGCTTGTTGACAGTACTTGAGTGCTTGACAATGGCTGGCGGCAGGTTTGCCGCCGGCCATTGTCATTTAGAGCCTACAAGGTCTTGCTCATGAATACCCGGCTCGTCCCTTCGGGACTGCAGGCAATGTTGCCGAAGCGGCGCCAGCCTCGGCGCTCGTAAAATTCGGGTGCCTGGAAACTGATGGTGTAAAGCACCGCCGAGGTACAGCCGCGCCGGCGTCCTTCCTCTTCGAACTGCGCCAGTATCTGGCTGCCCAGGCCCGAGCCCCGCATGGCAACGGGTAAATAAAACAAATCGAGAAACAGCAGGCCCAGCGAGGTCCGGCCCATGGCGCCGCCCAGCACCCGCTGGCTGTCGCGGTCGCGCACGACCACGCTCAATGCCTGTCTGTCCTGGTATCCCGTGATCGCATCGTTGTAGGCGTTCAAGCCCTCGAGGATGGTTTGCTCGACTTCCGCGTCGATCGTGGCGCTGACGCAGATAGTGTAGGGTAATGCGATGTGCGGGTGTGCGGGCATGCTGGGCAGGGCAATAGTGGATGACTGTATGAATATACAGTATTTTATCTATTCACGCCCGACTTGTTGTGGCAACGTCAATGTGTCCATGCGGCGCTTGCCGACCATGCCGCTTTGCTGGCTGTCATCGAGCGACCAGTATTCGAGTGCATACGCATAGCTGCCATCGACGATGGTCAGCGTTTCCTTCTGGCGGCCGTTGGGCGCCTTGTAATACAGGCGCCGCGCGGGCCTGCCATCCACCGTCTGATTGAACGATTGCGCCGCCATGCGGGCGCGCTTGCCCGTCTTGCCTGCCATCGACATTGCCGTAATCGTCACGTAGGCCCGGTCAGGGCAGCGGGCCAGCAGGTGCGCGCCGCTGAGGATGGCGGGCTGCGTTTGGTCCAGCGGGAAGCCGAACGGCTGTATGCCGACGATATCCTGGCACCCCATCTGTCGCGCCAGGCCGGTCAGCGCGGCCGGATCGAGCGCGCTGCTATAGTGTTTTTCAGCGGCCTGCGCCTGGCCCAATGCCAGGCGGCGTTCCAGTTCGGCCAGCGAGATGTCGCTGGGCACGGGCAGCGGCGCGGGCGCATCGGGATCGGCGGCCTTCGACGTTTCCGCCTGCATGCGCGCGGCAACCGAGTGGCTGCTCCCGGTTGTGCCATCGAGGGCGTGGGCGAATGGCGCGGCGCTGGCAAGGGCGATTGCCAGCGATAAAGCCGTGTGTTTCAGCATGAAATTTCCCGGTTAACGTGCAGTCATCGCCGACGCGATCTCGATCGAACTCAGTTTCCAGCCCCACACGCCATGGCGCTGCAGGACCAGCGCGCCTTCCTGTACATTACCGTCTTTCGCGCGCACGACGAAGGTGTTCACGCCGGCATAGCCTGCCGAATACTCGGCCTTTTTCTGCGCGCCATCGGCAGGTGTGTCTGTCGTGTCGCTTGCTTGCGGGCTGACGGCGCTCTTGTTGACCAGCGCGACGACGCCTGCTGGCGAGACCATGGTGTCGACCATCTTGCCCAGCATGGCGCTGGCGATCGACTGGCCCAGTGCGGCCAGCGGGTTGTCGCTGCCGGCGGTCGCCGCGATGCTGCGCGCCATGCTGACCTCCAGCTGTGTCTTGACGCTGGCGCGCAGGGCGGGAAAGTCCACGTGTTCGGCCAGGGCTTCGGCATTGCGTTCGGCCAGCGCACTCTTGATCTGGTGCAAGGCATAGTAGGGCGAAGCGTAGGCGCTGACAGCGAGGGCAGCGGCGGCCACGGCCGCGGCGATGGTGATTTTTTTCAAGTGAAGCCTGCTAGGTGGAGGGTGGAAAATGGATGGCACGCAGCGTATCTGCTAAATGGAAATACGGCAATCATATTTTCTTGCCATTATTTCTCCGCATGCACTCGGGGCGCCCTCGGCGGACCACTATAGAGTGATGAGGGTGGGTGCTGTATAATGGGAGAAAAGTATTTAACTAGCTGTTTTAACTGAATAAAGACCCAATATCACATGCTATCTACAGCAAATATTACGATGCAGTTTGGCGCCAAGCCATTGTTTGAGAATATCTCCGTCAAGTTCGGCGACGGCAACCGCTATGGTTTGATCGGCGCGAACGGCTGCGGCAAGTCGACGTTCATGAAGATCCTGGGCGGCGACCTGGACCCGTCGGGCGGCAACGTCATGCTCGATACCAACGAACGCCTGGGCAAGCTGCGCCAGGATCAGTTCGCGTTTGAAGACATGCGCGTCCTCGACGTCGTCATGATGGGCCACACGGAAATGTGGGCCGCCATCCAGCAGCGCGACGCGATCTACGCGAACCCGGAAGCGACGGACGACGACTACATGCAGGCGGCCGAACTGGAAGGAAAAGTGTCCGAATACGACGGCTACACGGCCGAATCGCGCGCCGGCGAACTGCTGCTGGGCGCCGGTGTCGCCATCGACCTGCATCAAGGCCCGATGAGCAATGTGTCGCCAGGCTGGAAGCTGCGCGTGCTGCTGGCGCAGGCGCTGTTCTCGAACCCGGACATCCTGCTGCTCGACGAGCCGACGAATAACCTGGACATCAACACGATTCGCTGGCTGGAAGACGTGCTCAACGAGCGCAACTCCACCATGATCATCATTTCCCATGATCGCCACTTCCTGAACCAGGTGTGCACCCACGTGGCCGACATGGACTACGGCACCCTGAAGATTTATCCAGGCAACTACGACGAATACATGTTCGCCTCGACCCAGGCGCGCAACCAGCAACTGGCCAACAACGCGAAAGCGAAAGACAAGGTTGCCGAGCTGCAGGAATTCGTGCGCCGCTTCGCCGCGAACAAGTCGAAGGCCCGCCAGGCCACGTCGCGCGCCAAGCAGATCGAAAAGATCAAGGTCGACGACATCAAGCCATCGTCGCGCGCCTATCCGTTCGTGCGTTTCGACGGCGAAAAGAAATTGCACCGCCTGGCCGTGGAAGTCGAGAACATCTCGAAAGGCTTCGACCGCCAGCTGTTCAAGAACTTTTCCATCATGGTCGAAGCGGGCGAACGCATCGCCATCATCGGTGCCAACGGCGCCGGCAAGACCACCATGCTGCGCTGCATCGCGGGCGACATCGCCGGCCTGCAGCCTGACCAAGGCCGCGTGAAGTGGGCGGAAAACGCCAACGTCGGCTACATGCCGCAAGACCCGACGGAAGATTTCGCCAAGGACACGAACCTGACCGACTGGATCGGCCAGTGGACGAAAGAGGGCGACGACGACCAGGCCGTGCGTTCCATCCTGGGCCGCTTGCTGTTCGGCGGCGACGATGTCAAGAAGGCCGTCAAGGTGCTGTCCGGCGGTGAAAAAGGCCGCATGATGTACGGCAAGCTGATGCTGGGCCGCCACAACGTGCTGATGCTCGATGAGCCGACCAACCACATGGACATGGAATCGATCGAATCCCTGAACATCGCGCTGGAAAAATACGCGGGTACCCTGATCTTCGTGTCGCATGACCGCGAATTCGTTTCTTCGCTGGCCAACCGCATCATCGAGATCAAGGAAGATGAAGTGGTCGATTACCGTGGCAATTACGAGGATTACCTCAAGAGCCAGGGTATTGATTAATTTTTAGGGTAACGTTGTGTCGGATTACGCGCTGTGCGCTAATCCGACCTACGTCAGGGTGAGTTGGTCGCGTAGGTCGCGTAGGTCGGATTAGCGCAGCGTAATCCGACATTACAACGTCATCCGCCAGCACCACACCGACGCGCCGCGGTCCATTCGTTCCGGCGCAACTGCTTTATTGCAATCGTGCCGGTCTATCCCGTTTTTGTTTGACACAGCCATGCAAACTTTAGCCATCAAATCCGTCGAGTACGAACATCCACAAGACGGAGCCAGCTGCACTGCCCACGCCTGGGCACGCACGCCAGCGACGCCGTCCCCGGCCGAGAAAGCCGAACTGATCACGCGCATCAAGCGCCTGCTGATCGAGCGCGAAGCCGTGCTCGTTGCCCACTACTACGTTGATGCCGACCTGCAAGACCTGGCCGAAGCCACGGGCGGCTGCGTCTCCGATTCCCTGGAAATGGCCCGCTTCGGGCGCGACCATCCGGCCAAGACCCTCGTCGTGGCCGGCGTGCGTTTCATGGGTGAAACGGCAAAGATTCTCAGTCCCGAGAAAACCGTCTTGATGCCCGACCTCGACGCGACCTGTTCGCTCGACCTCGGTTGCCCGGTCGATGAATTCACGGCCTTCTGCGACGCCCATCCGGACCGCACGGTGGTGGTGTACGCCAACACCAGCGCGGCCGTCAAAGCGCGCGCGGACTGGATGGTGACCTCGTCCATCGGCCTCGACATCGTGGCCCACCTGCATGCGCAGGGCAAGAAAATCCTTTGGGCACCTGACAAGCACCTGGGTTCCTACATCCAGAAGCAAACGGGCGCCGACATGCTGCTATGGCAGGGTAGCTGCCTCGTGCATGACGAATTCAAGGGCATCGAACTCGATCTGCTCAAGGAAGAGTATCCGCAAGCCAAGGTGCTCGTGCACCCGGAGTCGCCCGCGAACGTGGTGGCGCTGGCCGACATGGTGGGTTCCACGTCGCAAATGATTGCGGCAGCGCAAACCATGGACACGGACACTTTTATTGTCGCCACCGACAACGGCATCCTGCACAAGATGCGCGCGGCCGCGCCAGGAAAACGTTTCATCGAAGCGCCCACGGCCGGCAACAGCGCCACCTGCAAGAGCTGCGCGCACTGCCCGTGGATGGCCATGAACGGCTTGCTGAACCTGGCGCAGACGCTGGAAAATATGCACAACGAAATCCACGTCGATCCTGCCGTCGGCCAGCTTGCCGTGCGCTCGATCAACCGCATGCTCGACTTCGCCACCGCCAAGAAGGCGGGCCTCAAGCCGGGCGCGGACCTGGCAAAAGAAACCACATTGTTCCAAGGAATCGGTCCAGCATGAGTACCCTCGTTAATTCTTTCGCCCCTTTCGATCCGGCCCTGGCGCGCGCGTTCGAAGGCAATTTGCTGGCTGCTTTGCTGGAAGACGTGGGCCAGTGCGACCTGACGGGCGAGCTGGTGCCGCCCGACCACATCGTCACTGCCCGTGTGATCGTGCGCGAAGCGGCCGTGCTGTGCGGCGCGCCGTGGTTCGAAGGCATCATGAAAAGCCTGGATCGCAGCATCGACATTGCCTGGCATTACGCCGAAGGCGACATGATGACGGCCGACAGCGTTGTCTGCACGATTGAAGCGCCGGCGCGCGCCTTGCTCACGGCCGAGCGCAGCGCCCTCAATTTCCTGCAACTGCTGTCCGCCGTGGCCACGGCCACGCGCCAGTATGTCGACGTGATCGCCGGCACCAAAGCGTCCATTCTCGACACGCGCAAGACCTTGCCAGGCCTGCGCCTGGCGCAAAAGTATGCGGTGCGCGTCGGTGGCGGCAAGAACCAGCGCCTGGCCCTGTACGACGGCATCCTGATCAAGGAAAACCATATCGCGGCCGCGGGCGGCGTCAGCCAGGCCCTGGAAAACGCGCGCAATCTCGACGCGGGCGTGCCCGTGCAAATCGAGGTGGAAACCCTGGCGCAATTGCGCGAAGCGCTCGATGCGGGCGCTGTCTCCGTCTTGCTCGATAACTTCAGCAACGACATGATGCGCGAAGCCGTGGCCTTGACCGGTGGCCGCGCCTTGCTCGAAGCGTCGGGCGGCATCAATTTCGACACCGTGCGCGCCATTGCCGAAACGGGCGTGGACCGCATCTCGATCGGCAGCCTGACCAAGGATGTGCGGGCCACCGATTACTCCTTGCGCATCGTCGGCTGATGAAAAAAGCAGGGCGGCGCCTGCTGGCCTTGGCGCTGCTGTGGCCGGCATTTGCCGCGCCCCTGCAGGCACGCGAGCTGCTGGCCGTGGGCGCGCAGTTCGAACGCGTGTTCGAATACCAGGAGGGTGGCGAGTATGGCGGACTGGGCGCGGAACTGCTGCGCCTGATGGCGGCACGCACGGGTAACACCGTGCGTTTTCGCATGGTGCCGTGGGCGCGCGCGCAAGCCATGCTGGTGCAGGGCCAGGCCGATATCTTGATCGGTCCCTACAAGACGCCCGAGCGCATTGCCAGCATGGCCTTTTCCGACAAGCCGTTTTACCAGGACCAGATGGTTTTTTATACGCGCCAGAACGCCAGCTTCAGCTGGGACGGCGACTACGCGGTGCTGAAGAACCGCAGGGTGGTGCTGCTCAATGGCTGGGCCTATGGCGCGGAATGGGAGCGCGTGCGGCCCGGCTTGCAGGTCAGCGTGGCCAACAACGTGGAAAATGGCTTGAAGATGCTGGTGCACAATCACGTCGACGTGTTCGTCAGCAACCGTCGCAATACCGATCCCGTCATCGCCCGCCTCGGCTATGGACGCCAGGTGAAACCCCTGCCCAGAATCATCGAACTGCAAAACGGCTATTTTGCCTTCCCCCGTTCGCCCACTTTCGACAAGCTGCGTGTGCAGTTCGACCAGGAACTGAATAACCTGATTGAGACGGGCGAGCTGAAAAGACTGGGCAAGCGCTACGACGTCAGCTTGCCCTGATAGACGCATGCCGGCCGGCAGGGCGGCATGCGTGGGTCCTCGTGAATCATTTACAACTGGCGTGCCTCGAAGGTATTGCACTGGGCAATCTGGCCGCTCTCGATGCCCTTGGTAAACCAGCGTACGCGCTGCTCCGAGGTGCCGTGTGTAAATGAGTCCGGCACGACATGGCCTTGCGCCTGGCGCTGCAGCGCGTCGTCGCCGATGGCCGTGGCCGCTTTGAGGGCCGCTTCGACGTCGCCCTGTTCCAGGATCTTGCGGTCCTTGTTCGCGTGATACGCCCATACACCGGCAAAGCAGTCGGCCTGCAACTCCAGGCGCACGGACATGGCGTTGGCCTGGCGCTCCGATTGCGTGCGGCGCGCATTGTCGACCTTTTCCGACAGGCCCATCAGGTTTTGCACGTGGTGGCCCACTTCATGCGCGATCACGTACGCTTCGGCGAATTCGCCCGAGACCTTGAAGCGCTGCTGCATCAGGCTGAAGAAATCGAGGTCCAGATAGACTTTCTGGTCGCCGGGGCAGTAGAAGGGCCCGCTGGCGCTCTGGCCCGTGCCGCAGGCCGTCGGGATACTGCCCGAGAACAGCACCAGCTTGGGTTTCACATAGCTGCCGCCCTCGGCCTTGAACAGGGCGCCCCACGTGTCTTCCGTATCGGCCAGCACGGTTTTCACGAAGCGGGCCATCTCGTCCGATTCGGGCGGCTGGCGCGCCGGCGCCTGGCTTTGCTGGGTGCTGACCTGGCCGCCACCGCCGCTGAGCAGATTGAGCAAGGTCAAGGGATTGACGCCCAGTACATACGAGCCGACGAGGGCGATGACGATGGTGCCGATGCCGATCGAGCGCCCGCCAAAACCAAAGCCGCCACCGCCGCCTCCGCCGCCATCTTCGCCACGGCGATCTTCCACATTGTCGCTTTCGCGATTGCCTTCCCATTTCATGATATTTACTCCTGCTGCGATTTGCGATTGATTGGTGACGCCTGAATATGTTTCTTGCGACGAATCTTGTTATTATCGCAGTAAACTGCGTCGCGAAAGAGGTGACAATGTTACCCTTTGCAACTTTCCACCCACTCCACAACAGGTACACGCATGGCGCTTGCCAACGATACACTCATTTCGCCAACGGCGGTGGTCCAGGCGCAACTGGACGCCTACAACGCGCACGACGTGCCGGCCTTGCTGGCCATCTACGCAGATGATGCGCAGCAATTCCAGCACCCCGATACCTTGCTGGCGCAGGGCGGCGCGCAGATCGGCCCCCGTTTCACGGCCCGTTTCGCGGCAAGCCGGCCGCGGGCGCAGTTGCTCAATCGTATAGCCTGCGGCAAGCTGGTGATCGACCATGAAATCGTCCATGGCGATACGGACGATGGCGTGTCGGCACAGGAACTTGTGGCGACGTATGAGGTAGAGCAGGGACGCATCAACCGTGCCTGGTTCAGCTTTGGCGCGTTGACGCGCTTGCGCGTGGCGCTGCCGGCCGATGTGCCGGCAATGAATGCGCTGATCGCCCGTTCCGGCGTGGCGCTGAGCGCGGGGTTTTATACGCAGGAACAGGCCGAGGCCGTGACGCGCCACGTGTTCGGCGTCGATACGCAGCTCGTGGCGGACCGGACGTATTTCGTGATCGAACGCGATGGCGCCATGCTGGCTTGCGGCGGCTGGAGCCAGCGCGCCACCCTGTATGGCGCCGACCGCGCCAAGAGCGGGCCGGATCCGCTGCTCGATCCGGCCAGCCAGCCGGGCCGCATCCGCGCCTTCTTTGTCGATCCAGGCGCCGCCCGCCAGGGCCTGGGCAGCATGCTGATGCGCCATTGCGAACGCCAGGCGCTGGCCGCCGGTTTTACCGCCCTGGAACTGGCCGCCACCTTGCCCGGCGTGCCGCTGTATTTGGCCAGCGGCTTTGCCGTGACGGAAGAGTTTCACCTCGACTTGCCCGATGACATCAAGCTGCCGCTCGCGCGCATGCACAAGCAGTTGTAAAGCTGCGGCGGGCAGGCGTTCACCGTGGCTGGTGCTTCAACGCTTCGCGGTAGCTGAGCGGCGATAGTTGCTGGCGGTGCGCGTTGGCAAACGCCGTCACGGCTTCGGGCGCGTGGCGCGCGTAATCGCGCAGGGCCCAGCCGATGGCCTTGCGGATGAAAAACTCGTCTTCATGGGCCAGCGCCAGCGCCGCGCCGAATAGCCAGCCGGCACCTGTGTCGGCGCGCCAGCCCAGCTGGTGCAGCATGGCGATGCGGCGCAGCCAGAAGTCTTCATGAAGCAGCGCGTCATCCATGTGCGCATGGCCGTCGCCGCCGCGCTGGTGCTCCGCCTGCAGCACCTCGCCGACGATACCCGCCATGCCGTCGACGCTGTCCCACCAGGCCCGCTGGCGCGCCAACGCCAGCAGGGCGGGGAGGTGCCCGATGTTCAGCTGGCGCCAGTGCAGGGCCAGCATGTCGAGCGCCACGTGCTGGTATTCGCGCTGCGGCTGTTGCCACAGCAGCTGCGCGTGCTCGAGCAAGGTCGCGGCATCGATGCCCTTCAGACCCGCCAGCAAGTCCCTGGCGGCCAGTCGCCGCTGCGGCGCTGCCACGCCCAGGAAAACGAACTGGTCGCGCATATACGCCTGCATGGGCGCCGCACGGCCCGGTTCGGCAGCAGCTTCGAGTGCGATTTTTAATTCGACGTGCAAGTCCATGCTGTTTTCCCATGTTCAGACGTAAAAAAAGCGCTCCGTGGAGCGCCTTTTCATCTTCATCCGATATTACTGGATTTTTGCTTTCTTCATCAGCTCATCGCGGTAAGCGGCGAGTTTCTTCTGTTGCAGCGACTCGGCCACTTGACCCTTGACTTCTTCCAGTGCCGGCAGCTTCGTCGGACGGGTTTCTTCCAGCTTGATCACGTGGAAACCGAATTGCGATTGCACTGGCGTTTGCGTGACCTGGCCTGGTTTCAAAGCAACCATGGCGTCGGAGAATGGCTTCACGTACGAAGCTGGGCTAGCCCAGTCCAGGTCGCCGCCATTCGCTGCGGAACCGTCTTTCGATACTTTCGCCAGTTCTTCGAACTTGGCGCCGCCTTTCAGCTTGGCGATGATGTCTTTCGCTTCCGCTTCGGTGGCCACCAGGATGTGGCGTGCATGGTATTCCTTGTCGCCCGCTTGTGCCTTGAACTTGTCGTACTCGGCCTTGATTTCAGCGTCCTTGACAGGGTTCTTCTTGACGTAGTCGGCCAGCAGGGCGTTGATGATGATGCTTTGACGGGCATTGTCGATCTGCGACTTGACTTCCGGACGCGTGCCGTAGCCTTGCTTGTCGGCTTCCTGGATCAGCACTTCACGGCCGATCAGGTCTTTTTTGATGGCTTCGCGCAATTGCGGAGAATCCGCTTGCTTGCCTTGGGCGACGACTTGCTTGACGACCTGGTCAACGCGCGACGACGGGATGGCCTTGCCATTCACGGTGGCGACGTTTTGCGCGAACGCAGGGATCGCTACAACGGCGACCAGGGCTAAGATCAAACGGGCTGGCTTCAAAATCATGTTCATTCCTAATAAATATACTAAAAATCGATACGCGCGGCTGTCGCGCAGTGCGCATTCAGGCGCAGAATACACGACCGGCGCCGAAAAGGGCGCCGGGGAGGTCAGTTCTTACTGAACTTTCGCTTTTTTGATCATTTCTTCCTGATACGCTTGCAGTTTCTTTTGCTGCAGCGCTTCGGCGATCTGTGGCTTGACTTCTTCCAGTGTCGGCAGTTTTGCCGCGCGGGTGTCGTCCAGCTTGATCACGTGGAAACCGTTAGGCGTTTGCACCGGGGTGTCGGTGACCTGGCCTTTTTGCAGTTTCACGAAGGCGTCCGAGAATACTTTCGGGAACGACGATGGGGCTGCCCAGTCCAGGTCGCCGCCGTTGTCGGCCGAACCGGTATCTTTCGATTGCTTGGCCAGATCTTCGAACTTGGCGCCGCCTTTCAGCTTGGCGATGATGTCTTTCGCTTCCGCTTCGGTGCCGACCAGGATGTGGCGCACGTGGTATTCCTTGTCGCCGGTCTGGGCCACGAACTTGTCGTACTCGGCCTTGATTTCAGCGTCGTTGACCGGGTTCTTTTTCAGGTAGTCGCCGACCAGGGCGTTGATGACGATGGCCTGGCGTGCGTTCTCGATTTGCTGCTTGACTGCTGCATCTTTACCGAAACCTTTGTTTTCCGCTTCTTGCATCAGCACTTCACGGCCGATCAAGTCTTTCTTGATCATTTCGCGCAGTTGCGGCGAATCCGGTTGCTGGCCTTGGGCGACGACTTGCTTGACGACTGCATCAACGCGCGACGATGGGATAGGCTTGCCATTAACAACGGCAACATTTTGCGCAAAAACAGGTACCGCGACAACGGCGAGTAGTGCGATCAGCAAGCGGGCTGGCTTAAAAGTCATTATTAAATCCTGTTAGGGAAAGTTTCGTAAAAAACGCATGGGAAGAAAACGCGTGCATGGCGCTTGCGGCAAACGGCATACCAAGTTGCCCCGGTACGCCAAAAACGCCGTCCTTACACTACTTCGGACGGCGCCAGGGCCACAATCGCCAATGCATGTATCTCATTATGCATCATATCGTGCACGGAATCATACACCAGTCGATGGCGCATGACGAGCCTGAGCCCCTCAAATTGACTAGAAATTATGCGTAGATTGTAATGGCCTCCGCCCGAGGCGGCGCCCGCATGGCCCCGGTGGCGCGCCGAGTCATCTTCCAGCACACATTCCAGAGGGGAAAGTGCCGTTTCCAGGCGGGTACGAATGCGCTGCATGCGCGTTTCCGGCGCGGTGTTTTCGGTGGTGGAGTTCATCATGCGTCTTCCTTGATATGTTTTGCCAGGAACAGGGTTTGCGCCACGATAAAGGCAAAGAAGATGCCCGTCGCGCCAAACGCCTTGAAGCTGACCCAGGCGGCCATGTCACCCTTGTACAGCACGAAAGCCACGAACAGGTTCAGTGCGCCGATGGCGCCAAAGAAGATGATCCATGCGGCCAGCAGCTGGTTCCACACAACTTCGGGCAATTGCACTTGCGCTTCCATGGTCTTGCGGATCAGGTTTTTCTTGAAACCCACGTGGGCGATCAAGAGGGCCAGGCCGGACAGCCAGTAGATCAGGGTCGGCTTCCATTTCAGGAAGAAATCGTCATGCAGGTAAATGCTGGCGCCACCGAACACGACAAAGATGAACAGCGACAGCCACAGCATGCCGTCCACCTTGCGTCCGCGCAGCAGCAGATAGCTGACCTGGCAGGCGGTGGCGATGATGCCGACGAGGGTGGCAAGTATCCACGGCGCCTGGTCGGCCTTGATCAAGCCGCCTGACACGAAGCCGGACAAATATTGCTGCACGAAATCGTGCGTGGCCGCTTCATACATGCCGCCCAGTTTGAAGGCGGCGAAGAAGGCGATCAGGGGGAATAGGTCGAATAGAAATTTCATGGCGAGACTTTACACGGGTCTTGTTACATTCATCTTAGGAATGGCTTAGGAGCAAGATGCCCGCCCGCCATTCCAGTGTCTCACGGTTGCGGATCGAAGCGCAGCGATGCCGAATTGATGCAATAGCGCAAGCCGGTTGGCGGCGGGCCGTCCGGGAAGACGTGGCCCAGGTGGGCGTCGCAGACGGCGCAGACGATTTCCGTGCGCACCATGCCATGGCTGCGGTCGACGATTTCCGTCACGTTGGCCGGATCGAGTGCCTGGAAATAGCTGGGCCAGCCGCAGCCCGAGTCGAACTTGGTGTCCGAGGCAAACAGGGGGGTGTTGCAGCAGACGCAGGTGTAGACGCCATGTTCATGGTGGTCCCAGAACTTGCCCGTGAAGGCCCGTTCCGTGGCCGCGTGGCGCGTGACTTCGTATTGCATCGAATCGAGCATGGCGCGCCATTCAGCGTCGGTTTTCTTGACTTTATTCGTGGTCATAATGACTCCTCAGGATGAGCAACTGACTTCAAGGTGGCTGGCCCAGTCGGGCGGCAGGGCCGCATAGTGCTGGTGTTCGGGCTGTTCGTCAAATGGCTTTTGCAAAACTTCCAGCAATGTCGCCACTTCCGTGTAGTCCTGCTGCTGGGCTTTTTCGATGGCCACTTGCGCCAGGTAGTTGCGCAGCACGTATTTCGGGTTGACCTGGTTCATCGCCGCTTGCCGCTCGGCATCGACGCTGTGCTCCTGCCGCAGGCGCGCGCGGTATTGTGCCGCCCACGTATCGAAGGCGGGGCGGTCGATGAACATGTCGCGCAGCACGGTGTCGTGCTCGGGCGCGGCCACCTGCAGTGTCGCCAGGGCACGGAAGAAGTTGGTGAAATCCACGTGATTGGCTTGCATCAGCGCAAACATGCTGTCGAACAGCACCGTGTCTTCGTCTTGCACTGTGCGCAGGCCCAGCTTGGCACGCAGCAAGGCATTCATCTTCTCCGCAAAAGCGGGCTGGTAGCTGTCCAGCGCCGCCTGCGCCAATGCCACTTCGCCGATCAACGGCAGCAGCGCCTGGCCCAGCGCATAGCAGTTCCAGTGCCCGACCTGCGGCTGGTTGGCGTAGGAATAGCGGCCTTGCTGGTCCGTATGGTTGCAGATGTGCTCGGCGTCAAACGCTTCCATGAAGCCGAAGGGGCCGTAATCGAGGGTCAGGCCCAGGATCGACATATTGTCCGTATTCATGACGCCATGCATGAAACCCACGGCTTGCCACTGTGCAATCATGTGCGCCGTGCGCACGCATACTTCGGCCAGCAAGGCTTGATATGGATTTGATGCGGCGCGCAAGTCGGGGTAGAAGCTGTCGATGACGTAATCGGCCAGGATTTTCAGCTCGTCCGGCTGCTTGCGGTAAAACCAGTGTTCGAACGAGCCGAAGCGCACGAAAGTGGGCGCCATGCGCGTGACGACGGCGGCAGTCTCGACTGTTTCGCGCATGATGCCTTGCTGCGAACCCATGATGGACAGCGCGCGCGACGTGGGAATGCCCAGCGCCGCCATGGCTTCCGAGCACAGGAATTCGCGGATGGACGAGCGCAGCACGGCACGGCCATCGCCCATGCGCGAATACGGCGTGGCGCCGGCGCCTTTCAGCTGCAGTTCCATCTGGCCATCAGCCGTGGCGATATCGCCGAGCAAGATGGCGCGGCCATCGCCGAGCTGGCCGGCCCAGACGCCGAACTGGTGGCCCGAATACACGGCCGACAGGGGCATCGAACGCTCGGCCACGGCATTGCCGCTCAGCAGCGCCACATAGTCGGGTTCGGCCAGGCGCGCCGCATCGAGGCCGATGAGGGCCGCGGCTGGCGCGCTGGCGGCTACGAAATACGGGGCGGGCAGGGGCGTGGGCATCAAGCGCGTATAGAACGCGGGCGGCAAGGCCGCAAAGGCGTTATCCAGTGGTAAGGTATGAGCGGTGATGGCAATTCCAGTCAAATAAGAGGTGGCGGCACGGTGCGCCAGCCTGGAATGCGATTTTACCGCACAGCGCCAAGGCGCGTGGCGGGCGTCGTAGTGGGTATCCGCACGGCAAAAAACGGAACCGAAAATTCCATGCTGCATCGCAATATCGAAATGCGTTGACGATTTCCGCACGACCGTACGAAACTAGGGAAAGTCTTTAAATTCCAACAATAAGCAAGTATCCAACCCAGGAGACACGATGTCGGCATTCCCCTTGAGTCCAGTGATGGGCCAGATGATGAATCAGCCCCTGCTGATTTCCAGCATTATCGAGTTTGCAGCGCGTCATTATGGGGGCAGCGAAATCATTTCGCGGCGGGTGGAAGGCGATATGCACCGCTACACCTACCGCGATTGCCACCAGCGCGCGCGCCGGCTGGCGAACGCCTTGCATGGCCTCGGTGTCGGCATGGGCGACCGGGTCGCCACCCTGGCCTGGAATGGCTACCGCCACCTGGAAGCGTACTATGCCGTGTCCGGCTCGGGTGCCGTGCTGCACACGATCAATCCGCGCCTGTTTCCCGACCAGATCGCCTATATCTCGAATCATGCGGAAGACCAGGTCTTGCTGTTTGATTTGACCTTTTTGCCCGTGGTGGAAAAGATCGCCGCCGACTGCACCTTCGTCCGTCACTTCGTGCTGATGTGCGACCGCGAACGCATGCCCGCCACCAGCACGATCCCCGATCTGCTGTGCTATGAAGACTTGATCGCCACGCATTCCGACGACTACACCTGGCCCTTGTTCGACGAGAATTCGGCCGCCACTCTGTGCTACACCTCGGGCACGACGGGCAATCCCAAGGGCGCCCTGTATTCGCACCGCTCGACCGTGCTGCACGCGTACGCGTCGGCCATGCCCAGCGCCCTGAACGTGCGCGCTTCGGACACCGTGCTGCCCGTCGTGCCCATGTTCCACGTGAATGCCTGGGGCTTGCCGTATTCCGTGCCCCTGTCCGGCGCGCGCATGGTGTTTCCCGGCGCGGCACTGGACGGCAAGTCGCTGTACGAACTGTTCGAGGCGGAAAAAGTGACGTTCTCGGCCGGCGTGCCTACAGTCTGGCTGGGCCTGCTCAACCATGCCTTGCAGAATAATCTGCAATTTTCCACCTTCCGCCGCACTGTGATCGGCGGCGCGGCGTGTCCGCCAGCCATGATGGATACCCTGATCGACAAGTTCGACGTGGAAGTCATCCACGCCTGGGGCATGACGGAAATGTCGCCGCTGGGCACGGCGGGCGGCTTGCAGACCAAGCACCTGGACTTGCCGAAGGACGAGCAGCGCAAGATCCTGCAAAAGCAGGGCCATGCGATCTACGGCGTGGACATGAAGATCGTCGACGACGATGGCAAGGAATTGCCGTGGGATGGCGTGGCGTATGGCCATCTGCTGGTGAAAGGCCCGTGGATCATCTCGTCGTATTACAAGAACGAGGGCGGCGACGTGCTGCAGGATGGCTGGTTCCCCACGGGCGACGTGGCCACCATCGACACCGACGGCTACATGCAGATCACGGACCGCAGCAAGGATGTGATCAAGTCGGGCGGCGAGTGGATCGGCACCATCGACCTGGAAAACCTGGCCATGGCGCATCCGGCCGTGCTGCAGGCGGCCTGCATCGGCGTATTCCACCCGAAATGGGACGAGCGCCCCGTGCTTGTCGTGGTGCTGCGCCCCGGCATGACGGTCACGCGCGAAGCGCTGCTGCAATTTTTTGAAGGCAAGATCGCCAAGTGGTGGACGCCGGACGACGTGCTGTTCATCGACGCCTTGCCCATGGGCGCGACGGGCAAGATCCAGAAGAACAAGCTGCGCGAGCAGTTCAATGGGCACCGGCTGCCGGGGATGTAAGCAAGCTAGGCCGCCTGCGGCAGCGCGGCCCCCAGCTTTTCCAGCAGATGGTCGCACTGGAAGACGGACAGGGTCTGGCGCTGCGCGTCCGTGCCGATATCGATCATCTCATCCATTTCGCTGCGCAAGTCCTCATGTTCTCCCGTGCGGATGATTTGCGGCGCCGCAAAGCGCTGGCTGTCGGAGATGGTCATGATGTTGTCGACGTGGTCGACGAGGAAACCGTAGCGCTCGGCGCCCCGTTCCACGATCAATATCTTGCCGGCGCTGGCGTCCGGCAAGGCCGGCATCGTGTACAGCTGGCGCAGGTCGATGATGCTGATCATTTGCTGGCGCAAGTTCAGCATGCCCCGCATGCAGGCCGGCATGCCCGGCGGCGTCGTGATGGCGCCGCTGAAATCAATGATTTCGCGCACTTGCCCGATTTCCACGGCGAAGCGGGTTTCCACCGTAAACGTGATGTAGACACGGCGCTGCGCCTTGTGCGTGGCGGCCGCCGTTTCCGTCTCGGCCGGATACAGGCGCGCATGGCCGTCGCGCATCTCGATAATTTCCGCCTGCGACAGGATGCCCTTGTGGTCGAGGAAAATGATGTCGCCCAGCCCCTCTTTCGTGATGCAGCCGGCGAACATGGCGGCGCGCGCCTTGCTCAGCAGGGGAATCGGCAGCACTTCGTCGCCAAAGAAATGCACGATGCTGTCGACGGAGTCGACGAGGAAGCCCACGGTCGTATCCTCGAGGCGCACGACGATGACGCGTTGGTCCAGCGTGGACGCCGTGCCGGATGCGGGCGCCTGCAGCAGGGCGCCGAAGTCGACGACGGCCACCTGGCTGCCGCGGAAATGCATGCGCCCCAGGCACAGCTCGCTGTTCAGCAGGGAGCTGTGTAGTTCCGGCACGCGGATGATTTCCTGGATGGCCAGCATTTCGAAGGCAAACGTGGCGCCTGCCGCATGGAAGCTGACGCACTGGCGGCGTTCGCTTTGCGCGTGGTAGCGGGCCGTGCTCAGCTTGGCGCCCGTTGCCTGCAGGGCCAGCACATGGGGCACGTTTTCAATGCGCAGCAGGGCGTGCGGGTCGAGCACCTGCAGCAGGCGCGCGCCGCCATCGAGCAGGATCGTGCCGGCGATGACGGCGTGGCTGTCGCCGGCCGCATATTGCAGGGTGCTGCGGGCGCTGGCGGGCACGCGCAGGATTTCTCCCGTATCCTGGAAGACGATGCCGATCAGCACTTGCTGGAAGTCCAGAATGGCGATCTTGTCCGTGGCCACGGCGCGCGGCGCATCGGCGCGGAACAAGCGGCCCAGGTTGACCACCGGGATGACGCTGCCGCGCAAGGTGAACATGCCTTCCAAATACGCGGGCGACAGGGGCAGGGCAGTGACTTTCGCGGGATAGTTCACCACTTCGCGGATGCAGCTGGCGGGCAGGGCGAATTCATCACCGCCCAGGTGGAAGGAGCCGAACAGTTCGGTGGCCGTGTCGCTTGTGCCCTGCGCTTGCAAGCCCGTCGCTTCATGCATATCCATATGCGCCTTCCTTGCGTGGAATCAATTCAGGTTGCGCCACCACATCGGTGACGGCGTAGCTGTGCCGGGCGCAATCGATCAGCAACTGGCGCCCGTGGCGGCCGCCCAGCGCGCAAAAGCTGACGTGCAAGCCGCACTGGTCCAGGTATTTTTGCGCCGCTTCCGCGTTTTGCCTGCCTATCTGCAGCCGCCCGTTGCGCGGACCAAACATGCTGGCGCCGCCCGCCAGCACCACGTCGATATCGGGGTAATCGGCCTGGCGCACGCCCATCAGGCGCAGCAGCGAAGGCACGGCCTGGCTCACATAGCGCGCGCCAAGGGCGCTATCGGCGCCGGGCGCTTCCGGCAACAGACAATGGGCCAGGCCGCAGCATGGGCCATTCTTCCAGATGAAGCCGATGCCGATGCAGGAGCCGAGCAAGGCTTGCAGCTGCTCGCCGTGCGTGCCCACGCTCAGTTGGCCCATGCCGACATGGTGCAGCGGCAGGCGATGATCGATGATGATGCTCATGCGGTACCCGCCTTATAAATCATGGGAAACTCGAATTGGTAGCCGGTGCCGAGTCGGGTGATGGTTTCCGATTCGCCCAGGATCAGCCGGCCTTCATCCTTGAGACTCACGCGCGCCTGGCGCAGCACGGTTTCCTGGTGCTCGGCATCGAAATAGATGAGCACATTGCGCAGGAACACCAGGTCGAACTGCCGCGCCGGGCGCAGCGCTTCGAGCAGGTTATGCTGGGCAAAGCTGACGTGTTGCCGCAATTCCTCGTTGACCTGGACGCCATACGGTGCTGGCGTGAAATATTTGCGCAGCAAGTCCGGGTGCGACAAGCGGATGCGCTCGACGGAGCGCCCGCTGTACTGGCCCGCCCGCGCCGCGCCCAGGATCTGCTGCGAAATGTCGCTGGCCAGGATCTGGTAGCGGAAAGACGGCACTTGCAGCTTGAATTGCTCGCACAGCATGGCGATCGAATACAGTTCCTCGCCGCTGGCCGCCGCCGCCGACCAGATGGCCAGGCAGCCGTCCGGATGCGCGCGCGCCCAGGCGGGCAGGTAGCGGTCGCGGAAGTAATCCCAGACCTGCGGCGTGCGGAAGAACAGAGTGTCGTTGGTGGTCACCAGGTCGATGAAATGGGCCACCTCGTCGCGGTCGCTGGCCACGCGCTCAAGGTAAGCCTGGTAGCTGTGCAGGGACAGCGCCTGCAGCCGTGGCTGCAAACGCCGTTCCAGCAAGACGCTCTTGCGCGCCGTCATGGCGATGCCCGTGTGCTGGCGTACCAGCGCGATCAGGGTCGTCAGCACCTCGGGCGTCAAGGTGGCCGCGTGGCTCATCGCCTACACCACGAAGCCGGAGACAGTCTGGTTCAGGCTGCCTGCGCGCTCGTTCAAGCCATCGGTCGAGCGGGCGATGCTGTCGCAGTTGGCGGCCGACTTTTCCGTTTCCTCGGCAATGTACTGGATGGCCGTGGACACTTCGCGCGCCGTCAGCAGCTGCTCGTTGGCTGCCTTCGAGATGTCGGAAATGGCCAGGGTGGTCTTCGCCACGCCCGAGACGATCTTGTCGAAGGCGTCGCTGGCCTGGCGTGAAATCTCGCTGCCTGTCGACACGCGCTTGACGGATTCGTTGATCAGCTTGGAAATTTCCTTGGTCGCCTGCGACGAGCGCTCGGCCAGCTTGCGCACCTCGTCGGCGACGACGGAAAAGCCCAGGCCGTGCTCGCCCGCGCGCGCCGCCTCGATGGCCGCGTTGAAGGCCAGCATGTTGGTCTGGTTGGCGATCTCGCTGATGACCTTGACGATTTCGCCGATGTCTTCCGAGGAGCGGTTGATCAAGTCCATCGCTTCGATCGACTTGGCGACGGCGCGCGCGCCCGCTTCCGCTTCCTGCTGCGTGGCTTTCGCCAGGGAATCGGCATTCGAAGTGTTTTCCGCGATGGAGTTGATGGAAAACGTCAGGCCGTCGATGGAGGCGTTCATTTCTTCCACCGTGGCGCCCAGCGCCTGCGTGCCCACGGCGACGCCCGTGGCCCGTTCGGCGATGGCGTTCGACGCGTCGGCAAAGCCGTTGGCCGCCGACACCACGTTGCCGATCACGCCGCGCAAGTCGACGATCATCTTGCTGATGCCGCCGGCCAGAAGGTCGATCGGTTCGCTGCCTTCGGGCACGATATTGCAGGTCAGGTCGCCTTGCGCCGCGCGCGCCACCGAGTCGAGCAGGGCATTGACCTTGCGGCTGTCGTTGGCGGCCTTGGCCTGGATGCTGTTTTCCAGGTTCACCTGGTCCGTGATGTCGATGGCGAACTTGACCACTTTATACGGCTTGCCGTTCAGGTCCAGGATGGGGTTGTAGGTGGCCTGTATCCACACCACCTTGCCATGGTTGCCCAGCCGCTTGTAGCGGCCCGCGTCGAATTCTCCGCGGTTGAGCTTTTGCCAGAATTTCTTGTACTCGGTGCTGCTGGCATACTCGGGTTCGCAGAACATGCGGTGGTGCTCGCCCTGGATATCGCTCAAGTCGTAGTCCATGACGGCGAGGAAATTGTCGTTCGCGTCCAGCACATTGCCCTGCATGTCGAATTCGATCACGGCCTGCGCCTTGCCGATGGCGCTGACCTTGCCTTCGTATTCGACATTGCGCTTTTTCAGGGCCGTGATGTCGGTAGCGAACTTGATGACTTTATACGGCTTGCCGTCCGCGTCGAGGATGGGATTGTAGGAAGCATTGATCCACACCTCGCGCCCATCCCTGGCGCGGCGCTTGTATTCGCCCTGGTCGAATTCGCCGCGTCCCAGCTTGGCCCAGAAGTTGCTGTATTCATCCGTTTTGACATACTCGGGGTCGCAGAAGATGGCGTGGTGCTTGCCTTGCACTTCGGCCAGGGTATAGCCGACGACGCGCAGGAAATTGTCATTCGCATGCAGGATGGTGCCGTCAAGCTCGAATTCGATGACGGCCTGGACACGGTTCAATGCAGTATTTATCGCTTGTAAGTCCAGATCCTGCGAGTGGCTGACATGGCTGGCTGCGTCCATAGTATTTCCTTCGGGGTGAGAAGAGGAATGGGAACGATAAGGCTGCTGTTATTATTTTTCCGCTATCGGTTTAAGGCAGGGATTAAGGCGGCGATGTTATTGCATTTCCGGCATCTGGTGATAATCGGTGAGAATGTGCGCGATCAACGGCCGCCAGTGTTCGCCCTACGGTTTGCCTTTAGTAGATAAATTGTAGAGTATTGATTTGAATCAACAATTTTATTATTCCCCAGCGTCTGGCGAAAAACAAGGGGCGGGAATAAATAATGTAAAAACTGTCGTAATTGCCCCATGTCGGCATATAACAAACCCATTCTTTTACATAATAAAACGTTGTTATTATTGTTGTGGTTTTATTATTTAAATGAATATCCAAGTGATAGCTTCTACAAGAGCTTGCCGCTTGCAGCAGAATCTTTCCGCAAACGATGTTGTACCATGGCGTAGCATGCTGGCGCCGGGCGCGCCACGACAAAAATAATACGAGCGTTCTTTTATGCGGTATAGTGAAGCTTCATCCCTTGCAACCACCTCATCGCTGAGCAAAAATCAATAAGGAAGAGACATGAGTGCTGAATATCAAGTAAACGGCGCCGTTGCCGTCATTACCCTGGCCAACCCGCCCGTCAATGGCCTGGGTCTGGCGACGCGCACGGCCGCCGTGGCTGGCATCCGCCAGGCGCTGGCCGACGAGGCCGTCAAAGCCATCGTCATCACGGGCGCCGGCAAGGCCTTTTCGGGCGGCGCCGATATCAAGGAATTCAATTCGCCCAAGGCGCTCACGGAACCGACCCTGCACACCCTGATCAACGTCGTTGAACAATCGACCAAGCCGGTCGTGGCGGCTATCCACAGCGTCTGCATGGGTGGCGGCCTGGAGCTGGCGCTCGGTTGCAACTACCGCGTGGCCGCACCGGGCGCGCAGATGGCCTTGCCGGAAGTCAAACTCGGCATCTTGCCGGGCGCGGGCGGCACGCAGCGCCTGCCGCGAGTGCTAGGCCTGGAAATGGCCCTGAACATGATCGTCTCGGGCACGCCCGCCGCGTCCGAAAAACTGGCCGGCACGGCCCTGTTCGACGAAGTCATCGCGCCTGGCGCCGATTTGCTGGCCGCCGCCGTGGCCTTCGCCACGAAAGTGGCCGACGTGCGTCCGCTGCCGAAAGTGCGCGAGCGCAAGGTCGACTACCCGAACCACGAAGCTTTCTTGCAGTTTTCGCGCAATACCGTCAAAGCCATGTCCGGTCCGTTCCCCGCACCGCTCAAATGCGTCGATGCCGTGGCGGCCGCCGTGACGATGAAATTCGACGACGGCTTGAAGTACGAGCGCGAACTGTTCATGCAGCTGGTGCAGTCGCCCGAGTCGAAAGCCCTGCGCCACGCCTTCTTTGCCGAGCGTGTCGCCAGCAAGGTGCCCGACGTGCCGTCCGACACGCCAGTGCGCGCGATCGCCAGCGCGGCCATTGTCGGCGCCGGCACCATGGGCGGCGGCATCGCCATGAACTTCGCCAACGCGGGCATCCCCGTGATGCTGCTGGAAACCAAACAGGAAGCGCTGGACAAGGGCCTGGCCACGATCCGCAAGAATTACGAGAACACGGTGAAGAAGGGCAAGCTGACGCAAGAGAAGGCCGAGCAGCGCATCGCGCTCGTTTCCGGCACCTTGGCCTATGCGGACATCGCGCAAGCCGATATCGTCATCGAAGCCGTCTTCGAAGAGCTGGGCGTCAAGGAAAGCGTGTTCAAACAGCTCGACGCCGTCATGAAGCCGGGCGCCATCCTCGCCTCGAACACGTCCACTTTGGACCTGGACAAGATCGCCGCGTTCACTAAACGTCCGCAGGACGTGATTGGCACGCATTTCTTCAGCCCGGCGAACGTCATGAAGCTGCTGGAAATCGTCCGTGGCAAGGAAACGGGCAAGGACGTGCTGGCCACGGCGCTGGCACTGTCGAAAAAACTGAAGAAGACAGGTGTCGTCTCGGGCGTATGCGACGGCTTTATCGGCAACCGCATGATCGAGCAATACAGCCGCCAAGCCGGTTTCCTGCTGGAAGAAGGCTGCCTGCCGGAACAGGTCGACAAGGCGGTCGAGAAATTCGGCTTCGCCATGGGACCGTTCCGCATGGGCGACCTGGCCGGCAACGATATCGGCTGGGCCATCCGCAAGCGCCGCTACGTGGAAAAGCCGGACGTCACGTATTCGAAGACGGCCGATTTGCTGTGCGAACTGGGGCGGTTTGGCCAGAAGACGGGCGCCGGCTGGTACGATTACAAGCCGGGCGACCGCAAGGCGTATCCGTCGGAGCAGGTCAACGCCATGATCATCCAGCACTCCGCCGACATCGGCGTGGCGCGGCGCAAGATCAGCGACCAGGAAATCGTCGAACGGCTCGTGTATGCGCTCGTCAATGAAGGCGCGCGCATCCTGGAAGAGGGCATCGCCTTGCGTGCCTCGGACATCGACATGGTGTATTTGACGGGTTACGGCTTCCCGCTGTTCCGCGGCGGCCCGATGTTCTACGCGGACACGGTCGGCTTGCCGAACGTGCTCGACACGATTGCCGGCTATGCCAATGGCCGCCACGGCGAAGCGTGGACGCCGGCGCCGCTGCTGGTGAAGCTGGCGGGCGAGGGCAAGGGTTTCAATAGCTAAACGGCCACGGTGTTGTCGGATTACGCGTGGCTTCGCCACGCTAATCCGACCTACGCGTCGACAAGGGGTTCAATCGCCGCGTAATCCGACACCACTACTTCTTCTTCGCCACCATCTTGACCGCCTCGTTGACGATGACGGGGTTGTCTTTCTGGATGTAATAGCCGGCGCCCGTGATGCGCTCGATGGCTGGCGCGCCGGACAGGCGCTGCCAATCCTTTTCCTGGGCCCGCACCACGTTTTCAAACGAGCCCATTTCCTCGATGCCGAACTTGTCGCGCACCAGCAGCATGGCGGGCACGCGCAGCGGGCTGCTCATGTCGACGTGTTGCAAACACTGCGTCTGGGCATCGAATTCGGCCGATTCCGTACTGTTGAACATGAGTTTACGCCGCGTTTTGACGAGCATGGCGTAAGTGGACGCGTCCGCCTGCAGGCGGTTCCATTGCTGGGGGTGCGTGGGGTCGAGCAGGACGAGGCCGGCCACGTCCTGCGGATACAGCCTGGCATACACATACTGGTACAGCCCGCCCAAGCCATGGCCGACGAGCACATACGGCGGCTTCAGGCCCGCTTGCGTCAGCAGGGCCCGCTGCTGGGCGGCGATGGTGCAGGGATCGCGCGGCGTGGTGGTTTTCTGGCTGTCGCCGTAGCCGGGGCGGTCGTAGACGAGCACGCGGTGCTGCTTGGCCACTTCGGGCACGACCTTGGCCCACACATCCTTGCCGTCGCCCATGGCCGACTGGAAGACCACGGGCAAGCCGTTCTGGCCGCTCAGGGTATAGGCGATGCTGGCGTCGGGCAGGGCCGCGGTGGCGGGAATACCTGGCGTGACTGGCGTGGATGGCAACAGGGAGCAGCCGGAAAAACAGCCAGCCAGCAGCAAGCCGGCGCTGGAGAAGAGCATGGTGCGCGCGGGGCGGCCGACGAATAGATGATGCATGAATCTCCTTCTTTGTTCACGGACCGGTATGGCGTGCCAGCCATTATAGGCAAATCGTCCCGAAGTGGAAATGCCGAACAGAGCCGGATTTCCCGTCCTGTCAGCTGGCGTCGGCGCGATGGCAGACGGCTTCGATGCGGTTGCCGTCCGGATCGAACAAAAAGGCCGCGTAATAACTGGCGTGATAGTGGCGCAGGCCCGGTGCGCCCAGGTCGATGCCGCCGTGCGCCAGCCCCGCCCGCCAGAACGCTTCCACGGCCGCGCGCGAGGAAGCCTTGAAGCAGCAATGGCGGCGCGGCGCGTCGTCGGGCTGCGGGCCCAGTCGCACGGAAAAGTAGCTGCGCTCAGGATGCTGCGCGTCGCTGCGCTCGCCATAGCCTATCCAGGCGTTGGCATGGTCGCTGCCCACCTTGGGCACGTCGAGCGCGGCAAAGACGGCGTCATAGAAGCGCTCGGCGCGTTCCAGGTCGCTGACGGTGAGGGAAACGTGATCGAGCATGGGCACTCCGCGGTAAAGAAGACGGTCATAGCATAGCCCGGATCAGGGCGGCCGTGGGCGGGAGTGACCGAGTGGTACTGCCGGCGGACGACTGCCGGTCAAGCGCTGCTGGCGAGCCGGGCCACGATGTTGCGGCTCATCAGCTGCACGCGGGGCGCGAACAGCATCACGGCGCAGAAGGCCACTGGCCAGGCGGCAAAGAAGGCATGGCGCCAGCGGGGCAGGAAATCGGCCTGCAGGCCGATATTGAGCCAGGTGACCCAGGCGCTCATCAGCAGGGTCATGAGCAGCGACATCAGGAAGGCAAATACGCAGCGCAAACGCAGGGCTTCGGACATGGAGCACTTTCAAAGTGTGAAGATATGGCAGCGTAACAACTTGCAGCAATCTATACTAGAGCCATATTTTTAATTTCAAATTCCGAAAATGCAATCATGCTCGACGAATCATGCTTGATGATTTAGCCCTGTTTGTCTCCATTGTCGAGGCGGGCAGCCTGCATGCGGCGGCCGTCAAGGAAGACTTGCCCGCCGCTACCGTCACGCGCCGGCTGCAAAAGCTGGAAAGCCAGCTCGGCTACCGCTTGCTCAACCGCAGCGCGCGCCGCCTGCAGCCGACGGCGGAAGGCTGGCAATACTATGAGCAATGCCGTCCCTTGGTACACGCCTTGCGGCAGGCGACGCAGCAGCTCGACGCCAGCCTGTCGGCCGTCTCGGGCAGCATCCGCGTGCTGGCGCCCGTCAACTTCGCCAGCGGCTTGCTGACGCCGGCCTGGGTCAGCTTCATGCAGAAGTACCCGGACATCCGCCTGGAACTGGAGCTGTCGAACCTGCTGCAAGACCTGGTGGGCAGCGGCGCCGACCTGGCCATCCGCGTTGGCGCGCTCGACGATTCCTCGCTGATGCAGCGCCGGCTGGGCAGCGCTTCGCTGGTGATGGTGGCCGCGCCAGCCTACCTGGCGCGCGCCGGCGTGCCGCGCGACTTGCAGGAACTGGAAAAGCACGAGCTGATCGTGGCCGAGCCGCTGCGCAGCTGGCGCTTGCGCCGGCCCGGCGACGGCGCCGAAATGGTGATCGAACCGCAGGCGCGCCTGCGCGTCAATGAAATGCGCCTGGCCGTGGAGATGGCCGACGCGGGCATTGGTATCCTGCTGTGTCCGCTTCTGCAATGCCGCGACGAAGTGGCCAGTGGCAGCCTCGTGCGCGTCCTGCCCGACTGGATGCCGCAGCCGCGTCACGTGTACGCCGTGTGGACGCAGCGGCGCTATCTGCCGGCCCGCGTGCGCGTGCTGCTCGAGCACCTGGCGGCGTTCGCCGCTGGAAATCCGCTGTTGAACGAGGATGCCAGCGCCGGTCAGCTCGTTGCGCCGGGAATCCTTTCCATTTAGTAATACCGAGCGCTTGTACTTTCCGCCGGGATCGCGTTAAGATAAAGCTGCTTGCTTATCCAGCGGGCAATCTGGTGTTTTTTGGCGCAATCCCGTTCTTATCCATGAGAGTAGCAATGAAATATCTGATCGTTCCCTTCTTGCTGGCGATGACCGGCTGCGAAGTACTGTATGACGCGAACCGGGACAAGATCGGCGAGTACTGCAATAGCCTCAATAATTTCGACGACCGCAATGCCTGCCGCAAGCGCAACCAGACCAGTTACCAGGAATATGTGCAGCAGCGCGACCAGCTGAAAAAGGGCAAGAGCGACAAATAAGCTTGCCGCCGTATAAAAAAACGCCGCTGACCAGTCAGCGGCGTTTTGCTTTGCGGACCCCGGCCTTGCGGCCGGGGCTTGCGCCGTATCAGTCGTCGGCGTAGATATTGTTGTCCTTCGTTTCCTTGACGAACAGGGTGCCGATCACGACAGTCGCCAGGGCGACGACGATCGGATACCACAGGCCGTAATAGATATCGCCCTTGAAAGCCACCAGCGCGAAGGCTGTGGTCGGCAGCAAGCCGCCGAACCAGCCGTTACCGATATGGTAGGGCAGGGACATCGAGGTGTAACGGATACGCGTCGGGAACATTTCCACCAGCATGGCGGCGATCGGGCCGTACACCATGGTCACGTACAGCACCAGGATGAACAGCAGCAAGACGACCATCGGCTTGTTGATCTGGTCCGGGTCGGCTTTCGCAGGGTAGCCCGCTTCCTTGATGCCGGCGCCCAGTTCTTTCTTCAGCGCCACTTCTTTGGCCTTGCTGTCCGCATCGAAGTTCAGGCCGTCCGGCGTCATGACGGCGTTAAACGACGTGAATTCCTTCGTACCGATGCGTACCTTGGCGATGCTGCCGGCCGGTGCGTCTTCCTTCGTGTAGTTCACCGAGCTGTTCGACAGGAAGCCGGTGGCGATGTCGCACGACGATGGGAATTTCTTCGTGCCCGTCATGTTGAACTGGAAGTGGCAGGAAGCGGGATCGGCCACGACCACCACTGGCGAGTTCTTCAGAGCCGCTTCCAGCTGCGGGTTGGCGAAGTGGGTCAGGCCGTTGAAGATCGGGAAGTAGGTCGCCGCGGCGATCAGGCAGCCGCCGAGGATGATGTACTTGCGGCCGATGCGGTCGGACAGGCTGCCGAAGAACAGGAAGAACGGCGTGGCCAGCAGCAGGGCGATGGCGACGAGCACGTTGGCCGTTGCCAGGTCCACTTTCAGGGTCTGGATCATGAAGAACAGGGCGTAGAACTGGCCCGTGTACCAGACGACTGCCTGGCCGGCGGTCAGGCCGATCAGGGCCAGGATGACGATCTTCAGGTTTTTCCACTGGCCGAACGCTTCCGTCAGCGGGGCTTTCGAGGTCTTGCCCTCGGCCTTCATCTTGGAAAACGCCGGCGATTCATTCATGGCCAGGCGGATCCACACGGAAATACCGAGCAGGATGACGGAGACGAGGAAGGGAATGCGCCAGCCCCACGCTTCGAAATCCTTCTCGCCGGTCGCCAGGCGGGTACCCAGGATGACCATCAGCGACAGGAAGAAGCCCAGGGTGGCCGTCGTTTGTATCCACGCCGTGAACGCGCCGCGCTTGCCTTCAGGCGCGTGCTCGGCCACATAGGTGGCTGCGCCGCCATATTCGCCGCCCAGCGCCAGGCCTTGCAGGATGCGCAGGATGACGAGGATGATCGGTGCGGCGATGCCGATGGACGCATGGCCCGGCAGCAAGCCGACGATGAAGGTGGAGCCGCCCATGATCAGAATGGTGATCAGGAAGGTGTACTTGCGGCCGATCATGTCGCCCAGGCGGCCGAAGACCAGCGCGCCGAATGGACGCACGATGAAGCCGGCGGCGAAGGCCAGCAGCGCGAAGATGAAGGTGGTGGTGGGGTCGCCGATGAAGAATTGCTTGGCGATGATGGAAGCGAGCGAACCGTACAGATAAAAATCGTACCATTCAAAAACGGTGCCGAGCGAGGACGCAAAGATGACCTTGCGTTCCTCGGGCGTAATCGGCGTTCCCTTGGTCGAAGTTTTCCGTACGTCGGCCGAGCCGGATGGTGATGCCATGGTTTGTCTCCCTATGTTTTATAGTGAACTGGTGCCGCGGTCTTTTTGACCATTCTTGCAACAGCTGGAGGCGAGTGTGTTCTCCGAACCTTACGTCATGCTTGCTTGAAACTTACACCAAGCTTACAAATCGAAGTCCGGCAGAACTTTGCGAACGACCGTACTTAAATGTGCTATTCTCATTCCGCAGATACCCCACCCAATAATATGCCCACAAGGAGACACAGCATGAATGAAGCCGTCATCGTATCGACCGCCCGCACGGGCCTGGCCAAGTCCTGGAAGGGCGCGTTCAACATGACGCATGGCGCCACCCTGGGCGGCCACGTGCTGGCGGCCGCCGTCGAGCGCGCGCGCATCGAGGCGGAGGAAGTGGAAGACGTGCTGGTCGGCTGCGCCTTTCCCGAAGGCGCGACGGGCGGCAATATTGCGCGCCAGGTGGCCTTGCGCGGCGGCTGTCCCGTGACGACGGCCGGCATGACCGTCAACCGTTTCTGCTCGTCGGGCTTGCAGGCCATCGCCCTGGCGGCGCAGCGCATCATCGCCGGTGAAGGCGATATCTATGCGGCGGGCGGCGTGGAGTCGATTTCCTGCGTGCAAAACGAAATGAATACGCATATGTACCGCGAAGTCTGGCTACAGCAGCACAAGCCGGAACTGTACTGGCCCATGCTGCAGACGGCCGAAACCGTGGCCAAGCGTTACCAGATTTCGCGCGAGCGCCAGGATGCCTACGGCGCGCAAAGCCAGCAGCGCGCAGCAAGCGCCCAGGCCGCCGGCCTGTTCGACGCGGAAATCGTGCCGATGACCACCATCATGGGCGTGGCCGACAAGGCCAGCGGCATGCTCGTGTCGCGCGAAGTGACGATTGCCGCCGACGAAGGGATCCGTGCCGACACGACCTACGACGGCGTGGCGAAGATCCGCCCCGCCATTCCTGGTGGCGTCATCAGCGCCGGCAATGCCAGCCAGTTTTCCGATGGCGCGTCCATGGCCATCGTCATGAATGCGAAAGTGGCCGAAGCGAAAGGCTTGCAGCCGCTGGGCATCTTCCGCGGCTTTGCCGTGGCCGGTTGCGAACCCGATGAAATGGGCATCGGCCCCGTCTACGCGATTCCGAAACTGCTGAAAAAGGCGGGCTTGACTGTCGCCGACATCGGCCTGTGGGAACTCAACGAAGCGTTTGCCGTGCAAGTGCTGTATTGCGCCGATACCCTGGGCATCCCCATGGACCGCCTGAACGTCAACGGCGGCGCGATTGCCGTCGGCCATCCGTACGGCGTGTCGGGCGCCCGCCTGACGGGCCACGCCTTGATCGAAGGCAAGCGCCGCGGCGTCAAATACGTGGTGGTGACCATGTGCATCGGCGGCGGGCAGGGCGCGGCCGGGCTGTTCGAAGTGCTGTGATGTTTGCGTGAACCCAGTCAGCGGGCGGCTTCCAGAGCCGCCCGTTTGCATTGCGCGCCCGGTTCCTGCAAGGCGCGCCGATAGCGGTTACAGTAATGCTTCATTAATAAACAAGCAGCCTGCCACCATGATCAAGCACATCGTTTTCTGGAAACTCAAAGACCACGCCGAAGGCGCCGACCGCGCCACGAACGCATTGAAACTGAAAGCTCTGCTCGATTCCTGTTCCGGCCTGGTGCCCGGCATCCTGAAATTCGAAGCGGCCGTGGCCCAGCCGGGCCTGGAAGCGACCTACGACATCGTCCTGTACAGCGAATTCGCCAGCCGCGAAGCGCTCGATGCTTACCAGAACCATCCCGAGCACGTGAAAATCAAGCCGTTCTTTGGGGCGGTGCGGGAAGCGCGGCAATGTATGGATTACGAGATTTAGTCGTTACGCAACAGACACCCGGGGTCAGACCCGGCGGGTCTGACCCCAGCCTTCCGCTGATCTTCTCTATCGTCAAGGAGCACCATGACCACCTACCAACGCATCGTCCTCGCCTCGCGCCCCGCCTCCAATGAGGAAGTCCAGCCGGCACATTTTCGCCTGGAAACGAAAGAGATTCCCGCCATCACGGATGGCCAGTTGCTGGTGCGTAACCAGTACCTGTCGCTCGACCCTTATATGCGCGGGCGCATGAGTGCCAATAAAAGCTATGCGGCACCGCAGGCGCTCGATGAAACGATGATCGGCGGCACGGTGGGCGTCGTGCTTGAGTCGAAGCATCCGAAGTTCGTCGTGGGCGACATGGTCGTGGGTACCCTGGGCTGGACGGAAGTGGCTGTATCGGACGGCACGATGCTGCGCAAGGTCGACACGACACACATTCCTGCTTCGGCTTACCTCGGTTCCGTCGGCATGCCGGGCATGACGGCCTGGTATGGCTTGAACCAGATCATGGCGCCGAAGGCGGGCGAAACGGTGGTCGTGTCGGCCGCCAGCGGCGCCGTGGGCAGCGTCGTGGGCCAGCTGGCGAAATTGAAAGGTTGCCGTGTCGTCGGCATCGCGGGCGGGGCGGAGAAATGCCGCTATGTTGTCGAGGAACTGGGTTTCGATGCCTGCGTCGACTACAAGGCGGGCAATCTGGAGGCCGATTTGGCGGCGGCGACGCCCGACGGCATCGACGCCATCTTTGAAAACGTGGGCGGCGCGATCTTCGATGCGGCGCTGGCGCGTACCAATGCGTTTGGCCGCGTGGCCGTGTGCGGCTGGATCGCCGGCTACAACGGCGAACCGACGCCGCTCGACAATGCGCGCCTGATCCTCACCAACCGCCTGACCGTGCGCGGCTTCATCGTCTCGGAGCAGCCGGAATTCTGGCCGCAGGGACTGGCGGAACTGGGCAGCCTGGTGGCGACGG
Organism: Janthinobacterium sp. HH104; assembly: GCF_001758715.1. Lineage (NCBI taxonomy): Bacteria > Pseudomonadati > Pseudomonadota > Betaproteobacteria > Burkholderiales > Oxalobacteraceae > Janthinobacterium > Janthinobacterium sp. HH104. The sequence goes on along the minus strand of NZ_LRIB01000027.1, from coordinate 42,819 downwards.
GCAAGCTGAAATTCCGCGAATCCGTGGCCGATGGCCTGGCCAGCGCGCCGGAAGCGTTCATCGGCCTCTTAAAAGGGCGCAACTTCGGCAAGCAGCTGGTGAAGTTGTAAGCGGGCTGTTTTGAAATGACCGAGCGCGCCGCCAGTTCCTTGCCCGGCTGCGCCCGGTAGCACAGCAATGCTTTCAATAGATCGGCAGCGTGAAATCCTCGTCGATCCTGCGCGCCCTGGTCTTGGCGTTCGCTTGCAACAGCGACTGGATCAGGGCGCTGCCGACGCACCGTTGCAGCAGATGCGCGATGGCTATGCCGAACCGCGTCCGCACGTGCATGAGCCGGATGAGACGAGGGCTGAGCTCCTGCTGTGTACGCTCGGCATACGGGCGAAGGATGCGTTCGTATGCCTCGAAAGCCTCGGTGTGGGTCGCGCACCTCTTGATTTCCCCTGCCAGCACGTAGGCTCCCACCAGCGCCAGCGCCGTGCCCTTGCCCGTGAATGGCGTCGGGCAGTGCGCCGCATCGCCCAGCAAGACCAGCCGGCCTTTTGACCAGGTCGATGCTTGCACCTGGCTCATCGGTCCGAAGTAGAAGTCCTGGACGGTATCCAGCTCGGCGATGATACGATCGGCCACCTTGCCCCGGCCTGCCAGCGCCGTGCGCAGCATCTCGCGTGGCGATGGCGCCGTCGGACTCCGCACACCAGGCTCAGCGGCTGGAAAGGTCATCAGCACGGTAGTGTCCGTCAAGCCACCTGGCCTGAGGTTGATCATCGTACCGCCTATGCCGTTGACGGAGCAGGCCCAGAAGTCGTCTTCCGGCCGCCGGGGAATGTTGAAAAACGCCATGTAGGCGCCGAGGTAACGCATGCGCGTTTCAGCGGCCAGCGCCAGGTCTCTGGTCGGCGAGCTCACGCCGTCGGCGCAGATCACCAGCGCGAAGTCCTCTGCCGTGCCATTGGCAAAGGTTGCCCGCACACCATTTTCAATCTCTTCAACGCCGCTGACGGACGTGCCAAAACGGTATTCGCAAGTGCCGCGGGTCGCATCGAACAAGATACGGGCGAAATCGCCGCGCAGGATTTCGAAATCGCAGGTCAGTCCACCGATACTACCTTTGGGAAAAACAGCCACCACCTTGCCGGCCGCGTCGAGCCACTTCTGTCCGCATTCCAGCGTGTCGCGTGCCTCGACCTGTTCCGTCAAACCCATGCGCTTGATGACCTGCTGCGCGGCGTCCTTCACATCGACGTTCTGCCCGCCGACCCTGAGCGCGCCGGCCTTTTCGACGAGCACCACGGAGTAGCCGTACCTGGTCAGCCACCAGGCACACGCAGGGCCGGCGATGCCGCCGCCGCAGATCAGGATTTTCTTCGTTTGTTCCATATGACAGCTTTCGTGGTTGTGATGTCAGCGCCCATCTTAGGCGCGCCACGTGTTGGTCACAATGAGCCAACAGGCCATGTTATATTGAATTCTTGCCACTGATTCTGACCCTTGAAAGGTGCCCGATGCCTGTTTTCAGCGACGACTCGTCCAGCGACTGGGAAGATCCCGACTGCGTGCCAAGGCCTGTTGTCACGCTTGGCGCCGTTGGCCGCGAGATGGATAGCCGCAAGGAGAGGGATTTTCATCAGCATCGAAAAGGCCAATTCCTGCTCTGGATGCGCGGTGTGCTCACCTGCGAGGTGGACGGCGGCTTCTGGCTGGTGCCGCCTGGAAGCGCCATTTGGGTCCCCGGCGGCACACAACATCGAATGGATGGGGCCGGCACGGTCGATTGTTATGTCGTGTATGTCGACCCTGCGGTGGACGACGCCTTGCCGCGGGAATGCTGCACCTTGTCGACCACGCCGCTGCTGCGTGAATTGGTGATCCGTTCAGCGGCATTGCCGATGCGCTATGAAGAGGGCGGCATGGCGTCACGACTGATGACACTGCTTCTCGACGAAATGGCGCTGGCGCAGCCCGGCCAGGTTCATCTTCCCCTGACGACAGACAAGCGGCTACGCAAACTGGTAGAGTGGATCATGGCGCGTCCGTCCGATCCCGGCAACATCGAATCGTGGGCGCAGCGGATGGGCATCAGTGCGCGCACGCTGTCACGCCTCGTGGCCCGGGAAAGCGGCATGAGTTTCGGACGCTGGCGCAGGCAACTGCATATCCTGCTCGCCTTGCAATGGATGGCCAGGGGCGCCACGGTCCAGCATGTCGCAGAGGGCCTGGGCTACGAGAACGCGAGCAATTTTGTCGTCATGTTTCGCAAGGTACTCGGTGAAACACCTGGACGTTACCTGAAATCGAACGCTTGAGCCGCACCGGCTGCCAAGGTGTGGCAGGCCGTGCGACAATGGCGGCCTGTTTCTTATTACCGTACACCCATGACCAAGCACACCATCCGCCTCGGCGACTGGGCCACCCTGGGCCCTGACGCTACCGCCATCCGTTTTGAAGTCTTCGTCGATGAACAGAAAGTGCCGGCCGAGATCGAACTCGACGACATGGATGCCGTCTGCCTGCATGCCGTTGCCTATGACGACTTTGGTGCCGCCATCGGCACGGGCCGGCTATTGCCAGACGGCCACATCGGCCGCATGGCCGTGCGCCAGCCGGGCCGCGGCACGGGCGTGGGCGGTGCCATTTTGACTTTGCTGATGCAGAAGGCTCGCGAACGCGGCGATGCGGCGGTGGTCTTGAACGCGCAAACCGTGGCCGCGCCATTCTATGCGCGCCACGGTTTCGTGCAGCAGGGGGAACAGTTTGAAGAGGCGGGGATTGCGCATGTGGAGATGCGCTTGCAGTTTTAAGTGCTGGGGTCAGACCCCCGATAACGTTGGCGCAGAGCTTTGCGTTAGCGGTGTTGAGGGTCTGACCCCGGATTTTAATTTTGCGCGTGCGACTGGCGCCATTTGTCAAGGATCACCGCCAGCACGATCACGACACCTTTGGCCACATACTGCCAGAACGACGACAGTCCCAAAATCGTCAAGCCATTGTTCATCACGCCGATGATCAGGGCGCCGATGACGGTGCCCCAGACGGAGCCCACGCCGCCCATCAGGCTGGTGCCGCCGAGCACGACGGCCGCGATGGCGTCAAGCTCATAGCCCGTGCCCCAGTTGCCGTTGGCCGCATACAGACGGCTGGCCGACATGGCGCCGCCCAGGCCGGCGAACAGGCCGCTGATCGTGTAGACAAACATCAGGACGAGGCCAACCTTGATGCCGGTCAAACGTGCCGCCTGGATATTTCCGCCGACAGCGTAGATATGCAGGCCCAGTGTCGTTTTGCGCAGGATGAACCAGGTCAGCAGCACCACGGCCGCGGCCAGCCAGATCAGCCAGGGCACGGCCAGGAAGCTGCCGTTGCCCATCCATTCAAAGCTAGGGATTTCCGTGTTCAGCACGCTGGTGCCGTCGGCCAGCAGGTAGGCGGCGCCGCGCAGGGCCGTCATGGTGCCCAAAGTCACCACGAAGGGGTTCAGGCCGACGAGAGCGACCAGCACGCCGTTCAGCGCGCCCAGCAGCAGGCCGACGATGAGGAAGGTGGGAATCGAAAAGCCGGCGAACTGGGCCGACAGCGACATCAGCATGCCCGCCACGGCCGAGACGGCCAGCACGGAACCGACGGACAGATCGATGCCACTGGTCAGAATGACGAAAGTCATGCCGGATGCCAGCACGATGTTGATCGACACCTGGCGGAAGATGTTCATGGTGTTATTGCTGGTCATGAACGTCGACGTGCCGTCGGCCGAGAAATACACGGTCAGGCCATACATGGCCAGGTACAGCACCACCAGCACGGGCAGCATGCCCAGGCGGCGCATCAGGTTTGAGGCATTGAAGGGTTCGCCGGCGCGCGCAGCGCCGCTGGTGGTACTCGTTGTCATGGTTTATCTCCTGAATGATTATGCTAATACTATTCTTGGAACGCCTAACAAAACCGTAGCGAGCGGAAGCGAGTTGTGGTTGAGAAGCGGAACTGTGCGAATGCACAGTGAGCATCGGAAACCGCGACCCGCGACGCGCAGTAGGTTTTGTTGTGCGTTCTTATGCCGCTTCCAGATGGGTGGCATAAGCAAGGATGTTTTCCTGCGTGATATCGTCGCCCGTCACTTCGCCCGTCATGCGTCCTTCGCACATCACCATCACGCGGTCGCAGATGCCGACCAGCTCGGCCAGTTCGCTGGAAATGCACAGCACGGCCGTGCCCGCGTCCGCCAGCTGGTGGATGATCTTGTAGATTTCGCTCTTCGCGCCCACGTCCACGCCCCGCGTCGGTTCGTCGAGGATCAGCACTTTCGGTGCGATGGCCAGCCAGCGCGCCAGCAAGACTTTCTGCTGGTTGCCGCCGGACAGGCCGCCGACGATGCCGTCCGGTCCCGACACTTTCACGTTGAGGTTGGCTATCGCCTCGCGCGTGAGCTGGGTCAGGGCGCCACGGTTGACGACGCCCGCCGTCGCATGCTTGGACAGGATATTCATCGACATGTTTTCCATGGCCGACAATTGCATGAACAGGCCCAGGCTCTTGCGGTCTTCGGGCAGGTAGCCGATGCCGTGGCGGATGGCTGCCAGCGGCCGGTGGATGTGCACTTCCTGGCCGTCGAGCCACACTTGCCCCGTTTGCTTCTTGTCGGCGCCAAAGATCAGGCGCGCCAGTTCCGTGCGGCCCGCGCCGACGAGGCCGGCAAGACCCGTCACTTCGCCCGCATGCAGGGTGAACGAGGCAGGCTTGACCTTGCCTCCGCCCACGTTTTCCACGCGCAAGCGTTCGGCGCCGCGCGTGGTGCGCCGCTGGTGCGAATAAAAGTCGTCGGCGGGGCGGCCCACCATCATTTGCACGACTTTCTTTTGATCGAGTTCATCCTTGCCCAGCTCGCCCACATAGGCGCCGTCGCGCAGCACCGTGATGCGGCGCGCCAGGCGCTCCACCTCGGCCATGCGGTGGCTGATGTACAGCACGGCCAGGCCCTTGTCGCGCTGCTCTTCGATGATGCGGAATAATTGTTCTGTTTCCCGGTCGGACAGGGCGGCAGTGGGCTCGTCCATGATCAGGATGCGGCTTTCGTGCACGAGGGCGCGGGCGATCTCCACCTGCTGCTGCTCGGCGATCGACAGCGTCGAGACCATGGTGTCGGCATCGAAACGGGAGCCGAGGTCGGCCAGGATGGCGTTCGTGCGCGCGCGCATTTCGCCGGCCTTGACGGTAAAGAATGGTCCTTTCGGCTCGCTGCCCATGAAGACGTTCTGCGCCACCGTCATGTTCTTGGCCACGCTCAGTTCCTGGTAGATCAGGTTGATGCCCAGCGCGCGTGCCTCGCCCGGGTTGCGGATGCGGATCGGTTTACCGTCGAGTATGATCTCGCCCGCGTCCGGCGTGTACACGCCTGAGAGGATTTTCATCAGGGTGCTTTTGCCAGCGCCATTTTCGCCCATCACGGCATGGATTTCGCCGCTGCGCACCGTCAGGTGCACGCCGCGTAGCGCGCGCGTGGCGCCAAAGCGCTTCTCGATGCCGCGCATTTCAAAAATAATATTGTCGCTCATGACTGTCCTTCCTTGCTTTTGAAACTGTTGCCCGCCCTTGGCCCGGGGCCGGGGCGGGCAACACGTGGTTCAGGTCAGGCAGATCAGTTCTTTACCCAGCCCGTGTAGGTGGCGACGTTTTCCTTGGTGATGGCCGGGGTCGGCAACAGCACCATCGTTTGTTTTGGCGTGCGGCCATTCATGATGTCGTAGCCCATTTGCACGGCGTCGGTGGCCATGCGGTACGGGTTTTGCGCCGAGGTGGCGGCAAACAGGCCGGCCTTGTTTTTCAGGGCGTTCTGGCCATCGGGCGCGCCATCGACGGCCGTGATCAGTTTGACGTCCGTGCGCTTCGCTTGCTTGATCGCCAGTTCGGCGCCGATGCCGGTAGGATCGTTGATGGCGAACACGCCGTCGATCTTCGGATAGGCCGTCAGCAAGTTCGACATCACGGTCATGCCGCCGTCGCGGCTGCCGCCCGCGTTCTGGTTGTCGGACAGGATCTTGATATCCTTGAACGCGGCCAGGGTTTTCTTGCAGCCGTTGACGCGGTCGATCACGGACGTGACCGGCGGGCCGTTCAGGATCACGACATTGCCCTTGCCGCCGATCTGCTTGGCCAGGTAGGCGCACGACACGTCTCCCGCCATGGTGTTGTCGGACATCACGGTGGCCGAAGCGCCAACGGCGCCCACGTCGACAGCGATCACGACCACGCCCGCATTGCGCGCTTTCTTGATGGCAGGGGCGATGCCCTTGGAATCGACGGCGTTCAGGATGATGATGTCGGTCTTGTTGGCAATAAAGTTTTCAATCTGGTCCACCTGGGTGTTCAGGTCATACTTGCTGGACACCGTGGTGACTTTCACGCCAGGGCCGCCCAGTTTTTTCGCGCTTTCTTCCGCGCCGCGGCCGATGGCGACAAAAAACGGGTTGGCCAGGTCGCCCACGCTCACGCCGATGGATTTCAGCGGTTTGTCAGCGGCGAAAGCGCCACAGGCGGCGGACAGCAACAGGGAGGCGGTAATGACTTTTTTCATGAGGATCTCCAAGGGTTTTTATTGTGAAAAACAAACGGTGCTACGGGTGAAACTTATTGATTGCGTAATTTCTCGATCATGGCGTCCAGCTTGCCCGCGTCGACGGCAAAGCCGCGGATGCCTTCAGCCAGCTTTTCGGTCGCCATCGCGTCGTCGTTCAAGGCGTAGCGGAAAGACGCCTCGTCATACGTGACGGCCGGCTGCGCGGCGCCCAGGTCGGCGCCCAGGGCGCGCTCGAATGGCACGCCGGATGCTTCGAGTTTCGCCAGCAAGTCCGGGCTGATGGTCAGCAAGTCGCAGCCGGACAGGGCCGTGATCTGCCCCACGTTGCGGAAGCTGGCGCCCATCACTTGTGTGGCGATGCCATGTTGTTTGTAGTAATTGAAGATGCGCGTCACCGACTGTACACCTGGATCGTTGGACAGGCTGCGCGCCGCTTCGTCCCATGCCGCACCCATCGATTTCTTATGCCAGTCGTAGATGCGGCCCACGAATGGCGAAATCAGGCGCACTTTCGCGTCGGCGCAGGCGACGGCCTGGCAAAACGCGAACAGCAGGGTCAGGTTGCAAAAGATGCCGTCTTTTTCCAGTTCGCGCGCCGCCTGGATGCCTTCCCAGGTGGCGGCGACCTTGATCAGCACGCGCTCGCGGCTGACGCCAGCCGCTTCATACAGGGCAATCAGGCGGCGGCCGCGGGCCACGGTGGCGTCGCGGTCAAAGCTCAAACGGGCATCGACTTCCGTCGATACGCGGCCCGGCACCACTTTCAGGATCTCCAGGCCGAAGCGCACCAGCACCTGGTCGACGATATCGTCCAGCGACGCATTCTTGTGCGCAGCGACCGTGCTTTCCAGCAATGGCGCGTAATCGGGCTGCAGCACGGCTTTTAAAATCAGCGAGGGGTTGGTGGTCGCGTCCTGCGGCGCGAAGCGCGCCAGTTGCAGGAAGTCGCCCGTGTCGGCGACGACGGTGCTGTACTGTTTTAGTTGTTGCAGCTGATTCATTACTATTCCTTATCACTGAGTTGGTGCAAGGCTTGCACGGCGGGAAACAGGCTACGGTAGCGGCCGTAACGGATGCTCAAGGCTGCGCTGTGCGCGGCATCGGGCAGGAAAGTGTTTTTGATGGGCAAGCTGGTGGCCAGCAACTGGCGCTTGCCGATGGCGGCAAAGCCCAGCTTGGCCGCGCCCAGGCTGGCCGACAGTTCGCTGTTGTGCAGGGTGCGCATCTCGCGGCCCAGCACATTGGCCAGCAATTGTGCCCAATACTGGCTGCGCGCGCCGCCGCCCACCAGCATGCAGTGGGGAACGACGGCGCCCGTCGACGTGACGGCCGCCATGGCGTCGCGCAAGGCAAAGGCCACGCCTTCGAGCACGGCATAGCCAAGCTGCGCCGGCGTGCTGTCATGGCCCAGTTGCAAGAAAGCGCCGCGCACTTGCGGGTCGTTGTGCGGCGTGCGCTCGCCCGACAGATACGGCAGGAACAGGGGCGCGGACGGCGCGATGGCGCTGTCCAGCGGCAGGGCGCTTTCCACGAGGGCCAGCAGGGCTGCCTCGTCGGGCTGGCCCAGCACGCCGGTCGCCCAGCGCAGGCAGCTGGCGCCCGACAGGATCGCGCCCATCGCATACCAGCGGCCGGGCAGGGCGTGGCAAAAGCTGTGCACGCCGCCGGCCGGGTTGCCCAAAGGCGCTTCGGTCACGGAAACGATGGCGGCGCTGGTGCCCAGTGATATAAAACTGTCGCCGCCATTGACGGCGCCAATGCCCACGGCCGAGACAGGATTGTCACCGCCGCCGGCTGCCACCACCACGTCCGAAGGCAAGCCCAGCTTGTCTGTCACGGCGGCCAGCACAGTGCCCGTGGCCCCATCGCCTTCGGCCAGCGCCGGCATCTGTTCCGGCATCAAGCCGCAGGCGGCCAGCATGGGAGCGAACCAGGCACGCTTGGCCTCGTCCAGCCACAGGGTACCGGCCGCGTCGGACATGTCGGTGACCTTGTTGCCCGTCAACTGCAGGCGCAGATAATCCTTGGGCGACAGCAGGCAGGCGATGGCATTGAAAGCGTCAGGCTCGTGCGTTTGCAGCCACAGCAGTTTCGGCGCCGTCAGGCCTGCCATGGGCAGGCTGCCCGTCACGTCCGCATAGGCGGGATATTCGCGCGCCAGACTGGCCGCTTCGGCTTCGGCGCGCGCATCGTTCCACAGGATGGCGGGACGGATCACGTTGTCGTTGCTGTCGAGCAGTACGGCGCCATGCATCTGGCCCGACAGGCCGATGCAGGCGATGCGCGCGTATTCCTGCGGCCAGCCGGCGCGCAGCTGGCCCAGCGCGTTGACGCAGGCGGCCCACCAGTCTTGCGGCGCTTGTTCGGACCAGCCCGGCTGCGGGCGGCTGGTATCGATGCGCACGGAAGCCTGGCCGCATACCGTGCCCATGCTGTCCATCAGCACGGTTTTCAGTTCGGAAGTACCGAGATCGATACCGAGGGAAATCGCTGGATGCATGTTGATTTACTGTAAAAGGTCAGGGGCAGCCGCAGGAATTGCGCACGCGCAGGGTCGGCGACAAGCGCTGCACGTGCCTGGCGCGGCCCGGGTTGGCGATGCGGTCGATCAAGAGGTCGACGGCCATGGCGCCCAGCTCTTCGAGCGGCTGCGCCATCACCGTCAAACGGGGGCTGAAGTAATCGGCCCAGTCGAAATCATCGAAGCCTGCCAGGGACACGTCTTGCGGTACCGCAATGTGCGCGTCGCGCAAGGCGTGCATGGTGCCGATGGTCATCAGGTTATTGCCGGCAACGATGGCCGTGGGACGCTGTCCGGCGGGCAGGGCCAGCAATTCGCGCGTGGCCGCGCCGCTGCGCTCGAGGTTGGAGTCGCCCGAGCGCAGCAGCGCTGGATCGAAAACGATATTGGCGCGCTGCAAGGCCAGGCGGTAGCCGTCGATACGCTCGTCCGTCGTGGACAAGCCCGGCGCGCCCGCGATGAAGCCGATGCGGCGGTGGCCGTGGACGGTGATCAGGTGGCCGACCAGTCCGGCCGTCGCCTCGATATTTTCCACGCCCACCTGGTCGAACGGCTGGGCCGACATGCGGTCGACCAGCACGGAAGCGATCTTGTTGCTGGTCAAATAGTCGAGCGTGCGGTGGTGCGTGTCGCCCGACGGCGCCAGCACGATGCCATCGACCCGGCGCTGGTGCAAGTTCTGCACCACTTTGAGTTCCTGCTCGGGATCGTCATGCGTATCGGAAAACAGCATCATCAAGCCATGGCGCGTGCAGGCCGCCTCGATGGCGCGCACGGTTTCGCTGAAGTAATGATTGGTGAAGGCGGAAATGGCCACGCCGATGGTGCCAGAAGAGGAACCGGCGAGGGCGCGCGCCAGCATGTTCGGCACATAGCCGATCTGCTGCATGGCCGCGTTGACGGCGGCGACGGTTTTCGGGCTGACCTTGCGGGTGCCGTTGAGTACGTGCGAGACGGTCGACAGCGATACGTCCGCCGCCCGCGCTACATCTTCCATGGTGGCCATGGTGTCTCCTGATGGTTTTATTATTATTGTGTGCTGCGATTGAGTACGGCTGTGTCGCCGCGTTTGAATCTATCGTAAACAAAAGAAAGCGCTTGCGCAAGCGCTTTCTTTTTTATGCGAGCGGATGGATAGAGGTTTTTTGATGCGAGTCGGGAAGCGGGCGTAGGTCGGATTAGCGCGCCGCAGGCGCGCGTAATCCGACGTTGGGGACCGTGATGCCGGTTGAGTGTGGTGGTGGTGTCGGGTTACGCGCTTGCGCGCTAACCCGACCTACCCCGACCTACCGGACCTACTGAATCACCAGCTCATGCAGTTCGCCGGGAGAGTCCGGGAACAGTTTCACGACGGTGGACGTGCGCGTGCCGTAGCCCGGCGTTTCGATGCAGACGGCGGACAGCACGCGCTCGAGGTCGAGCGGCACGCCTGTGTCCGGCAAGCGGAAGTCGGGCGCGCGCGTGGTGTCGGCCAGCATGTCGAAATACGCTTCATCGGGCGCACCCTGGCACAGCAGGCTGGCGAACTGGGCCTTGGTCTTCAGGACCTTCGGCCACGGCGCGTCGAGCAGAGCGTTCGACAGGCCGTAGATGCCCGGTTCCAAAGGCTGGCCATTGCGCGCATCGCCATCACCGCGGTTGGAAAACCAGATCAGGGTATCGGCGTCACCGAGCACCAGATTGAAACCGTTGTAGGCACCGCTGCCGGGGCGGATTTGCGCGATGTAGTCTTGCGGCGACATATTGCCGGCCAAATAGTCGGCCACCAGGGCACCGCGCGAGGGGGCGTCCGGGTTGCGGTCTTGCGGGCTGCGGATATTCGTGATGGCGGCAAAACGCGAGCTGCCGCCGCCGGCCTGGGTGATGCCCATCCAGCTGCCGCCCGCCTGCAGGTCGCGGCCCGCATACACTTGCGGATGTTCGGGCCAGGCGCCGGCGGGGGCGCTGGCGCGTTCATAGAATTCGTCGCGGTTGGCGGCGGCAATCAGCGGGATGTGCGGATTGACTTTCCAGGCAAAAACGATCAGGCACATGGAGGCAAATCCATGAACACTTCCGTATGGCGCGCGCCAGCCGTCAACGACAGCAAGCCCGCTTCGTCGGATGCGCCGGCCAGCAGCTCCGTAAAACCTTCACCGACGACAGGGTAGATTTCCATCCACGTCTGCAAGCCATCCTTGGCTTCCGGACGGCGCTTCAGCTGCGGCGCCACGCCGGACGCGGCCGCCAGTTTCGCCTGCATGGCGCGGACCCGGGCTTCCAGCGCCTGGGCGTGCTCTTCTTTTACCTGATAGTAAACGTACAGATCTTTCATGGCATTCTCACAAGTCGAGTGCGTCGAGCACGTAAGGCATGGGCAGGAATTGCACGGCAGCGCCCTGGGCCGAGCCGTAGCGCACGGCGCCGGCGGCGCTTGAACCTTCTTCGATCGCCCCCAGCTTCATTTCAACGAGGGCGTCGATGCCGCCCACGCCGTTCGGCGCGGCGTTGACGACCATGCCGCACGGTTGCTCGGGGTCGCTGACGGCGAACAGTTCGCCGCCGGCCACTACCGAGGGATCGGCGATGCTGACGAGGGTGGTGCGGCGCTTGAGCTTGCCCAAGTACTGGCTGCGCGCGACGATTTCCTGGCCCGGGTAGCAGCCTTTCTTGAAATTGACGCCGCCCAGCAGCTCGAAGTTGACCATTTGCGGCACGAACTGCTCTTGCGTGGCGGCCGTGATCTGCGGGATGCCCGCATGGATCTCGGACAATTGCCAGGCGTCATTGCCGCCCTTGGCGAGAGTTTCGGCCAGCTGCGGCCACACGTCCTGTGCCGTGGCGGCCGACGTCAGCCATTCATAGCGGGCGCTGCCGAACGCATCGGCCACGCGCAGCAAGGTGCCCAGCGCGTGCTCGACCTTGCTGAACGGCGTGGCGGGCAGCGCCGGGAACCAGGCGGACAGGGCCGCGCTGGCCCTTTGGCCGCCGAGGCCCAGGACGATCTGGTTCGTTTCATCAAAGGACGCATCGTGCAGCTTGGCCTTGGCGCGCAGCACGAACATCTGCAGCCGCTTCTGAATGGCCGGCTGTATGGCGCGCGGCAATTGCAGATAAATGGTGGTGGCGTTGCGCCACATCAGGAAACTGGCCAGCAAGCGGCCTTTCGGCGTGCAGTAGCCGGCCAGGCGCACTTGCTCCTGGTTCAGGTGTTCCACGTCGTTGGTCAGCTGGCCGTGCAGGAAACTGGCTGCATCGTCGCCGTTCAAGCCGATCAAGCCCTGGTCCGTGATGGCTGCGACAAAACCTTCTTGCAGCTGGGCCACTGTCAGGGACTGGCCGAAATCGGCGACAGGGGAGTTTGCGGTGCCGTCAGGCGTGCCATCGGCGGCAACGGGGCGGGCGCCTTGAGCGGTTAAAAATTGATTCCAGTTATTCATAATTTCCATTAGATCAGCGATTAAGCATTATCATTACGGGTTCATTATAGTGATGTCGCGCAAATTGCGTCGGCAGCGGCAAGATTGCCAGTGTTGGCGCCGCTTTGCGCGCACTTGCTTCACAAATGAACGATCATAACAAGCGCGCGCTGCTCGCCAGCGGGCGCATCACAAGAATCGGAACAATGGCTTTCTTTAAAAAACTTGTAGTCAGTTCAGTCATCGCCGCCATCGGCGTCGGCGGTACTTTTGTGTACTGGGCGCAGCAGCCCATCACCACGGACGGCGAAGCGATCCCGTTTACGATCAGCCCGGGCAGTGGCGCGCATGCGGCCGGCCAGCAGATCGCGGACGCGGGCGTGCCCATCGTGCCCATCCTGTTCAACATGCTGGCGCGCATCGAAGGCAAGACCTCGAAGATCAAGGCCGGTTCCTACGAGTTGAAACCGGGCACGACGCCGCAGCGTTTGATCACGCAGCTGGCGCGCGGCGAGTTCGCGCAAGAGTCGCTGACCATCATCGAGGGCTGGACGTTCAAGCAGATGCGCCTGGCCATGGCCAACCACCCGGGACTCAAGCACGATACCGTGGGCCTGTCCGACAAGGAACTGATGGCGAAGATCAGCCCCGAATATGTGCTGCCGGAAGGCCTGTTCTTCCCCGACACGTATCTGTTCGCCAAGGGCGCCAGCGAAATGCAGATTTTCAGGCAGGCGCACACGGCCATGATCGGCCGCCTGTCCGAAGCGTGGGACAAGCGCGATCCGGCCTTGCCATATAAAAACCCGTACGAAGCGCTGATCATGGCTTCCATCGTGGAAAAGGAAACGGGGCAAAAGTCCGAGCGCGCCATGATCGCCGGCGTGTTCGTCAACCGCCTGAAGACGGGCATGCTGCTGCAGACGGACCCGACCGTAATCTATGGCATGGGCGATAATTACCAGGGCAAGATCCGCAAACGCGACCTGGAAGCGGACACCCCGTACAATACCTACACGCGCGGCGGCTTGCCGCCCACGCCGATCGCCCTGGCCGGTGCGCAATCGTTGACGGCGGCGCTGGCGCCGGCCCGCACGCAGGCGCTGTATTTCGTTGCCCGCGGCGACGGCACCAGCCAGTTCTCGGCCAACTTGCCCGACCATAACCGCGCCGTGAACCAGTATCAGCGTTAATATCATCACAAGATTAAGAGTTTCATGACACAACACTATCAACCCCGCTTCATCACCTTCGAAGGCATCGATGGCGCGGGCAAGTCGACGCATATCGGCTTTGTCACCGATTACCTGCGGCAAAAGCGCGTGAGCCTCGTCTCGTCGCGCGAACCGGGCGGCACCAGCCTGGGCGAAAAGCTGCGCGAACTGCTGCTGCATGAAAAAATGCATCTGGAAACGGAAGCCTTGCTGATGTTCGCCAGCCGCCGCGAACACATCGCGCAAGTCATCGCACCCGCCCTGGAACGGGGCGAGTGGGTCATTTCCGACCGCTTTAGCGATGCCAGCTTCGCCTACCAGGGCGGCGGCCGCGGCATGGACCTGGGCAAGATGGAAGCGCTGGAAGCGTGGGTGCATCCGCATCTGCAGCCGGATTTGACCTTCCTGTTTGACGTGCCGCTGGCCGTGGCCCGCGCCCGCCTGGACGCCACGCGCGCGCTCGACAAGTTCGAGCAGGAGCGATCGGACTTCTTTGCCGCCACGCGCAACGAGTACCTGCGCCGCGCGGCCCAGTTCCCGGAACGCTTCCGCATCATCGACTCCACGCAAAGCATTGCCGACATCCAAGTGCAACTTGCGCAATTACTTGATATTTTGCTCGAACAAAGCTCTGTAACACGCTGATTTACAAAGAATAAAATGACCAGTTCTCTCTATCCGTGGCAACAAGACGCCTGGCAGCAATTGCAAGCCTTGCGCCCGCGCATGCCGCACGCCATTTTGTTCCATGGCGCGCAGGGCATCGGCAAGGCCGACTTCATCGAGCATTTTGCGCAAGCGCTGCTGTGCGAAGACGTGCGCGCCGACGGCCATGCCTGCGGCGCTTGCGCCTCGTGCGGCTGGTTTAGCCAGGGCAACCATCCCGATTACCGGCGGGTCCGTCCGGAAGCGCTGGAAGACGAGGTGGCCGACGACGGCGAAGAGGGCGAAGGCGCGAAGAAAAGCGCCAAGACCAAGACGCCGTCGAAAGACATCAAGATCGAGCAGATCCGCAACCTGGCCGACTTCATGAACATCTCCACGCACCGCCAGGGCTTGCGCGTGGTGGTGCTGTACCCGGCCGAGGCGCTGAACACGCCCGCGTCGAACGCCTTGCTGAAGACGCTGGAAGAGCCGCCGCCGGGCACCTTGTTCCTGCTGGCCTCGAACAGCCTGGACCGCTTGCTGCCGACGATTCTGTCGCGCTGCAGGAAATTTGCGCTGCCCATGCCCAGCCACGAGCAGGCCTTGACGTGGCTCAAGCAGCAAGGCTTGAACGATGCGGACAGCTGGCTGCGCGAGCAGGGCGGCGCACCGCTGGCCGCGCTGGCCCAGTCCGAATCGGGCGGCCGCGAGGAAACGGAACAATTGCTGCAAGTCTTGGCCAACCCTGGCGTGGAAGCGGCCCTGAAGGCTGCCGACAAATTGCAGAAGGCGCCGCTGGCGCCGCTGGTGGCATCGCTCCAGCGCTGGCTGTACGATGTGTTTTCCGTCAAATTGTCGGGCACCATCCGCTACTACCCGCGCCACCGGCGCGAACTGGAAGCACTGGCAGGACGCATCAACGTCAGCCGTCTGATGGCCGCCATCAAGGCGGCGAACGAGCGCCGGGCGATTGCCGAGCACCCCTTGTCGCCCAAGCTGTTCCTCGAAGATATGCTGCTCGATTACGCTTCCAGTTGCCAATAAAATCAAGTGCTTGCGTTGCTGATTTAATGTAACTTCTCTTTGTGTCGTTTGCCACGCTTGGCCCCTGGTGTTACAGTCAAGGCACTGGACAGCAATGGAGGCGTGCATGAAACGAGTCACTGGCATCGGCGGCATCTTTTTCCAGGCGCAAGACCCAGCCGCGCTGCGCGCCTGGTACAAGCGCCACCTGGGCCTGGACGTGCAGCCGTGGGGCGGCGCCGCCTTTAGCTGGACGGATGCGGACGGCCAGCCCACGGCGGGTACCACCATCTGGTCGGTGGCGGCCAGGGACAGCGAGCAATTCCTGCCTGGCAAGGCTTCCTTCATGATCAATTACCGGGTCGACGACCTCGATGCGCTTTTGCAAGCCTTGCGCGATGAAGGCTGCACGGTGCTGGACAAGGCGCCCGATTCGGAATATGGCCAGTTCGGCTGGGTCATCGATCCCGAGGGCAACAAGGTGGAGCTGTGGCAGCCGCCACAGGGGCAGTAGGCGGAACCTGCCTCGTTCAGCGATAATACCGGCTCAGATAACGATCCCTATTTATTATGCGCGACATTATTGCTGGATTCCTACGCTTCCAAAAAGAGGTTTTTCCTGAGCGCCGCGAGTTGTTCAAGACCCTGGCCACGGGACAAACCCCGAAGGCCCTGTTCATTTCCTGCTCGGACAGCCGCATGGTGCCGGAACTGGTGACGCAGCGCGAGCCCGGCGAACTTTTCGTGATCCGCAACGCGGGCAACATCGTGCCGTCGTATGGCCCGGAACCGGGCGGCGTGAGCGCCACGGTTGAATTTGCCGTGTCCGCCTTGAATGTAAGCGACATCGTCATTTGCGGCCATTCCGATTGCGGCGCGATGAAGGCGATCGCCACCTGTGCCTGCCTCGACCACATGCCGGCCGTGCGCACCTGGCTGCACCATGCCGATGCGGCGCGCATGATCAACGAATCGGTCGACCATCCGACGGAACAGTCGCGGATCGATGGCATGGTGCGCGCCAACGTGGTCGCGCAACTCAATAACCTGCGCACCCATCCTTCGGTGGCGCTGGCCATGGCGCAACACCGGCTGACCCTGCACGGCTGGGTGTACGACATCGAGAACGGTTCCCTCGACGCGCTCGACGAGTCGACCGGCAACTTCGTCCCGCTCGCGGAACATCCTGCCTCGCAGATGTAATCGGCTGCAAGCCTCCGAACCGCCCCGGCAGGGGACGCGCCGCCGCCGTTCCCCTGCCAGTTTTTGCTCCCTCCGGTACAATCCCGCCTTATGTATATCGATTCCCATTGCCATATCAATTTCCCCGAGCTGGCCGCTCGCATGCCCGAGATCCTCGCCAAGATGGCCGAGAACAAGGTGACGCACGCCCTGTGCGTGTCCGTCGACTTGCCGGACTTTCCGCAGGTGCTGGCCCTTGCCGAGCAGTATCCGCATATCTTTGCCTCCGTCGGCGTGCATCCCGACTACGAAGACACGCCTGAACCGTCCGTGGAAGATCTGGTCCGCCTGGCGGACCACCCGAAGATCATCGCCATCGGCGAGACGGGCCTCGATTATTTCCGTTTGACGGGCGACCTCGAGTGGCAGCGCGAGCGTTTCAGAACTCACATCAAAGCTTCAAGAATCACGCGCAAGCCCTTGATTATTCACACAAGAGCGGCCAGTGAAGACACGATACGCATCATGCGCGAAGAGGGCGCTGGCGTGGCCGACGGCGGCGTGGCCGGCGTCATGCATTGCTTTACGGAATCCTTGGAAGTGGCGCGCGCCGCCATCGACATGGGTTTCTATATTTCGTTTTCCGGCATCGTCACCTTCAAGAGCGCCAAGGATTTGCAAGCCGTGGCCCTGGAAGTGCCGCTCGAACGCATCCTCATCGAGACGGATTCGCCGTACCTGGCGCCCGTGCCGTTCCGCGGCCGCATGAACGAACCGGGCTATGTGGCCCACGTGGCGGAATACCTGTCGACCCTGAAAGGCATCCCACTGGAGCAGGTGGCGCGCCAGACGACGGACAATTTCTTCAAGTTATTCAATCAGTTGCCATAACTTCTTAAGGTCAGACATGATGAAAAAACTCGCGCTGGCGATGCTGCTGTGCTGCGCTAGCGCCAGCCACGCGGCACCGGAACCGGACGCCTTCTTCCGTGCCGTGTCCGTCAACAACGCCAGCGGCGTGCGCGACATGCTGGCCGAGGGCATGAACCCGAACCAGCCCGACGCGCAGCGCGGCGACATTCCCCTCGTGCTGGCCTTGCGCGACGATGCGGACCGGGTTTTCAAGGTGCTGCTAGACGCACCCGGCATCGACATCGAAGCCCGTTCGGCCAACGGCAACACGGCGCTGATGATGGCCGCCTATAAACACAAGCAGGATGCCGTGGAAGCCTTGCTGGCCAAGGGCGCCAAGGTCAACCAGAGCGGCTGGACGGCGCTCCACTATGCGGCTTCGGCGGGCGACCTGCCGATCATGAAGATCTTGCTCGACCGCGACGCCGTCGTCGATGCGCGTGCGCCCGCCAACGTCACGCCGTTGATGTTTGCCGCCCGCGAGGGACAGGAGGGCGCCGTCAAGCTGCTGCTGTCCTGGGGTGCGGACGGCAGCCTGAAAAGCGACCATGGCTGGACTGCCGCGCAGTTCGCCCAGGCCGGCGACAAGCCGGGTGTGGTTGCCATCATCGAAGCGGCACAGAAGGCGCGCGCAGCCCGCAAGTAATCTTCTGGCAATATTTTCCATGCCAGCGCTGAAATTGGCATGGAATTGCCTCTCAGCTCAGCCCTTTGTTCTCCGTGCCGATTAACGATAATGATCGTGTCGCATTAATCAGGAGATTTTTCGCATGGGCAATCACATCAACGTCAGGCGCCGGCTGGTTTGTCGCCGCCCCTCGCGCAGCCCGTGCGATAACACTGCTTTCTGGAATGACAAAACCGATCGGCCATCGGAGCCAGACTCCAAGAGGACAGACATGCTGAATGAACGAGAAATCGAGAGTTGTTATCTGGGGCAATTTATCCCCGTCCATTACCACCACAATATGTTGATGGACCAGAACCGCATGCACGGGTTCAAGTCGGCGATCGATTACGCGGTGAAGCCTGGCATGAAAGTGCTGGAGCTGGGCGGCGGCACGGGCGTGCTGTCGTGGTTTGCGGCCGCACGCGCCGACAAGGTGTGGTGCGTGGAGTTCAATCCTGACATGGTCAAGGAAGCGCGCAAGATGCTGGCGCTCAATCCCAACGGTGAAAAAGTCGAGGTCGTCCACGCGGACGCCTTCGAATACCTGCCGCCCGAGCCCGTCGACGTGGTCATCTGTGAAATGATCCATGTGGGCATGCTGCGCGAAAAGCAGGTGGAAGTGATCGAATCGTTCAAGCGCCGCTACCTGGCCCGCTTTGGCGGCCCGCTGCCCATCTTCCTGCCCGAAGCCGTCATCATGGCCGTGCAACCGATGCAGCAGGAATACGATTTCGAGGGCTTTTATGCGCCCATCGTGCAATTCCAGGAGACCACGGCCATCCACCCTGGCGTGCAGGAGCTGGCGCCGCCTTCCGTGTACAGCATCATCGACTTCAGCCAGCCGACGGACAGCGTCTTCGGCTTCGACGGCAAGTTCGTCGTCGAGCGCAGCGGCACCTTGAATGCCTTGCGTTTCGTTACCAAGAACATCCTGGCCGTCGTGCCCGAGCGCTCGACCACGATCGACTGGCTGAACCACTACATGTGCTTGCCGCTGGCCACGCCGGTCGCCGTGAAGGCGGGCGACGTGCTGCAAGTGAGCTTCCAGTACCGCGCCGGCGGCTCGATTCCTTCGCTGGAAACATCGATCCGCGCGCAGGTGATCTATGACGTGAACCTGCAGCCTGTTACGCAGAACGCCGTCTACGCCTGAGTGTCATTAACGTAAAGGCAACGCCGCAGCGATTTCGTCCTGCGGCGTTTGTCCATTCAGGGTATATTTCGTCTTTTACCCACTGGACAGCTTTACTATCATGGAACAGATCGATCAGCGTTACCTCGTGCAACAGAACAAAATCAGCGATGGCGAGACCAAGCCGCCCGTGTTTGCCAAGGTAATGCGCAGCAAGGAAGGCGTGTTTGAAGGCGTGTCCTTCATCAAGTCGAAGGACAAGGCCTCCATCCTGACCATCGAAGATGCCAACCAGGCCATCAAATGGGCCACCAGCAAGAAACCGAATGCGCATGAATACATCACGAAAGTGATTTGCGTCGGTCAATAAAGGTATCCGCAGGCGCCGTTCATTCCCGTTTTTGCACCGTTCATCCCCCCAGCACGCAGTTCATCGCACGGCCGTTGCCGCCGTGGCGGCGCTTGCATATAGTGGCCTCACGGTAGCGGGGCAAGCACGGCTTGCTCCGCACATTTCATTCTAGGGGGACGCGATGCTGGGATTTGTGCTGTGGCTGCTGCTCTTGCTCGTATGCTGGCCCCTGGCCTTGCTGGCCCTCGTGCTGTATCCGCTGGCGTGGCTGCTGTTGCTGCCGTTCCGCTTGATCGGCATCGGCGTGGAAGGCGTGTTCGAATTGCTGCGCGCCATCGTCATGCTGCCGGCCCGCGTGCTGGGTGGCAGCCCGCGATAAACCAGATATTTTCCATAAAAAATGGCGCCGTCGGCGCCATTTTTGTTTGCGGTACTGCTTGGCTTACAGGTCGACCATGAAACCGGCGCCTATCGATTTCTGCGAATAGTTGTAGTCGATCAAGCTCTGGCCATAGCCGGAGAACAGCTGCAGATAGCCTTTCAGGTTGGCCTTCAAAGGGAAAGCCCAGCTTGCCTGCATGGAGCCATGCTTCTTGCTGAAATTGCGGCGGGCCGTCACGGCATACTCGTGGCCCTTGTTGCGGTAGCTCACGCGCAAGTCGCCATGCCCCAGGTAATCGGTGATGTCGATATTGTCATTGTCGGTCTTGCCATTGTCGAGGCGGTGCCAGACACGGGCCGTGACGGCCAGATTGTCTTTTTCCATGCCCAGTTCGGCATACACGCGGTTCCAGCTGCGCGACAGGGTCGACGTCTGACCGTTGGACTGGTGCACGAGGCCGAAGTTCAGGTAATTGAATTCCACACCCGCGAAATTCTTGTTGATCGGCATGATCAGCATCAGTTCCGGCTGGTAATTGGTCTCGCGGAACGGGCTCGAGGCCTTGCGGTTATACGCTTGCCAGAAACTTTGCTGCGTGTAGCCGAACCACATGTCGAGCGGCGTGCCGGCGATGTCTTCCAGCAGCTTCATCTTGAAGCTCAGCTGGAACGTCAGTTCCACATGCTGACTCTTGATGCCGGCCGGCGTGAAATCCTGGAACGGCTCGTCGTTCGAGGCGTCGCTGTAATTGGCCAGCAGCAGATAGGTGTCGCGGTGCGGGCGGAAGTTGAACAGGCCGCGTTTCGAGGCCTCGTTCAGTTCCCACGATTGCTGCGTGCGCGAAATCGGCGCTTCCGGCGGCGCCGCGCCTGTCTGTGCGACGGCGGGAATGGCCGCGTTGACGGCGTCCGGCGTGGCCACGCCAGGTGGGCTGACGGGGGTGATGGGGGCGGCCTCGGCTGCCGCTGCCAGGGTGACGGCCGCGGTGGCGGAATCACCTCCGGCGGCGATGGTGGCTTTTTCCGCCGCCTTGGCCAGGGTGTCGAAGCACCCCAGGCGGGCGCTGGCGTCGCCAAGCACGGCGCAACGCTGCATTTGCTGTTCCAGTTCGCCGGCCATGGCCAGCGCCGGCGATGCCAGCAGGGAAGAGAGGATTATTTTTCTTAGTTGGATAGTCATAGGCTGAGTAGGGCATGTCGTTCGGTGCGCACCTGGGCTGCATGCCGGCGGCGTCGCCTTGCATGGCCGGATGCCATGCGTATTGATTTTTATTAATCTTTGTTGAATTAAAGTTCAAAAATTAACGTCTGGAAGTATAGCCGAATCCGCAATTAGTCTCCGTGCGCCTGACGTGTGTGCGCCTGCCAGTGTTGCGTGCATGGTAAACAGCCCGCCGCCGTGTCGGCCAAATCGATGTCTGCTACACTGCAAAACCGGCGCAAACCGAGGCGTGCCGGGGCTAGCCATGGAGATTGTGATGACCCGCAAAACACCTATCGAGCGCTACCGCAACATCGGCATCAGCGCCCATATCGACGCCGGCAAGACCACCACCACCGAGCGCATCCTGTTTTATACGGGGGTCAATCACAAGATCGGCGAAGTGCACAATGGCGCCGCCACCATGGACTGGATGGAGCAGGAACAGGAACGGGGTATCACCATTACCTCGGCCGCCACCACGGCCTTCTGGAAAGGCATGGCCGGCAATTTCCCCGAACACCGCATCAACATCATCGATACGCCCGGCCACGTGGATTTCACGATCGAGGTCGAGCGCTCAATGCGCGTGCTCGACGGCGCCGTGATGGTGTATGACGCCGTCGGCGGCGTGCAGCCGCAGTCGGAAACCGTCTGGCGGCAAGCCAACAAATACCACGTGCCACGCATCGCCTTCATCAACAAGATGGACCGGGTGGGCGCGGATTTCCTGCGCGTGCGCAAGCAGATCGCCGACCGCCTGAAGGGAGTGGCCGTGCCCATCCAGTTGCCGATCGGCGCCGAAGACCATTTCACGGGCGTGATCGACCTGTTGAAAATGCGCGCCATCACCTGGGACGACGCCAGCCAGGGCGTGCAGTTCAGCTATGGCGAGATTCCCGCCGAGCTACAGGCGCAGGCACAGCAGTGGCATGAGCACATGGTAGAACACGCGGCCGAAGCCAGCACCGAGATGACGGAACGCTATCTGAATGGCGACACGTTTACGGAAGCCGAGCTCAAGCAAGCCTTGCGCGCGCGCACGATTCGCAATGAAATCGTGCCCATGCTGTGCGGCAGCGCGTTTAAAAACAAGGGCGTGCAGGCGATGCTCGATGCCGTCATCGAATATCTGCCGTCGCCCATGGAAGTGCCGCCCATCATGGGCCATGACGAGCACGACAACGAGGTGGAGCGCCATCCGACGGACGACGAGCACTTTGCCGCGCTCGCCTTTAAGATCATGACGGACCCGTTCGTGGGGCAATTGACCTTCTTCCGAGTGTATTCGGGTGTGGTGAACTCGGGCGACATGGTCTACAACCCCACCAAGAGCGCGCGCGAGCGGCTGGGGCGCATCCTGCAGATGCATGCGAACGAGCGCAAGGAAATCAAGGAAGTGTATGCGGGCGACATCGCCGCCGCCGTGGGCCTGAAAGCCGTCACCACGGGCGACACCTTGTGTGCGCTCGATCACATCATCGTGCTGGAAAAGATGATCTTCCCGGAACCCGTGATTTCGCAGGCGGTCGAACCGAAGACCAAGCCGGACCAGGAAAAGATGGGCATCGCCCTGAACCGCCTGGCGCAGGAAGACCCGTCGTTCAAGGTGCATACGGACGAGGAATCGGGCCAGACCATCATGTCGGGCATGGGAGAATTGCACCTGGAGATACTGGTCGACCGCATGCGCCGTGAATTCGGCGTGGAAGCCAATGTCGGCAAGCCGCAGGTGGCGTACCGCGAAACCATCACGCGTGCGGTGGAAGACGTGGAGGGCAAGTTCGTCAAGCAATCGGGCGGGCGGGGCCAGTACGGCCACGTGGTGCTCAAACTTGAACCTTTGCCGCCAGGCACCGGCTACCAGTTCGTCGATGCCATCAAGGGCGGCGTGGTGCCGCGCGAATTCATCCCCGCCGTCGACAAGGGCATCGTCGAAACCTTGAAGTCGGGCGTGCTGGCCGGCTATCCGGTCGTCGACGTGAAGGCGACCTTGACGTTCGGCTCCTACCACGACGTCGATTCGAACGAAAACGCCTTCCGCATGGCCGGTTCCATCGCCTTCAAGGATGGCATGCGCAAAGCCTATCCCGTACTGCTCGAACCGATGATGCAGGTGGAGGCGGAAACGCCGGAAGAGTTCATGGGCAACGTCATGGGCGACCTGACGGCTCGCCGCGGCATGGTGCAGGGCGTCGACGACGTCCCCGGCGGCGCGGGACGCATCGTCAAGGCCCTCGTGCCGCTGGCGGAAATGTTCGGTTACTCGACAACGCTGCGTTCGCTGACGCAGGGCAGAGCCACCTACACGATGGAATTCAAGCACTATGCGGCCGTGCCCAAGCATATCCTCGACCAGGTGGCATCTGCTGGCAAGGCAAAGTAGGTCGGGTAGGTCGGATTAGGCCCTCCGGGCCGTAATCCGACACCATCGTTGGCCTGAGCCGCTGGTGATGGTGTCGGCTTACGCGCTGTGCGCTAACCCGACTTACGCTCAAGATGGCGTACGGGCCTTTCCCATTTTCGGCGCCACTGTTACATTAACTGCCATTCCACCAACACAGGAGAGAGCATGGCCACCGCAGAACAGAAGCAGGAAGGACAGCACCGCGACAGCAGCGACTTTGTCATCACGCAAACTTTCGACGCACCACGCGAACTGGTGTTCCGCTCGTGGGTGGAGCCGGAGCGCCTGGCGCAATGGTGGGGCCCCGTCGGTTTCGAATTGAGCGTGCTGGCGCTGGACCTCAAACCGGGCGGAGTCTTCCACTACGGCATGCGCGCGGACAATGGCTACGAGATGTGGGGCAAGTTCACCTACCAGTCTATCGAAGCGCCCGAACGCATCGTTTCCATCCTGTCGTTTGCCGACAAGCAGGGCAATGCCGTGCAGCACCCCGTCAGCGCTACTTGGCCGCTGGAATCGTTCAATGTCATGACGCTTAGCGAAGAGAATGGCAAGACGACGATGACTTTGCGCTCGACGCCGCACAAGGCGACGGATGAGCAGCATCGAACTTTTCTCGAGGGGCATGAGTCGATGACGCAGGGGTTCAGGGCGACCTTTGCCCAGTTAGCCCAGTATCTGGCGCGTGTTCAGTAAGTTTTTATTGAATGGCGGGCCAGAGCCGCGGGCCTGAGAAAATGTCCATGGCTGCGTTGCTTGGGCTCGCCGTACATGTGCGGAGACCCTCTTGCCGAGGTTCCGAGTACATTCTCAAAGATTGCATAAGGTTGTTTTCCAATAAGTAGCAAATGGCGTTCGGCGCGAACTCATTGACGTGAATGCATTGGTGCATCCCATACTTTCCAGCATATCGTGGTATTGCTATTACGTTTCTTCGCGGGCAAGGTAACCTAGTATTTGCGAACCTATACTATGCCCAAGAGAAGTCCAAGACCATTCCGTGAAGTCGGCCAAGATACGCAGGCGGGATCAGCTGAGAAAAAGCTTGTGCCATCGCCTCTGCGTTTGACGGGCGCATACGAGTTGGCGATAAACGAGTTTTGTGTCCAGCAAACATCACCAAGTACACGCCATGGTAGCCAGAGTCTGGATCGGGCGCATACAGGTCCATTAGCTGTGTATTCCAGGCATGCCATACATTGGGATGACTATCGAGTTTTACTTCCACCGGGACACTCATGTGACGCCCTGGCCGAGTCAGAGTAATCGCCATATCGGACCGTTTATCACGTGCTGTTGGCTGTTCCTTTCCAATATGAATACCCATTGGTTTCATTTCTAGATTGAGCAAGTGCAAGAAGCGATCTCGGCAAACGTTCTCAGTCTGAGGTATACGATTTCCTGTCTTATCCTCACGCCAGAAAATTCCCACCATGTTTGTTTCAGCAAATTGGATACGGCGCATTAAAGTATCCACATGATCGAGAACGAATGCCACTAAATCAAGCTCAGTTGCTGGCTCACGATTGCACAATACTTCGGCAACTTTTAACGGGTCCACGAGGCCAAACGTCGCCTCTAGAACACGCGTCTTGCTTTGTATCTGGCATTCCGAGAGCTTGTAGCGCCACGGCATTAGCTCAGGATATTGCTGTAATCTGAATAGTTCAAGTGTCGCTGACGCGGAGGTGCGCGATGCCAGTTCAGCCAGCAAAGCTGCAATCCCTGTGCGAATGCTATCGTCTTTTCTTACGCTAAACATCGCATCTGTACGCGGTGAAACCAGCTGTCCCAATTGCCTCACCAGCCGCCCAATCAGTGAAATCGGCATCCGGCTTAAAATGATTTTTGGCAGTGGCTGATCAAATACATGACAACATGCGGCCGCGCGCTCCAGGTCTCCTGATACAAGGGCGAGTAGCTCATCAAATCGATCGTCAGAGTATGCAAGCGATGCGGCCAACGCGACGGTTTGTTCGATGGGAGCGACTTTAGCCTCGGATAGCGTCGACTGAATCCATAGCTCAAGTTCTGCCTGCTTGGAGTATTTGATCGCAGACTGGAGAACTCCACCTATCGGGCTTTTTGGGAAGTCCTTTTCAAACGGAATCGTCATCCGTGCTAATAAGAAATTCAAGACGTCTGCTTGTACGATTGACTGGGGAGGGAAGGAGTCCAACCACTGCACAGCGCCTATGCGATCGTCGCAACGGCGCATCATACGAGATAAGAACGTCTTCATAACAGCAGCGACTTTTTCGGGCTGCGAACTCGCCAGTGCTGAGAACCACTTCGGCTTTCGTCCAGCCACCAAGCTGAATGCTAGAAGTGTCAATGCATATGGATATTTTGAGATTTCCATAACGCTATCCTCACAGCCCCATTTTTCATCTGCGGCATAAAGGCAGACTGGCTGGATCAAAAATGTCTTTTGGCTGTCATTAAGCTCGATCACCTCCGACCAAGACGGTAGCTCATCGCGACCAAGTACATCGATTAAGGAGTCGATCGCGCGCTGCGCGGTGAGCTTGTCACTCACTAGGAAGCTTTGCACGCGAAGCACCGGCGTGACGTCGTCGACTCCATATCCTCCACGCTCCATTACAACCAAAATATCATGCATCAGCCCCGGCGAGACCCCGCCAGATAGAATTATTTTGAGCGCAGGCGCTAGTGCCTCACGGCGTTGAACTTGATCACTGGCAATTTGTTTCGCACGCTCGATTTGATGGGCACGGGCGTCACGACGCCAGTCGTCCAAAGGTGTAGAAGTCTCAGCCTCGCACCAATCATCGAAAGCCGGCCAACGGCCGCCATACTCTTGTGTCCATGCGTATATTTGATCCAGGCCATTTGGGAAACGGTCAGGGGAATTGGCAGCAGCCCATGCGGCGGCACCAAAACAGAAGCGCACAATCTCTTCTTCAACATGCAGCGCGGCCACTTGTAGCAACCACGCATACCAACCATCAGGGACCGGCATACCTTTCAACAGCACATGCTGCCAGCTCGAAAACTGAGACGCCTTGGCTTGCGCGTTTAAATGCACCAGCCCGCACTCATACACAGCTTTCAACTGATCGGGGTGTTCAATCAGCCATTTACTTAACTCCTGTGTTTTTGATCCTTCCCAAGCACGATAACCGTGTTCATTCAGTCCGGAAGCAATCCAATGATACAACTGGTCTCCTGTCAAGTCCGCACCGAGACTGCAGGCAGCGTGCAGAATTGCTCCACAATACAAGTCGTTGAAAGAGTGGTCCTGATCCCAGCGCGCACCACGCGCAATCATTTCGCAGATGGAGTCGATCAAAATCACCGCCTCAGTTTTCGGCACTTTGTTCCATAATTCCAAATGCCAAAAATTGCGGTAACTGCCGAAAAAATTATTACGTCGAGGTGGGAGAAGAAATTCCCAAATCAAAGTTCTAGTATTTATTATTGCCGGATACAGTACGTTAAGCAACCGTCCAGCCAGTTCATCGTCACTATCCTCGACCGTTCCATCCCGGATAGCGGCAAGCAGTGGTGACATATAAGGACCCTGCGGATCCGACTTTGCTACCAGAACTTCTACTGCTGTCTGGCGGACGATATCCCAATGCCGTGCATTACCTGCGACTGCCGCGACATACGATAGGAGTCGCGGCATTGTTTGGCCATGTTCAATTGCTTCTAACACCGACAGCAATAATACTTCGTCAGCGTCTTCAAATCGATCCTGCATCAAGATGCTTACTAGATACGATTCCATATCAGAGGTCCCTAATCCGCCAAATGCTTCGGACTGCCAATCCCTGCGTCCTAAACCAGGTAATAGACAGGCGGCACTATGAATTGCTTCAAAGACGAGGCGCTTAGTCTCAGTGTTGAAGTTGCGAACGTCGCCATAATAGACAACGGCCAGAACATCGTACTGAATCAATACCTCTCGATGATGGGAAAAGCTAACCAGCCATGCGTAAAGACCCCTCAAAGAGTCAACAATTCCGCCAACAGCACCACTCATTAAGGCGAGGATCCGGGTAATGGGCAAACCACTCTCCATCTGTATCAACAACGCACGTGCCGCGAGATACTCCGCGATCGAACGATGTCGGTACCAGCGCTCTGCGCCAACAGCCACAAACATGGTTGTGTTCAGTGCACGCTTGCTCCGTACAGCGCTGATCCCCAAACGCCTTGTCAACTCTTTCGTTGAAACACTACTGGCATCTTTGCCCGAAGTACGGTAAGTTGAACGATCCGAAAGCAATAGGATTGCGCACAACATGCCTGCATCATCCAAAAGCTCATCGGTATTGACTGCTTCCGTAAGTCGCTCATGGCTTTCGTTGTGTTCTTCTGCCAGCCTTTGACAAGCGAGCTGAAAAATCTCTGTCCGACTTGCTGGCCAGGCATCCCCGGAAACCGCACTAACAAGCAAGTCAAGCAGCATTGGATTGCCCAACATTGATTCAAGGCCATTCTGCCGTGCCTGTTCAATAAATGCCACCGGATCACTCAGCCGATTTGGCGTCCAGCTCTGTAAAAGCCGCTCAATCTCTGCTTCGCTCAAAGGTTGAAGTTGTAACTCAACAATCTGTCCATGACCGGAAACGCTTTCTAGCTCCTTGGTGTCTAAGTTAAGCCAGTCGGCTGCGCGACAAGACAAACGAAAATTTGGCCGCCCAAGCTGTTGGAGCTTCGTGATCAAACGATCCAGCGGCTGATTCAACTGTCCGTCAGCCGCGCGCTGCTCATCCATCGCGTCGATGAACAATGTACGACGTCGATCTGCATCATCAAGTTCTGAGCGCAAAAAATCACGGACAGTCGTATAGCGAGCACTATCGCCCAGAGCAGCTGCCTCTCGTTCAAACAGAGTGGACTTGCCAGATCCTGGTTCACCTAGCAGTACGTAAGCTATTTGCTTTCGAAATGACTCGATAGGTTCAGCAAATTGGTGCTGCTCCTTCGCATGCTGGATAACGTACCGTGAGATATAAGTAGCATGGTTGGCAGACATCAGTATGCCACCACAGACTTTGGAGTGGATGATCGCGAAATTGGTGGTTTCAGGTCAAAAATCATTGAGGCCTACTTTTGGTATATATGAGCAATAATACACCGCAATTTGCTATAGCCTAGGTCAAACAGGGTTTTCTAGGGGGCGATTTTTTCCTTCTTAAATTCTTCTTAGTAGATGTCAGACAGGTACTAATGCTGATGGCCGCTTGCTCTCCCGCATGGTTCACCTTCATTGCCCGGTTCGAAAACTGCGTATTTGCATGCATTGATCGCGTACCTTATTGATTCTTGTCGTTCTCCATCCCCAACATCCCCCGCACCACCGGTACAATCATCCCCCAAGTATTCGACGTCGCCGCAATCTCGTCATAATGACTGGCCCCAGGCAAAATCAGCACTTCCGCATGGTCGCCAGCCAGCTTGGCCTTGGCCGCATAGTCGTGCGCCACGCGGGGAGGGGAGATGGTGTCGAGTTCTCCCGTGGCCAGCACGGTGCGGCTGCCGTTGGGGATCAGGTCGGCGGCGTTGGTGTCGCTGTAGATGTCGGGGCGCGTTGCGCTGGGCTGGCCTGCCAGCTGGGCGATGTCGCGCTCGCAGCTGGTCTTGATCAAGTCTTTCTCATGGCGCAGGTCGGCCAGACCGCCCAGGCTGACGATGTTTTTCACTGGCAGGTAGTTGTCGCGGTACAGGGGACTGGTCTTTGGCAGTTTTTCCCTGCCTGCGATCCATTGCACCAGCTGGCCGCCGGCCGAGTGGCCCATGGCGACGATGCGGTTCACGTCCAGCTGGTACTGGGGCGCGTGCTGCTGCAGGCTGTCGAGTGCCGCGTGCATGTCTTCGTAGGTGCCCGGGTAGCCGCCGCCCGGCTCGTCGACGCGCCGGTACTCGACATTCCACACGGCGATCCCTTGTGCGACGAGGGCGCCGGCCACGTTGCGCATCTGCTTGATGCCGCCGAAGGCCACCGTCCAGCAGCCGCCATGCACGAGCACGACGACGGGGAACGGTCCGCTGCCTTCGGGCCGGAACAGCTGTGCGTATTGCGACGGCGCGGGGCCATAGGGGATCTGCGCCTTGGGCGGGGGGCCGTTCAGGGCCAGGTAGTCGTCCAGGCTCATGGGGGCGGCGACGGCGCCGTGGGCACAGGCGAGCAGGGCGGTGGCGATCAGGGAGGACGGCAGGGAAGTAGGCATGCTGGAACTCGCTTGAGAAGAGAGCAACACTTTAGCATAGGGGCACGTGCACGTAGAGATCAAGCGATGCGCTGTTTCCTCCTGCAAGAGGGTTGCCCCATGGTATATTCCGGGCATCAGTTTTCCCCTTATCGACACGGTGCACGCAAACAACATTCTTTCCTTGCTGGACGCCGAGCATAGTGCGCTGGGCAGCATCGCGGCAGGCGCCGACCTGGCCCATGCATTGGAGCATTTGTTGCTGGCGCTGCAAGCGCTGGCCGACGGCGGCGCACATGCCTGCCTCGTGCTGATCGACGAGTCCGACCGCTTTTGCGGCTTGTCCGCGCCCAGCTTGCCACAAGACCTGTGCCTGGCCCTGCGCCACGGCGGCGACCAGCCATCCCCGTTCGGCACGGCGGCCTTTTCCGGCGCGCCCGTGTATTGCGGCGACATCACGCGCGACGTGCACTGGAGCGCGGGACGCAAGGAAGCCTTGCTGCACGGCTACCGCGCCTGCTGGGTCGCCCCCGTCTTTGGCGCCAAGGGGCATATCCTGGGCGTGCTGGGCCTGTTTTTCCAGGCGACATGCCACCCTACGCAACCGGAGATCGAACTGCTGGCGCTGGCCGCGCGCGTGGCCGCGCATGTCATCGAGCGGGGCCAGCTGGAACAGGCGCTGCACGACAGCCGCGAACACTTTCATTACGCCATCGAACTGAACACGCAAGTGCTGTGGACGGCCGATATCGACGGCAAGCTCGACTATGTCGCGCAGCGCTGGCGCGAATGGACGGGCGGCAACGGCCTGGGCACCAGCTGGCTGGAAGCCATCCACCCCGAAGACATTCCCCATTCCTTGGCGGCCTGGAGCGAAGCGGTGGGCAGCGGCCAGCCTTTCGACCAGGAAATGCGCGTGCGCCAGCAGGATGGCCAGTACCGCTGGGTGCATTCGCGCGCATATTGCCGCCGGGACGAACGCGGCCAGGCCGTGAAATGGTATGGCTCGTGCGAGGATATCGACGAACATTGGCAGGCGCGCAATGCCTTGCTCGACAGCGAGGCGCAGTTCCGTTCGCTCGCGTCCACCATGCCCAACCAGGCCTGGCTCGCGCATGGCAGCGGCGCCACCTACTGGGTCAACGAACAGGTGTGCGAATACACGGGACAATCGATGAAGTCGCTCGTGTCCAGCGGTTTCCGCCACTGCGTGCATCCAGACGACGTGCAGACCACGCAGAGAAGCTGGGACCGGGCCGTCGCCACCGCCAGCGCCTATGAACAGGAGTTCCGCATGCGCCGCGCCAGCGATGGCGCCTACCGCTGGTTCCTCGCGCGCGCCTTGCCCCTGTTCGACGAGGCGGGCAAGGTGCTGCGCTGGGTGGGCACGAATACGGACGTGCAGGAACAGAAGAACGTGCTGGAAAAGATGGCCTACCTGAATTCCTCGCTGGAAGTGGAAATGGCCAACCGCACGGCCGACCGCGACCGCATGTGGCGGCTGTCGACCGACATCATGCTGGTGGCGGACCTGTCCGGCATGATCATCGCCGTCAATCCCGCCTGGAGCAAGATACTCGAGCGCCCGGAAGTCGAATCGCTGGGCATGGACTTCATCAGCCTCGTGCATCCCGACGACCGCATGGTGGCCTTGCAGGACTTGTCGCGCCTGGCCCATGGCGCGCCCACCTTGCGCATGGAAAACCGCTACCGGCGCCGCGATGGCGGCTACCGCTGGATTTCCTGGACGGCCGTGCCGGCGCAAAAGCTGATCCATGCCATCGGCCGCGACGTCACCGATGAAAAAGAGGCGCGGCTGGCGCTGGTGCGCAGCGAGCAAGCTTTATTGCAGGCGCAAAAGCTCGAATCGATCGGCAAGCTGACGGGTGGCGTGGCCCACGATTTCAATAACGTCCTGCAGATCATTTCCGGCAATTTGCAGTTGCTGAAACTGACGGTGGCCGACAATCCGCAAGCGGCCAGGCGCCTCGATTCTGCCGCCTCGGCCGTTGAGCGGGGCGCCAAGCTGTCGTCGCAGCTGCTGGCCTTTGCGCGGCGCCAGCCGTTGAAACCGCTGGTGACGGACCTGGGCCGGCTGCTGCGCCGCATGCATGAGCTGATCCGCCGCGCGCTGGGCGAGGCGATTACCGAGGAAACCTTCATCAGCGACGGCCTGTGGCATACGCTGGTCGACCCGAACCAGATGGAAAACGTGCTGCTGAACATGGCCATCAACGCGCGCGATGCGATGGACAAGGGCGGGCGCCTGACTTTTACCCTGAGCAACGTCACGCTCGACGCCGCCTACGCCAGCCAGCATGCGGACGTGCTGGAAGGGCAATACGTGCTGCTGACCATCACCGACACGGGCCACGGCATGGAACGCGACGTGATCGACCAGATATTCGAGCCCTTCTTCACCACCAAGCGCGAAGGCGAGGGCACGGGCCTGGGCCTGTCCATGGCGTACGGCTTCATCCGCCAGAGCGCGGGCCACATCAAGGTGCACAGCGCGCCGGGCGCCGGCACGACGTTCAAGATTTATCTGCCCCGTTCGTTGGAAAAACTGGCCGAACCGCCACCGAGCCTGACGGGCCCCGTGCTGGGCGGTGGCGAGACCATCCTCGTCGTGGAAGACGATGCGCCCGTGCAGCACACGGTGGTCGATATGCTGCGCGGCCTCGGCTACGACGTGCTGCATGCCGATGACGGCGCCTCGGCCCTGGCCCTGCTGGGCACGGGCGTGGCCATCGACCTGCTGTTTACGGACGTGGTCATGCCCGGTCCCGTCAGCAGTAAGCAGCTGGCGCAGCAGGCCAGATTGCTGCTGCCGGAACTGGCCGTATTGTTTACCTCGGGCTACACGCACAACGCCATCATGCAGGGCGGGCGGCTGGACCCGGGCGTGGAGCTGTTGAGCAAACCGTACCAGCGCGAAGACCTGGCGCGGCGCATCCGCCATTTGCTGGCCGACCGCCGCCTCGTGGGCGCACCCGACCCGTCCGGGCGGCGCATCCTGCTGGTGGAAGACAATGACGATGCGCGTGAAATGACGACGGAAATGCTCAATATGCTGGGGCACACCGTGCACGGCGTGGCCAGCGCGGAAGCGGCCATGCCGCTGTTGGCCATGCCGGGCCTGGACGTGCTGGTGACGGACATCAGCCTGCCCACCATGTCCGGCCTGGAACTGGCGCGCCATGCGCGCGCGCACTGGCCGCAACTGGATGTGGTGTTTGCTTCCGGCCACGACTGGGGCGCCAGCCTGATGCAGGACGCCAGCGCCCGTTTCCTGCGCAAGCCGTTTGGCCTGGAAGAGCTGGCCGGCGCACTGAAGGCGCGCCGGCTCGACGTTTACTAGTTTGGTGTCAGCAAGGCTTGCTGCAACTGCTCGACGCTAAATGGTTTGACGAGGAAGCGCGCCTGCGGGTCCAGCACGCCGGAATTGGCCGGCGCATGGCCGGTGGAAAACACCACTTCCAGCTGCGGCTGCTCGCGGGCCGCCAGCTCGGCCAGCTCGGCGCCCGACATCCGCGGCAGGCTGATATCGGTCAGCAGCAGTTCCAGTCCCGGCGTGCCCAGCAGGGGCAAGGCTTCTTCGGCCGTGCCCACGGCCAGCACCGTGTGGCCGAGCATGGCCAGCAGGTCGCCTGTCATCGCGCGCGCGTCCGCATTATCTTCCACCAACAAAATATGTCGTCCCGCCGGCTGTGCGGGTGCGGCAGGTTGCGGCGGCGCCAGCTGCGCGCGGTACTGGTGCAGGGCCGTCACGTGGCGGCCATTGGCCAGCAGGTGGCGGATGCGCCGCGCCAGGTCTTCGCGCCGGTACGGTTTGCTCAACAACTCCACGCCCGGTTCCAGCCGGCCGCCCTGCATCATGGCGTCCTGCGTGTAGCCCGAGGTAAACAACACGGCCAGCTGTGGCAGCAGCACGCGGGCCTGGCGCGCCAGCGCCGTGCTGGCCACTTTGCCTGGCATCACCACGTCCGTAAACAGCAGGTCGATGGGCACGCCGCTGCCGATGACGGCCAGCGCGCTTTCGCCATCGCTGGCGCGCAGCACGACGTAACCGAGGCCGCGCAGCATGTCGACCACCGTCGTCTGCACCTGCACATCGTCTTCCACGACAAGGATGGTTTCCTTGCCGCCCAGCACGGGGCCGTCCAACTGCAGCGGCAGTTCCGTTTCCGCTTCCAGCGAGCGCGGCAGGTAGATGCGGAAGGTGCTGCCATGGCCAGGCAAACTGTCCACCGTCAGGTGGCCGCCGCTCTGGCGCAGGAAGCCGTAGGCCATGGAAAGGCCCAGGCCCGTGCCTTCGCCTTCTTTCTTTGTCGTGAAGAACGGCTCGAAAATCTTGTCCAGCAGCTCGGCCGGAATGCCCGCGCCCGTATCCGAGACGGCCAGCAGCACGTAGTCGCCGGGCGCCACGTCCGCATGGCGGGCCGCGTAATCGCTGTCCAGCACGATGTTGCTCAGCTCGATGGTCAGCTGGCCCTGGCCATCCATGGCGTCGCGCGCATTGATGGCCAGGTTGAGGATGACGTTTTCCAGCTGGTGCGGGTCGACCAGGGCACGCCAGCAGTCGTCGGCCAGCAGCCAGCGCGTTTCGATGGTTTCGCCCGTGGCGCGCCGCAGCAGCTCTTCCGTTGAGCGCAGCAGCTGCGCCAGGTCCGTCACCAGCGGTTTCAACGGCTGGCGCCGCGCAAAGGCCAGCAGCTGGGCCGACAGCTTGGCGCCCCGTTCCACGGCGGCCGATGCGCTGGCGATGCGCTTGGCGGCCAGCGGGTCGTCGTCCAGGCTCAGCTGCAGCAGTTGCAGATTGCCCGAGATAATCTGCAGCACGTTATTGAAATCGTGGGCCACGCCGCCCGTCAGCTTGCCCAGCGCTTCGAGCTTTTGCGATTGCAGCAGGGCCATCTCGCTGTGGCGCAACGATTCCTGCATGCTACGCAAGGTGCTTTGCGCTTCCTTTTCCAAGGTGACGTGGCGCCCGGTGGCGAAAATCAGATCGCCTTCGATGGCCGCCACCCAGGACAGCCAGCGGTGGCCGCCGTCGCGGTGCCGGTAGCGGTTTTCAAAGCTGGGCAGGGCCTCCTGCGTCACTTGCGCCAGCGCCTGGCGCGTGGCGGCGGCATCTTCGGGCAGTACGAAGTCGAACAGGCTGCGGCCCAGCATTTCCTCGGGCAGCCAGCCCAGGATGGCGCCGGCGGCCGGGTTGACGGCGGCAAAGCAGCCTTCGGCAT
Organism: Janthinobacterium sp. HH104; assembly: GCF_001758715.1. Taxonomy (NCBI): domain Bacteria; kingdom Pseudomonadati; phylum Pseudomonadota; class Betaproteobacteria; order Burkholderiales; family Oxalobacteraceae; genus Janthinobacterium; species Janthinobacterium sp. HH104. Next base: position 7,788 of record NZ_LRIB01000027.1, on the reverse strand, counting down.
CGATGGCCACCATCAGGTCTTGCGCGCTGCGCCACAGGCGCTCGCGCTCGCTGTTGCGCGCGGCCAGGTCCGCTTCCAGCTTCTTTTCCACGGTGATGTCGCGCGCGCTGCAATACACCTTCTCGCCTTCGGGCACGGCCACCCACGACAGCCAGTGCCAGCCGCCCAGCTTGTGGCGGTAGCGGTTTTCGAAGCGCAGTGCCGGCTGGCCCTGGTTGGCAGCATCCCAGGCCGCATAGGTGCGCGGCAAGTCGTCCGGGTGGATCAGTTCAAAAAATTTCGTCGTGCGGATTTCCTCCCTGGACCAGCCCAGGGTGGCTTGCCAGGCGGGGTTCGAGTGTTCGAAATAGCCGTCGAGGTTGAGCACGCCCAGCAAGTCGGGGCTGACGTTCCAGGTGCGGCCGAATTCGCGCGTGCGCTCGGCCACTTGCGTTTCCATGCTGGCAGTCAGGGCGCGCAAACGCGATTCCGCCCGGGCCCGCAAAATGGTCGACCAGACGCGTTCCGACACTTGCACGGCCAGTTCGATCTCCTCCGCATGCCACAGGCGCGCCGCGCTGCTGTGCACGACGAACAGGGCCTCCAGCTGGCCATCCTTGGCAATCGGAATGTTCAGGAAGGCACGGATGCCCAGGCGCGCGAACGCGGCCAGTGCGGCCGGCATGGCCGTGCGAGGATCACTCGCCACATCGCTGACGGCCAGCGCCTGGCCGGCGGCAAGGGCATCGGCCAGGCCTGCCGCGTAATCGCCGAGGAAATACTCGCTGGCGGCGCCCGGTGCCAGGCCATCGCTCCACGCATGCTGCAGGGTGGGGCACTGCAGGGTCTGGTCGATATCGAAGCAGGCCACTTGCTGGGCGCCCAGGCGCTGTCCCAGCAGCTGCGCCGACAGGGAAAGAATCTCGCCCGTGTCTTGCAGCAGGCGCAGCCGGCGTTCCAGTTGCAGCAAAAAGGCGACGCCGCTGGCGCCGGCCTGGCTGCGGGGGACGGGGGTGCTGGTCATGCCGGCCTCAGCTGCCGGCCAGCGGCAGGGTGACGCTGAACAGGGCGCCATTGCCGGGCTGGCTTTGCAGGGTGATGGCGCCGCCATGCGCATCGACCAGCTGCTTGGTGATGAACAGGCCCAGGCCCAGTCCGCCCGTGCGATCCTGGTGCATGACGCGTTCGAACGCGTCGAAAATGCGTTCCTGGTCGCGCGCATTGATGCCGATGCCATGGTCGCGCACTTCGATGACGGCGCTGTTCTGCGTGTGCGCCAGGCTGATTTCCACGGGCTGGCCCTGGCCGTAGCGCACGGCGTTGCTGATCAGATTGACAACGATCTGTTCGACGCGGAAGGCGTCCCAGAAACCGTGGATGGGCTCGAAGGCCATCACTTCCAGCACGCTGCCCGATGCGGCCGCATACGGGCCCAGGTCGTCTGCCACGCGCCGCACGAGGCAGGTCAGGTCGACGGCTTCGCGGCGGATCGACAGCTTGCCGCTGGTGATGCGCGACACGTCGAGCATATCGTCGATCAGGCGCACCATGCTGCGGATTTGCCGCCCGTCGCGCGCCACCATCTTGCCCAGCTTGTCCGGATCGAAAGCGGCCAGGTTGCCCCGTTCCAGGTTGACGGTGCGCATCTGCGTTTCCAGGAACAGCGTATTCAACGGCGTGCGCAGTTCGTGAGCCACCATGGACATGAATTCATCGCGCAGGCGCAGCGAGCGCTGCAGTTCAGCCTGCGTGGCGCGCAATTCCTTCAATAACGCTTCCTGCTGCTGGCGGCTGTGCTCGAGCGCCTGCACCTGACGCCGTGTCTCGCTGCGCTGCTGGTGCAGGGCGACAAACACGTTGACCTTGCTTTGCACGGCATTGATGTCGAGCGGCTTGTGCAGGAAATCGACAGCGCCGCTTTCATAGCCCTGGAAGGAAAAATTCATTTCCTTGCCGGCCGCCGTGACGAAGACGATGGGGATGTGGCGCGTCTTTTCCGTGCCGCGCATCAATTGCGCCAGCTCAAAACCATCCATCTCCGGCATTTGCACGTCGAGGATGGCCAGCGCGAAATCGTGCTCGAGCAGCAGGGCCAGCGCTTCTTCGCCGGACGAGGCCTGATAGACGCTGCGGTCGCTCTCGCGTATCAGCGCGTTGAGCGCGCGCAAGTTCTCCGGCAAGTCGTCGACGATCAGCAGTTTGGTGCTTGTTTCATTCATCATATTTCATTCCTGGCATGTGCCGTCCAGCGTAGTGGGAAGCGGCGTGCGACGGCGCACGCTTGCGGTAGAGCTTTTCAGGACCCGGCAATGGCTCGAAGTCGGGGGCAAAGCGCGTGAAATGCGTGCTTTCCTTGCTGCCCAGTCCCAGGAATCCCCGGTGGCACAGCGAATCGTGGAACAGGCCCAAGGCCCGTTCCTGCAAGGTTTTATTAAAGTAAATCAAGACGTTACGGCACAAAATCAATTGCGTTTCAATAAACACGCTGTCCGTGGACAGGCTGTGGTCGGCAAAGTTGATCTTGTCGAGCAGACGCTGCTGGAAACGTGCCGTGGCATGCTCGACCATGTAATAGTCGGCCAGCTGGCCCAAGCCGCCCGCAGCCAGGTAGTTGGCGCCATATTCTTCAAGCCGGTGCAGCGGATAGGCGCCGCGTGCGGCCGTGGCCAGCGCTTGCGGATTGATATCGGTGGCGTAGATCGTGCTGCGTTCGAGCAAGCCTTCCTCGTGCAGCACGATGGCCAGCGACAGCGCTTCTTCCCCCGTGCAGCAGCCGGCCACCCAGATGGTCGGCGACGGGTAGGTTTTCAGCACGGGCACCACGTGTTCACGCAAGGCGCGGAAAGATGCCGGGTCGCGGAACATTTGCGTGACGGGCACGGTCAAAATCTGCAGCAGGTCGCCAAAGGCGGCCGGGTCGTCCAGCACGCGCTGCTGGAGGGCAGGCACATCTGCACAATGCAAGCGGTCTAGCGCATGATTGAGGCGGCGCCGCTGCGAGGGCAGGGAATAGTCGCGAAAATCATAGCTGTAGCGCTGGTACAGCGCTTCCATCAGCGCCTGCAGCTGCGCGTCCGTGGTGCGCTGGGACATCAGATGCGTTCCATCTTCGGCATCCACACGCGCAGCAGCGAATACAAACGATCAAGGTCGATCGGCTTGGCCAGGTAATCGGACGCGCCCGCCTGCAGGCATTCTTCCTGGTCATTCTTCATGGCCTTGGCCGTGATGGCGATAATCGGCAGCTTGTTGTAGCGGCCATCGGCGCGGATCAGGCGGGTCGCTTCCAGGCCATCCATGCCCGGCATCATGACATCCATCAGCACGAGGTCGATATCGTCCACGCTGTTGAGCTTGCTGATGGCTTCGAAGCCGTTGCGGCCGATTTCCACCACCACGCCTCGCTGTTCCAGCGCATTGGTGAGGGCAAAGATATTGCGCACGTCGTCGTCCACGAGCAAGATCTTGCGTCCTTCAAACACGCGTTCGCGGCTGCGCACCTGCTGCAGCATGCCCTGGCGCTCGCTCGACAGTTCCGATTCCACCTTGTGCAGGAAGAGGGTGACTTCGTCGAGCAGGCGTTCGGGCGAACGGGCACCCTTGATGATGATCGAGCGCGAATACTTCATCAGGTCCGCTTCTTCCTCGCGGCTCAGGTTGCGGCCCGTGTAGACGATGACGGGCGGGAACGAGCACAGCTCTTCATGCTCCATGCGTTCGAGCAATTCGTTGCCCTGGATGTCGGGCAGCTTCAAGTCGATGATCATGCAGTCGAAGATCTGCGTTTTCAGCAATTCCAGCGCTTGTTCGCCCAGCGCCACGGCCGTGATTTCCACGTCGTCGTCGCTGATCAGGTGCACCACGCTTTCGCGCTGGCGTTCGTCGTCCTCGACCAGCAGGATGCGCTTCATCTGCTGCGTGAATTTCGACTCGAGCTTGCGGAACACTTCCTTCAGCTGCTCGCGCGTGCGCGGCTTGGTGGCGTAGCCGATGGCGCCCAACTGCATCGCTTCCTGGATCTGGTCGTTGCCAGACACGATGTGCACGGGAATGTGGCGCGTCAGCGGGTTTTCCTTGAGCTGCTGCAAGACCAGCAAACCCGGACGGTCCGGCAAGCCCATGTCGAGCAGGATGGCGTCGGGCAGGAATTCTTCGGCCAGGCGCAAGCCTTCATCGGCGCCGTGCGCCACCAGGCAGCGGTATTGCATTTCATGCGCGAGGTCGAACAGGATGCCGGCAAACGACGGTTCATCCTCGATCACCAGCACGGAACGCTGGCCCGTCTTGGCGGCCGGCACGCTGTCGCGGTCATCCTGGAACGTGGGCAGCGGCACGGGCTTGGCGGCGGGCGCCGGCTTGGGCGCGGCGGCCGCGATTTTTGCGGGCGCTTGCGGCACTGCGGCCGGGGCCGGCTCCGCTTCCACGGCGCGCTCCGGCATGACGGCCGGCAGTACCAGGGTAAACGTGCTGCCCTGGCCTGGCGTGCTGGCCAGCTCGATGCTGCCGCCCAGCAAGGCGGCCAGGTCGCGCGAAATCGACAGGCCCAGTCCCGTGCCGCCATAGCGGCGGCTGGTGGTGCCGTCGGCCTGGTGGAAGGCGTCGAAAATCTTGTGCTGCTGGTCGTCGGCAATGCCGATGCCCGAATCCTGCACCTGGAAGCGCACCTGGCCATCCGCGCCGCTGCTCACGTGCAAGCTCACGGTACCCGTATCGGTAAACTTGATGGCGTTCGACAGCAGGTTTTTCAGGATTTGCTCAAGGCGCTGGCGGTCGCTGACGAGCGACGGCGGCGTATCCGGCGCTACCTTGACGCTCAGTGTCAGTTTCTTTTGCTGGGCCTGGGCGCCAAACAGCATTTTCATGCTGCTGAGCAGTTCGTCGAAAGGCACGCTTTCCGGCGTCAATTCCAGCTTGCCCGCCTCGACCTTGGAAATGTCGAGGATATCGTTGATGAGGGTGAGTAAATCGTTGCCGGCCGAATAGATGGTTTGCGCAAACGTCACTTGCTCCGGCGTCAGGTTGCCGCTGGTGTTGTCCGACAGCAGTTTCGACAGGATCAGCGAGCTGTTCAGCGGCGTGCGCAGCTCGTGCGACATGTTCGCCAGGAATTCGGACTTGTAGCGGCTGGCCCGCTGCAATTCTTCCGCGCGTGCTTCCAGCTGGGCGTGCGCCTGGACGATGGCCATATTTTTCTGGTCCAGCGACAGCGCCTGCACGGCCAGTTGCCCGTTCGACTGCTCGAGCGCCGCCTTTTGCTCTTCCAGGTGGGCTTGCGACTGTTCCAGCACGCGCGACTGTTCGCCCAGCTCTTCATTGGCCGTGCGCAGTTCTTCCTGCTGCACTTCCAGTTCTTCATTCAATTGCTGGGTTTCTTCGAGCACGTTTTGCAGGCGCTGGCGGTACAGGGCCGCTTCCAGCGAGGTGCCGACGTTCGCCGCAATCAGGTTCAGCCATTCCTTGGCGCGGGCGCTGACGGGATGCGTAAAGCCCAGTTCGATGACGCCGTTGACGACGCCTTCATTGTTGACGGGCGCCAGGACCAGTTCCAGCGGCGCGCCGCGGCCCAGGCTCGACGTCACGGTCAGGTAGTTCTCGGGCACTTGCTGCACATGCTTGAGGCGCTTTTCGCGCGCCGTCTCGCCCACCAGGCCTTCGCCCAGCTTGAACACCTGTTTTTCCTTGACGCCCTGTTCGTTGAAACCGTACACGGCCGTGCGGCGCAGGCTGCCATCCTCGTCGACGACGTACAGGGTGGCGATGGCCACGTCGAGGCGGTGGGCGAGGAAATCGAGCACGTGCCGTCCCAGTTGCGGCAAGCCCAACTGGCCGCTCGTGTGGGCCGCCAGTTCCGTCTGCCCCGTGCGCAGCCACGCTTGCTCCTGCAGCACGTCGTTGTCCTTGCCGCGCTGCTCGAGCGCATCGTTGTAGATATCGGAAAGGCGCAGCAGTTCGCGCCGTCCCAGGTAGGCGAGCAAGCCCGACAATCCCAGGCTGAGGATGAGGAACACGACCACGGCCAGCATGGTGCGGCTTTCGGCCGTATCGGCCCGTTCCTGGCGCAGCCGCTGTTCCATGGACAGGAAGGCGAGGAATTCGCGGCGGATTTCGTCAAATTCCAGCTTGCCTTCGCCCTGGCGCACGCGCGCAAGGAATTCCTGGTTGTTGCGGCGCTGTGCGATCACGCCTTCAGCGTAATCGAGCCACTGGCCTTGCAGCGCACGGATGCGGCGCAGCCTGTCCACCTGGATGGGGCTGTCGGATACCAGGTCCAGCAGGGTGGTCATTTCCACGGCGATCTTGGCCTTGCCCGATTTATACGGCGCCAGGAAAGTTTCATCGCCCGTCAGCAGATAGCCGCGCATGCCCGTTTCCAGGTCGACCGACAATTTCATGACTTCATTCGCGTTGCCGATCACCCGTTCGGAATGCTCGACCGAGCGCAGGGCCGAGAGCAGGTAGGCGATCAGGGCGACGAACACGAGAGCCGTGACGACCCCGATAACCAGCGGCAAGGTTACATTGCGGGCGAGGATGCGGCGAAAGCTGAAGGAGTCGATCGGGGTCTTGGTATTCATCATGTCCGTGTAAGGCTGTCGCGAAAAAATCAATTTTAATTGAAATGCAAGATTTCTGGTGGTCAAGCATAGCGTGCGCTAGCATAACAGCCTTGGGGCATTTTTCGCAGGCGCAAGGTAGTGCAATGCGGGGCAGCGCACAGATGAAGGTAGAGGAAAAATCAAGCTGGCCACGATTGAGGCAGATCAAAGAGATTGGTTGTTGACATCCTAAGATGCAGGAGGTGGCGACGTCCAAGCGGACGGCCGCCGTGTGCAAACCAGCCCATGCAGGAGGACATCATGGCTAATCAACTGATCCGTCGCGATCCGCAAAACCCGCTGGCACGTTTCGACCCGTTCAGCGACATGGAAGAATTCATGCACGACTTTTTCGCACCCGCCTTGCGCTTGCGCGATGGCGGTTCGGCACGCATGCGTGTCGACATTTCCGAAACCGAACAAGCCTATCAGGTACAGGCGGACATTCCCGGCGTCAACAAGGACGATATCAAAGTCTCCATCGACGGCAACCGCGTCTCCATCAGCGCCGAACTCAAGGATGAGCGAGTGACGCGCGACGGCGGCGGCAAGACCGTGCGCAGCGAACGCGAGTACGGCCAGCAGTACCGCAGTTTCGTGCTGCCGCACGAGGTGGACGAGGCCGGCGCGCAGGCCCGCTATGAAAATGGCGTGCTGCTGCTGGACTTGCCGAAGAAGGAAGGCACGGGTGGGCGGCAACTGTCGATACAGTGAGCCGGGCCGGGCCGGGTTTTAGCTGCGTAGGTCAGATTAGCGCAGCGTAATCTGGCAATCTTCGTGGCGGCGCCTGTCGGCTTACGCCCTGCGGGCTAAGCCGACCTACGAAAAAACGCCGGACGGTGCCGGCGTTTTTTGGGGTGTTACGGGTGGCGGGGCGCTGCCACCCGGATTGCCTCTATATATATGTCAGTTTTAGCTGCGTAGGTCAGATTAGCGCAGCGTAATCTGACCATCTTCGTGGCGGCGCCTGTCGGCTTACGTCCTGCGGGCTAAGCCGACTTACGAAAAAACGCCGGACGGTGCCGGCGTTTTTTGGGGTGTTACGGGTGGCGGGGCGCTGCCACCCGGATTGCCTCTATATATATGTCAGTTTTAGCTGCGTAGGTCAGATTAGCGCAGCGTAATCTGACAATCTTCGTGGCGGCGCCTGTCGGCTTACGCCCTGCGGGCTAAGCCGACCTACGAAAAAACGCCGGACGGTGCCGGCGTTTTT